>CALYPW010000001.1 GCA_945278685.1 uncultured Dolosicoccus sp.
TAATAATCTCATATCTCAAATTCAAACTTATATTTAAACATACTAAACCCCCAAAATCCGTGTCCGTATTTTGGGGTCACATCATTTTTTGTAATTTAATGCTGTTGTAAAAGCCTTTTCATGGTATGATTATCTTGAGAGAAATATTGCTAAAACTTACTAAATGAGAGGGATGGGAGACCATATGGACTGGGAAAAAGTAATGCAACAATGGGATGCTTTCGAACACTTGGATGCTCATTTACGAGTGGAATTGGACAATTTGTCACAAGAAGAGTTAGAAGATGCCTTTGGGGCTCAGTTGAGTTTCGGAACGGCAGGTATGCGTGGCGTGCTTGGTGTCGGGCCAAACCGCATGAATAAATACACCGTGCGTCAAGCGACTCAAGGCTTGGCGGAACTGATTAAGAGTGAGGGCGAAGAGGCCATGGCCCGGGGAGTGGCTATCGGCTACGACTCTCGTCATTATTCACCTGAATTTGCTTTGGAATCTGCCTTGGTCTTAGCTAAGAATGGCATCAAGAGCTATTTATTCAGAGACCTACGCCCAACACCGGCAGTTTCTTTTGCTGTGCGTCATTGGGAGGCCTATGCTGGAATTATGATTACCGCTAGCCACAACCCGAAAGAGTACAACGGTTATAAGGTGTACGGGGAAGATGGCGGTCAAATGCCACCGGAAGACTCTGACCGTCTCACAGAATTCGTACGTGCGGTTGAAAATCCATTGGCAGTGGAAGTGGCCGATGAAGTAGAAGCACGAGACTCAGGCATCCTTCAAATTATCAAACGTGAAACCGACGATGCCTACTTTGAAGAATTAGCCACGGTTACTATTGACCGTGACCTGATCCAAGAGATGAACGATGATGTGCACATTGTCTTCACTCCGCTTCATGGAACTGGTAAGTACTATGGTGAGAAAGGTTTATCCAATGCTGGGTTTACCAATGTTCATCTTGTAAAAGCTCAGTCAACCATTGACGGAGACTTCCCAACGGTCGAATCTCCCAACCCTGAATCCGAAGAGGTCTTCACACAAGCGGAGGAATTAGGTCGACAAGTGGATGCAGACATCTTGCTTGCCACGGACCCTGACGCTGACCGTTTAGGAGCCAAGGCCAAAGATGCCTCCGGGAATTATCAATTATTAACAGGTAACCAGATTGCCTGTGTTATGTTGGATTATATTTTACAAGCCAAGAGTGACAAAGGTGAATTGCCAAGCAATGGTGTAGCCTGTAAGTCCATCGTTTCTACCAACCTTGCCGACCGCATCATTGAATCTTACGGACTGGACATGGTAGAAGTTCTGACAGGCTTCCGTTTCATTGCTGAAAAGATCGAAGAATACGAGCAAAGCGGTGACCATACCTTCTTGATGGGATTCGAGGAAAGTTACGGTTACTTGGTGAAACCATTTGTTCGTGACAAGGATGCGATTCAAGCCCTGGTCGTCTTGGCGGAATTAGTGGCTTACCATAAGAAGCATGGACGTACCTTGGTAGATGCCTTGGAAGGCCTCTATGAGAAACATGGTTATTTCTTAGAAAAAACAATTTCTGTCAGGTACCCAGGTCTGGCCGGTGCCCAGCAGATGAAGGACATCATGGCGCGTATTCGTCGTGAAGGTATTTCCGACTTTGCCGGTATTCAAGTTGTTGAGACTGCCGATTACTTGGTGGGTGAGCGTACAGACGCCAACGGTCAAGTGGAAGCTCTGAGCGAACCAAGTTCCGATGCCTTGAAATACAAATTGGAAGACGGTAGCTGGGTGGCCTTCCGTCCAAGTGGAACAGAACCGCTGATCAAGATGTATTTAGGAGTTGTCGCCGATATTCGTCAAGCAGTCGAGGAAAAAGCGGAAAAAGTCGAAGCAGCTGTTCGTCAAGCTGCCCAATAAACCCGTCCTGTCTGTCTTCTTGCTAGGAGACAGACATTTTTTGTATTAAATATTCACTTAAGGACACACCCGGGGCTGTGAGTGTGTTATAATGGCGAAAGGTCTAAGAAAGGGGAGTACCTACATGTCATATCCAACAGAGTTAGTCATTGTTAGCGGAATGAGTGGAGCAGGTAAAACAGAAGCCATCAAAAGCTTCGAAGACATGGGGTTCTATGTCGTCGATAATCTGCCACCGAGTATGTTTGGGGCCTTCCTAGATTTGGTCAATAATAGTGAGAAAATCACCAAAGTTGCCTTGGGAATCGACACGCGTACTTATGAATTTTTCGATACTGTCGATGAGATTCATAACATTTTACGCGAAGATTCCAATCAAAGCATTACCACCTTGTTCTTGGAAGCAAAAGATGAAGAATTAGTTTCGCGCTTTAAAGAAACGCGTCGCAGTCATCCTTTGGCCGATCAGGGGAGCCTCTTGTCAGAAATCCGCCGAGAGCGCCGGGTGTTAAGCAATTTACGCACTGGTGCCCAGCACATCATCGATACTACGGATTTAACACCGCGACAGTTACGTGAGCGACTTATGCGCTTGTGGACCGAAGAGGAAAATCCCATCTTCACCGTGAATCTGATGTCTTTTGGTTTTAAATTCGGCGCACCCATTGATGCGGATATTACCATGGACGTGCGTTTTCTGCCCAATCCTCATTACATCCCAGAATTACAACCCCAGACAGGGCTGGATCAACCGGTCTATGACTATGTCATGAAGCAAGAAGTCACCGAAGAGTTTTATCAGAAATTCACTGATTTGATCTATTTCACCTTGCCTAGTTATGAAGCAGAGGGGAAATCCACGCTGACGATCGGGATCGGCTGTACCGGCGGGAAGCACCGTTCCGTCGCCTTGGTGGAACGCTTAGGCAAAGATTTGAAAGCAAAGGGATATAAACTTAATGTGATTCACCGTGACCGTCCAACGACAGAAAATGAGTTGAAACATCATGAAAAATAAGGATACAAATAGGCGCAAGGTCGCAGTTATTGGCGGGGGAACCGGCCTGTCAGTGATTTTGCGTGGTCTGAAGCGTCTAGATATGGACATTTCTGCCATTGTGACCGTTGCCGATGATGGCGGAAGTAGTGGTAAGATCCGCGACTTTATCAACATCGTGCCTCCGGGAGACATGAGAAACTGTATCGGCGCTTTGGCAGGTGTGGATAATTATTGGGTGGATTTATTCCAGTACCGATTTGATACGGACGATGATTTTCTGTCTGGGCATGCCATTGGGAACCTACTCATTGCAGCTCTTAAGGAGATTAACGGCTCCATTACATCCACTGTTGAATTGTTGTCTCAATTCATGGAAGTGAAGGGACAAATTTTACCTGTGGCCGAGGATCCGTTAGTCTTGAATGCTTTATTCGAAGATGGTTCGTGCATTTCCGGAGAATCTAAAATTGGCAAGCAAGGAAAAAAGATAAAAAAAATCAGCCTATCGACCATGGACGGACAACCAGCTATCAAGGCGTCTCCGAAGGTGGTGGAGGCCATCAACGAAGCAGACTTAGTAGTCCTAGGGCCGGGAAGTTTGTACACCAGTATTTTGCCCAATTTGATGGTGGAGGAAGTTGGGTCATCAATTTGTAACACCCAAGCAGAAGTGGTGTATATTTGTAACATTATGACCCAAATGGGAGAGACCGAAGAGTTCTCGGATTATGATCATGTCCGCGTTCTTCATAAGCATTTGGGCAAAAAATTTATTGATACAGTGCTGGTAAACATCGATCAAGTGCCTGAGGAACTGTTGCGTGATCCACAAGATGAAGAGTATCTCTTACCGGTCGCACATGATTTTCAGGGCTTACGCTCCGAGGGATGCCGCGTGATTTCAGCGGATTTTCTCTCCATTCAAGGCCAGCGCATCTACCATGACACAGATAAGATAGTTCAAGAGCTGTCTCACTTGTTGGACACGGTTGTCTTGAGTCAACAACGATCGCTGGTCGATCTTGACAGTTCAAAAGGAGAAGTATTAGATGTCAACCTTCGCTTCAGAAGTCAAACATGAATGCACCACCCTAGAGGTGCACCGTGAACATGCCCGATCAGAATTAACGGCACTGATTCGGATGAACGGCTCTTTGAGCATTCATCAACAAGATTTTATATTAAACATTCAAAGCGAGAATGCTGGGATTGCTCGACGCATGTTTTCCCTCTTGCGGGACCATTTTGATGCCCAGTGCGAGCTTCTCGTGCGTCGCAAGATGAAATTAAAAAAGAACAATGTCTACATTGTCAGGTGTCGCCACAAAGTTTCGGAGATTTTGAAAGCTTTGAATATCTTTGATGGGACGTTGTTGAATCAAGAAGTATCCGCTGATATTCTGGACGACCGTCAATTGATGCGTTCCTATTTACGTGGGGCTTTCTTGGCAGGAGGATCCGTGAACAGTCCTTCGGCCAGTAGCTACCATTTAGAAATTTATTCCAATTACGAATCCCACAACGAGAGCTTGATGGAGATGATGAACGCTTTTGATCTCAACGCGCGAACCATTCAGCGTCGCAACGGCTACATTGTTTATCTAAAAGAAGCAGAGAAGATCGCAGAATTTTTGGCGATCATCGGTGCTAACCAAGGCACTTTTAAGTTCGAAGACGTCCGCATTGTTCGAGACATGAGAAACTCCGTCAACCGCATTGTCAACTGCGAAAACGCAAATTTAAATAAAGTCATCGATGCTGCCCAGCGCCAGGTCGAAGCCATTAAGCGCATCGAAGAAGAAGAGGGATTGGACGCTTTGCCTGAACGTTTACAAATTGTGGCAGAATTCCGCTTGAAAAATCCGGATCTAAGCTTGCAGGAATTAGGGGATAACCTTCCAGGAGGACCCATTTCCAAATCAGGCATCAATCACCGTCTGCGCCGTTTGGTACAAATTGCGAAAGCTTACGATGAATAAAAGATAAATAAATGTATTCCACTCCTTTTTACGTACTTATAGGTAGTACAAGAAGAAAAGGAGTGATTTTTAATGAATCAAACTGTACTCGTTGGCCGTTTGGTCAGAGATGTAAACGTGCGCCAAGTAGGTGACAACCACCGAGTGGTGAATAATACTCTGGCAGTGAATCGTCATCACAAGAACCGCAACGGTGAGGTAGAAGCGGATTTTATTCCCATCGTCGCCTGGGATTACTTGGCGGACTTACTGAAAGAATACGTTCAAAAAGGCGATCAAATCTCCGTTTCCGGACGAATGCAAAGTCGTCAGTACACCGATGAGAATCAACAGACGGTGTATGTCGTCGAACTCTTGGTGCGAGAAGTGACCTTATTGAACAATGGACGCACGGGCCAAGCACGACAGTCAGTAGACGTTCCAGATGCCCAAGCACTTAAAGAAGCCATGAATGTTCCGGCCGAACACTCGGCAACAGTAGAAGCATAGAAGAAGAGAAGAGGCACAGAGTGGCCTCTTTTTTGTTATAATTGAGCAATGAAAGGAAGGTGTCTGTCATGCGTCTTGTAAGAAAAAATAACCCCCAAGGCTTTACTCGGTTGTTGTTTAGCTTGCCAGTGCTAGCTGTATGGTTGCTATTAACCCTTGTATCAGGAGTAGGGGCCCAAGAAGTTCTTCGGGTGGCCCGAGAGGACGAGCCTTTGGCTTTGCGTCCTGATCATCCCTTGAGTCTCGCAGATCAAGATTTTTTGAGAAATGTGACGGAGGGTTTGACGCGGATCGATTCTGAGGGAAATGTTCAACCAGGCATTGCTGAACGTTGGCAAGTCAATGAAGAAGGCACGGTCTACACCTTTTATTTGCGGGAGTCCACATGGAGCGACGGAACCACACTGACAGCGAAGGACGTGGTGAATTCTTGGAAACGCTTGGGAGAAGAAGCGCGGATGCCCTTGCAGGATTTCTATGGGATTAGACGTTATGAGAAATTCCATCAGCGAGACGGGAAGTTTGAAGACACCGGCATTCGGTTAGTGGATGACAGAACCTTGGAGGTAACCCTCGGGAAACCAGATCCTTATTTTATCCACAAGTTGGCCCAGCCTTACTTTGCCCCTTTTAAAGAGGTAGAAGAAGAGGGCCAAGAAGAAGTGATTCTCAACGGTCCCTATCAATTTCAAGAAAGTGAAGACGAAGAACTTTTGTTGGTCAAGAATGACCATTACTGGCGAAAAGACCAAGTCGCCCTCTCGAGAATTCATTACAAACGTGTCACTGAAGATGAGCGCCCTCCCATATCTGAACTGGATTATATCGCTCCAGAGCTCTTGCATTATTTCCGAGAGGATTTACCAGAAAAGGAGATTCAATCGCAACCTTTAGCGGCCACTTGTTGGTTAAAGGTAAATGTGACCCATGACTTGACCAGTAACTTAGATCTTAGAAAGGCACTTTCTCTTGCTGTTGACCGCCAAACCTTGGTCAGAGAATTTGAAGGGTTGCACCTAAAACCGACCACACAGCTAGTTCCCAGCCTTGTCACAGGCTTTGAAGAAGAACAATCCTACATTGATGATGGGAATGTGGCAGCGGCCAAGAACTTCTACAAAAAGTCTCTAGAAGAACTGGGGGGCGACAGTGATCCTTTAGCTCTCACTTTAATTCTGAGAGAAGATGCGGTGGAAGAACGGTTGGCGGAATGGCTAAAGGCTTCCTGGGAAGAACATTTAGAGGTGAGCATTCAGCTACAAGTTCTTTCAGACAAGAAATATCTGGAAACCTTGGAGAAAGGGGACTATCACTTGGCCCTTGCTGGTTGGCTGGCGTCCAGGGACGATCCTTTGGAATTTCTGGAGATGTATGCAACCGATGATTCGGGCAATAACGATACGGGTTGGTACAATCAATCCTATTATCAGTTGATCGATGAACTTAAACGTTCAAAGGATGTCAAAGAACGAGTAACGCTGGCCAGAAATGCGGAAGCTTTGCTGATGCAGGAGCGTCCGATCATTCCGCTCTTTAATTACAGTGTAAATTATTGGACGCGCCATGGATTCGAACATTTGGAACCGAACGCTTTTTATCATTTGGACTTGTCCCAAGTCAGTCACTAAAGTACAAAAAAAGCACTGGAGCGATGTGATCATCGTTTCCAGTGCTTATTTGTTTGTTTTTTAGAGAATTGTGACTAGGAAATAATGACGACGTCCGCGACGTAGGACGATGTACTTGCCACCGAAAGCAATGTCGGCACTGACCTGGAAGTCGGTATCCTTGATTTGCTCACCGTTGATGCGGATGGCACCGTTGTTGATGAATTCGCGCGCTTGACGCCTGGAATCGACGATTTTAGTTTCGTCGACCAACCACGCAACCAAGTCAAAGGTGTCGTTTTTCATGGTTGCCTGAGGCATATTCTTGAAACCTGCTTCGATTTGTTCCACTGCCAACTCTTGAACATTTCCGGTAAAGAGGGCCTCTGTGATGGTTTGGGCTTCTTGTAAAGATTCCTCTCCGTGCACGAAGCGAGTGATCTCTTCTGCCAAGCGTTTTTGAGCAGCACGTTTGTGAGGCTCTTCCTGGGCGCTAACAGCCAGTTCTTCAATTTCTTCACGCTCTAGGAAGGTAAAGTATTTGAGGAATTTGACAACGTCATCGTCGGCTTGGTTTAACCAGAATTGGTAGAATTCGTAAGGGGTAGTTTTTTCAGGGTCCAACCAAATGGCTTCACCTGCAGACTTTCCGAACTTTTGGCCGTCGGAGCGTAGCATGAGAGGAATGGTGAGTCCGTAGGCTTCTGCTTCTGGGCCTTCCATGCGGCGGATGAAATCTAATCCGGCTGTAATATTCCCCCACTGGTCAGCACCACCGATTTGCAACTGAATGCCTTCTTCTTTGAAGAGGTGATGGTAGTCGATGGACTGAAGAATTTGATAGGTAAATTCTGTGAAGGAAATTCCAGTCTCCAGTCGGCTGGCGACGATGTCCTTTTGCAACATGAGGTTAATATTGAAATGTTTTCCATAATCTCTTAGGAAATCAAGCAGTGATAGTTCACTCAACCATTCATAGTTGTTCAGGACCGTGAATACTTGGCAGTCTTCCTCAGTTTTAATGAAGAGTTTCTCCATTTGGGCCGTTAATTTCCGAGCGTTTTCTTGGACAACTTCCATGGATAGTTGGGTCCTTTCGCTATCGCGTCCGGATGGGTCTCCGATAGAACCGGTAGCACCCCCAATAATGACAACCGGAATGTGTCCTGCCATTTGGAAACGTCTCAAGATCATGAAGGGAATCAGATGCCCAATGTGCATCGAATCACCAGTAGGATCAACCCCACAATACAAACGGATCGCTTTTTCTTCGACGAGTTTTTTTAAGCCTTCTTCATCCGTTTGCTGGTAGATCGCATCGCGCCATTGCAAATCATCAATAATTGACATTGGAACACTCCTTTGAATAAAATAATAATGTCGTTGCTTATTAATTATAGGTCTCAAAGCCTCTATATGCAACGTTCCTCTTGGTGGACGAACGCAAGATGATGGAAAACCCCTTAATGTTACAGACGTGTTACGGAAGGGGTATGAATGTGTTAAAGGTGGCCAAAATAACTTTACTTGAATCTCGAAGACTAGTATTGTTATTACTAGTCGATAAATATATCGAAGTTTTTATCTTTTTCATCTTGAATTTTCAAAAAGATATTATGACCTATAGTAGTCGTTAATTTTACATAACTAACAATGATTGGATCAATTAAGGAGAGAGTTACCAAGTGGCAAAATTACACAAAAACATTTTTAAATCACTATTTGCTTCGGCAATGATCTTAGGAATGAACATCGCGCAAGACGACACCGCAGAAGCAACCGGCGAATTCGATCAGGCGATTGCCCACACAGAGGCTGCTCTAAGCAACCTAACTGCACAACAAGCAGAAGTATACGCATCTTTACAGAATGCATACGCTGAAATCGAAGCTGTTCAAGTGGATGTTGCAGAAATTGGCTCATTAATTGAACAAGATGAAGCAACCATCGCGACCCTAGACGAAGAAATTAAAGTTCTAGAAGAAGCCATCGAGAAACGTTCAGTATTACTTGCAGATCAAGCGCGTAACGTGCAAGCAACCGGTGGATCCACAAACTTTTTAGAGTTAGTAGCTTCCTCAGAGTCTGTCAGTGATTTCATCGGACGTCTTGACGTTGTCAAAAAAGTTGTTTCAACTAACCAAAACTTACTAGAAGCTCAAGAAGAAGATAAGACTTCCGTTGAGTTTAAAGAACAAGAAGCTCAAGAGGTAAAAGCGGCCAAAGAAGCTCACTTAGCTGAATTAGCAGAAGCCGAAACTGCCTTAGCAGGATATGCTGCAGAAGCTGAAGGTGCTTACGCAGCCTTAGCCAATGATATTTCCTTAGCGGCTGCTCAACGTGATCAGTTAGTCGCAGAAAGAGCTGCCTATATTGAGGCCGTTGCTGCCGCACAAGCACAAGCTGCTGCAGAAGCTGCCGCTGCACAAGCCGCCGCCGAAGAAGCCGCCGCCGAAGAAGCTGCCGCTGCACAAGCCGCCGCCGAAGAAGCTGCCACTGCAGAAATTACGCCTGAAATGGCAGACGCAACCGCTGCTGCGGAAGCAGTCGCTGCTCTAGAGGCCGAAGCAAGTGCTGCCGAGGTTGCTGCTCAAGAAGCTGAAGCTTCGGTTGCAACTGCAAGCGAAAGTGTCCAACCAACGGTTGAAACACAAATAGTTGAACAAGAAGTTCAAACAGTGAATGAAGAAACTGGCGAAGTAACCACAGAAGTAGTTACTGAAACGGTTGAAGTAGAAGTTCCTGCAGTGGATAACTCTGCAGAAATTGCTGCTGCTGAAGCCGCTGCTGCTGAAGCCCGTCAAGCGGCCGAAGAAGCACAAGCTCAAGCAAGTGCTGCACAAGAAACTTTCGCAAGTGATTACGAAGCCTTAATCAACGAAGCTGAAAAGCACATCGGAACTCCTTACGTCTGGGGCGGACGCAATCCTGGTGGATTTGACTGTTCTGGATTCGTTCAATACGTTTATAAAACGGCCTTGAACAAAGACATTGGTTCATGGACTGTGCCTCAAGAGTCTTCGGGAGACCGTATTTCAGTTGGAGAAGTTCAACCAGGAGATTTATACTTCTGGGGAGACGTAGGATCAAGCTACCACGTTGCCATGGCAACCGGTGGAGGGGCATACATCCACGCTGCCCAACCAGGAACACCTTTAGGATACGACGAAGTATCTCCATACTTTAACCCATCCTTCGCAGTGCGTGTTCGCTAATTAATGATTAAGAGAGCCTTTTCGAAGGCTCTTTTTTCTTGTGCTTTTTAAATTCCCCAAGAAGACTTTCCAGCGTGTCTCGCACGAGAGTCCCATTTGTGATATAATTGTTATCGTATAAATTTATCAATGAGGAGGCACTTTTCAGTGGCCGAACAAAATAAACCAACTTTTTATATCACGACTCCGATTTATTATCCGAGTGGAGATTTACATATTGGAAACAGTTATTCAACAATTCTCAGTGATTCACTGGCAAGATATAAGCGTTTAATGGGTTACGATGTTCATTTTCTCACAGGAACAGATGAGCATGGTCAAAAAATCCAAGAAACGGCTGAAGAACTCGGCATGGATCCTAAAGTCTATGTGGACGACATGGCCGAAAAGATTAAAGAACTCTGGGTGAAATGGGAAACCACCCACGATTACTTCATTCGAACCACCGACGATTACCACATGGCGGCAGTTCAACAAGTCTTCGAACAACTCCTGGAACAAGGAGATATTTACTTGGACCAGTACCGCGGTTGGTACTCAATTTCTGACGAAGAGTTCTTTACGGACAGTCAATTGTCGGAAGTTTACCGCAACGATGCCGGTGAAATTATCGGCGGGAAAGCGCCTAGCGGTCACGAGGTTGAATTGGTTGAAGAAGAATCTTATTTCTTCAAAATGAGTAAATACGCCGAGCGTTTGGCTCAATATTATGAAGATCATCCGAACTTTTTGAAGCCTGAATTCCGTAAGAATGAAATGTTGAACAACTTCATTAAACCAGGGCTCAATGATTTGGCAGTTTCCAGGACGACTTTTGACTGGGGAATCCCTGTGTCATCCAATCCTAAGCATGTGGTCTATGTATGGATTGATGCCTTGATCAACTACATTACCGCTTTAGGCTATGGTTCTGACGATACAGAGTTATTTGATAAATATTGGCCAGCAGACGTTCATGTGGTTGGAAAAGATATTTCCCGCTTCCATATGATCTATTGGCCGACCATGTTAATGGCTTTAGATTTGCCCTTGCCAAAGACGATTTTTGCCCACGGTTGGCTTTTAATGCAAGACGGTAAGATGTCTAAATCCAAGGGGAACGTCGTCTACCCTCATACGCTAATTGATCGCTACGGAGTGGATGCTTCTCGTTACTATCTGTTGCGTGAAATGAGCAAGGGCAACGACAGTGTCTTTACTCCGGAGGATTTTGTGGAGCGTTTAAATACCGATCTTTCCAACGATTTAGGAAACTTGCTTAACCGAACCATCGGCATGATTAACCAATACTTTGAAGGTGTGGTCCCTACTGAGAACCTAGGAGTCAATGCGCCAGATGAAGATTTAGTGGCAACCATTGAAGAGCAGGTCGCCTGTTACCATGATTTCATGGATCAACTCGAAGTAAGCCGTGCAGCTGAAGCAGTAATGGCCATTGTATCACGGACCAACCGTTACATTGATGAGACGAAACCTTGGGTTCTTAATCGTTCAGAGGATGCCGAAGAGCGTGCGAAACTCGCAGGCGTGATGCATCACCTGGCCGAAAGTTTAAGAATTGTCGCGCTCCTGATGCGTCCATACATGCCTCAAGCGCCCGCGGAAATGTTTGCCCAACTAGGAATCTCCCAAGAAAATGATCGTTTACTGACGGATCTTGCATGGGGACAGTTCCCGCAAGCTGTGAAGGTTACAGCAAAAGCTCGCCCAATCTTCCCACGCTTAGATGCGGAAGAAGAAGTGACTTATCTTCAAGAAGTCATGCGAGCCCAAATTGCGGCCAGTCAAGGCGCCGACAGTGTAGAGGATCCTCACTGGGAACCGGAAGCCGTTGAACTGGTCTATGAAGAGACAGCTTCTGTGAGTTTTGACGAAGCCATGGCCACCGAAATTAAGGTTGCGGAAGTCATGGACGTAGCACCCGTCGAAGGTTCAGATCGTTTACTGCGTTTCCGCTTAGACGCCGGTGATAAAGGTCATCGCCAAGTGCTTTCTGGTATTGCAGAAGACTATCCGGTCTATGAAGAGCTGATCGGTCAAAAAGTCATTGTGATCACCAATTTGCAACCAAGAAAAATGATGGGACTCATTAGCCAAGGAATGATTTTATCAGCAGAGACTGATGAAGGTCTGGAGTTAATTCTCGCACCTTCTCATGTTCCCAATGGCACACGTTTGTCCTAAGAACATTTCAAAAGTCTCAATCCTTCAAGATTGAGATTTTTTTACTTAAGAAAGGAAGACTTCATCCAATGAAATTATTTGATACTCACGTCCATTTGAACTTGCGTGAATTTAGAAGCCGAGAGGCATCTGTCATTGAGGAAGCTGTGGCCAATGATGTGGCTTACATGTCAGTTGTCGGCTTTGACGAAGCCAATATTAAGCAGGCATTGAAAATTGCCCATGCCCACGATAATGTAATAGCCTCCATTGGTTGGCATCCTGACGATGCAGGAGATTACAACGACCGCATCGAACATAAATTGCAAGAGTGGTTGGAAGATTCCCGTGTGCACATGATGGGTGAGATGGGCCTTGATTATCATTGGATGAACTCGCCCAAGGAAGTACAGGAGCGGGTTTTCCGCCGTCAAATCGCCATTGCTAAAGAGCACGATTTGCCAATCTCTATCCATAGCCGTGATTCGACCTTTGATGTTTTGAAGATCTTGCGTGAAGAAGGCTTGCCAAATCGTGGCGGTGTCATGCATAGTTTTTCTGGCAATGTAACCGATGCTCAGAATTTTTTAGACCTGGGCATGCACTTGAGTTTTAGTGGAGTTGTGACTTACCGTTCGGCACCTGAAATCCAGCAAGCTGCCCTCATTACGCCAGAAGATCGTCTGCTCATTGAAACGGATGCCCCTTACCTCACCCCGCAACCTAAACGAGGTCAGAGAAACCAACCGGCTTATGTGAAACATGTGGCTGAAAAGATCGCAGAAATTCGCGAAGAATCTTTGGAAGAGGTTGGTCGCTATACGACTCAAAACGCTTTTGATCTTTTCCAATGGTGCCCAGAAAATGACTAAGCTTATTCCTCAGGAAGTCTTTGTGGTTGAAGGACGCAATGACACCCGTCATTTGCAGGAGGTTTTCGGCCCATCCATCAAAACGATTGAAACTAACGGATCGGCGATTTCTTCGGCCACCTTGCAACGCATTGCAGAAGCAGCAAAGATCCAAGGAGTCATTGTCTTGACAGACCCTGATTACCAAGGTGAACGGATTCGTCGACGGATTCAAGAACAGGTGCCCGATGTCAAGCACGTGTATCTCCAGGCTCGCCAGGCTCAAGGGCAAAGAGCCCATCAAAATCTCGGAGTGGAATACACAGCGGCTGAGGATTTGCGCCGAGCCCTTGAGAATGTTTGGACCCCTCGCACTGAAGAGGTCAGAGAGATTTCCTTGAAACAACTCATGGATTTGAAATTAGTCGCCCATCCTCAGGCAGCTCAAAAACGCCAACAAGTGGCTGAAGCTTTTCACCTGGGCCCACTCAATGCTCGACAATTGCGCAAACAACTGGCAAATTATGGAATTAGTTACGAGGGCCTGTTACAAGTCCTCCAGGAGAGTGAAGTTAATGAGTAATGGATTTAAACCCATCGGCACGCCGTCTCGAACGGTCGAAATCATGAGAAAGCATGACCTGCATATGAAAAAAAGCCTGGGTCAAAACTTTCTCGTTGAGCCACAAATTCTAGAAAACATGTTGGTCAGTGGCCAAGTGGATGATTCAACCACAGTCATCGAGATTGGACCGGGCATCGGGGCATTGACAGAATTTCTCGCGCGTCATGCCAAGAAAGTTTTGGCTTTTGAAATTGACGATCGGTTCATTGGTATTTTGGATGACACCTTGTCGCCTTATGACAATGTTCAAGTGGTCCATCAAGATATTTTAAGTGTGGACTTCCATTCGTCGGATTATGAATGGCTTCACCAAGAAGAGAAATTGTTGGTCATTGCTAATTTGCCCTACTACATTACCACGCCCATCCTTATGAAATTGATCCTCAGTGACCTTCCTTTCCAACGCTTGGTAATGATGATGCAAAAGGAAGTCGCTGAACGTATTCAAGCGTCGGTGGGTACAAAAGATTACAGTTCCTTGACGGTTGCCATCCAAAATAGGATGGACACTGCCATTGCGTTCATGGTTCCGCCCACCGTATTCATTCCTCAACCCAATGTGGAATCGGCGGTCTTGGTTCTAAGTCGCCGGCCGGAAGCCTTGGTAGAAGTAAATGATGATGAAGCTTTCCAGGTTTTTGTGCAAATGTGTTTCAAACAACGTCGCAAAACTTTATGGAACAATCTCCGCAATGCTTATGTCAATGATGAGCGTTCCGTGGAGGAATTACGGGCGCTTGTTGAAGACATCGGCATAGATCCTTCCAGACGGGCGGAGACCTTAACGATCCAGGAGTTTGCAACCCTTTACCAGCAGTTGTTTTAAAAAAGATTCAAGGAGGATGGCGATGAGTCACCAAACTTTTCATTTATTTACGCGTTTCCAAGGGCAGGACCTTATAAATCGTTTGGATAAATTGCAAGAACTGTCCCAAGAAACGACCAATGATGAGGGGCAGACACTCTTGCACATCGCAGTTCTTCAGCGGGATTTAGCCCTTGTGAGTTATCTCTTGAAGCGCGGCTTTGATGCGGATCAAGGGGATCACCATCAACAAAGTCCCCTTTATTTGGCTTCTTCTCGGGGCGACTCACGCATTTTGGAATTACTTCTAACCTATAGTCAGAAGTCTAGCCAGAGCAACGTGCATGGTGAAAGTGTACTCATGCCCGCGTGTCAGCGGGGATTACTCTCCGTTGCGGATGTGGCCTTAGACGGTGAAGTGTCTTTGGATCAGATCGATATTTTTGGCCGCCATGCATTGATTCATACCATCATTCATGGAGATGGTGGCTACATTTACCAAGAGATTCTTCGTAGATTGCTCCAAGCAGGGATATCCAAAGGTCTTCGGGATGATTTCAACCGTACAGCCTTGGATTATGCCCAGGAACTGGACCAGACGGTTATCATCCAACTTCTTGAAGATGATCCAGACGCTTGGGAAGATGGTTTTGATGAGATTCGTGATTTACTCGAGCACAAGAAATACGGCACCGCTCTTGGGAAGCTCCAACAAGAAGAGGACTCATTGAAGCAAAAGTTTTTCATTGGTTATACCTATTACGTCATGGATCAGTACCAGGTGGCAGAAACTTATATTCAAAACATTATCAATGAAGATCCTCATTTCATCTACACCTTGGCCTTGATGGCTGTTTTGCAGGATAAAATTGCCATTGCACCTTTTTACTTGGAGTTAGGCGATGTCAAAACAAAAGGTGGCTTCTTCAAGTATCGCCGGGTACAGCTCAATCTGGATCTTGGCCGGTACTTGGACGCCTACACCTTGATGCAGGAATTGATTAAAGACTATCCGGATCGTCTCGATTATGTGTACTTGCAAGCCACGACTTTGCAACGGTTAGGGCGCTGGGAGGAAGCCATTGAATTGATGGAACGCGTGCGTGCGGCCTTGGTTCAAAATCCTTTCTTCCACCAAAAGATTCAGCAATTAAAAGCCTTGCAATCGGTAAAGGATTGATTCAAAATTGACTTTGTGATATAATTGTGGTCGAGAGGTGAACGTAATGTCAAAAGAAAGCGCACAGCCCGAGGAAGTCACCGAAGAAATCACGGATATCAATGAGATGACCGATGTTTCAGCGATTCGACAAAGACTAGAAGAAAACATCGATCAGGAAATTGTCGTCATTGTTGAAATGGGACGTCGTCGTCAAAAAGAGCGCCGTGGAATTTTAAAGGAGATCTACCGCTCACTGTTTGTAGTTGAGTTGGATCAAGATGAGAATAACTTTGAACGTGCCTCCTATGGTTATCGAGACATCCTTACCAAAGCAATTGCAGTAAAGTTTGTCGATGAACTTGAAGATGAGGAAGGCACTGAAGAATAATTAGTAAACGACTACTTGCGAAGTGGTCGTTTTTTCAACTGCCTTTAAGATTCGAATATGATATACTCAACTCACTGAATCAAGCAGACAGGGGTAAAGAATATGAAAATGATTGTAGGATTAGGAAATCCTGGCAACCGCTACGCGGGTACTCGCCACAACATCGGCTTTGACGTGATCGATGAGGTCCTTCGCCGAAACCATCACACGATGACGGACCAAAAATTTCAGGCAGATTATACCATTTGGCACCACCAAGGCGAAAGAATCGTGCTGGTAAAACCTTATACCTACATGAATCTATCAGGGGAAGCCGTTTTTCCCTTGATGAGTTATTTTGGCATTGGACCTTCCCAGCTGACGGTCATTTATGACGATTTAGACTTAGGGTTGGGTCAGCTGCGCTATCGCTATACTGGTGGAGCTGGAGGTCACAATGGCATGAAAAGTATGATTGCCATGTTAGGCACTCAAAACTTTAACCGTGTCCGCTTTGGGATTGGGCAACCACCGGGTGGTTGGAAAGTTGCCGATTTCGTTCTGGCACCATTTACTAAGGAAGAACGCATTGACATTCTGCCCTCCATCGAACGTGTAGCCGAGGCCATGGAAGCTTGGGCAGGAGGAATGGATTTCAACGACGTCATGAATCAATACAATTAACAAGCAGAGGGGTCAGTGGTTGCTGAGCCCTCTGCTTGCTGTTAGGAGGCTAAAGATGAAAATATATACACAACCTTTTCAAAAGACGGTTCAAGAGATTGTCGAGACACCCCAAGGGGCTTTCCCTCATTGGGTGACAGGATTGGATGCTAGCGCCAGATCCATGCTTTTGGCCCAATTGTTCCTAGAAAGTCAAGAAACACTTTTGGTTGTCGAGCCTAGTGAACAACAATTAGAAGAATTAATGAACGATTTATGTGCCCTTTTGCCGGAAGCGCCGATCCAAGTGTTTGCAGCTGAAGAGTCCATGGCTCTCGAATATTCACGGGCTTCTTTGGATAATCTGGAAGCCCGAATCGCGGCTCTGAACGCACTCCAAGGGGATGAACCCGCCATTGTTTTGACGACATCCGCAGGATTGCGTAAACGTTTGACGGCTGTCAAAAAATGGCAAGCAGCCATTTGGCAACTAGAAGTCGGGGCAGAAGTTGATTTTGACCAATTGGATGAGCATTTAAGCTATCTGGGGTATCAGCGGCTATCCATGGTTGAAGCGCCGGGAGACTACAGTGTGCGAGGCGGAATTGTTGATGTTTATCCCCTGGACCAAGAACATCCTTTCCGTCTTGATTTCTTTGATAAGGAATTAGATTCCATCCGCCGTTTCAATGTGGAGACTCAAGAGTCCATCGAGAACGTGCGTTTTGCTTGTCTTACGCCGGCCAAAGATGTCTTGCTTTCGGTCGAAGAGCTTCAAGCTGTGTTGCCGATCCTTCGTCGATATACCCAAGAAACCTTGAAGGATTGTGAGGATGCTGAGGATCGGGACGCTCTCGCTTCGACTTTTAAGACCCACTTGTCAGAATTGGAAAATGGCGATGACTTGCCTCATGCCTCTGCCTATTTAGGACTGACCAATCCTGAGGCCACCTCTTTAGTGGACTACCTTCCAGCCAGTGGTTATCTAGTCATTTATGATCAGAACCGTTTGGAACAAGTCATCCAACACCAAGAAGAAGAGGATCAATTTTGGGTGGATCAAGAAATCCAAAAAGGGCGCCTCTTTCCACAATTAGAGATAAAATTACCTGCTTTGAGCATCATTCAAAGTGCCCAGCAACGGACTATTCACTTCACCTTGATGCAACAAGGATTTGTGGATCAGCGCTTTGAAGGGCTTCACCATTTCGCTTACCGAAGCATGAACAACTTCTTCAATCAGATGTCTCTGATTCAAGCTGAAATTTCTTTATGGCTGGAAGAAGGCAGCATGATTCAAATTTTTGTAGAAGACGAAGGTCGCGCCCGACGGACCCGCGATTTGTTTGAAGCCCATCATCTATCGCCTTGCGTCATCCAAGAATCCGCACCTGTCAAAGGAGCTATCAACCTGGTGGTGGGCGCCCTGGGGAAAGGTTTCGAATTGCCGAACAATCATTGGGTTGTGCTTACAGAGCGAGAACTTTTTGATCAAGTCCGCAAGCGTCGCCCTATTCGCGCGGCCCAAACCAGCAATGCGGAGCGGATCAAAAGTTACAACGAGTTAGAGGTTGGGGATTATGTGGTCCACGTTGAGCATGGCGTGGGCCGCTATACCGGAATTGAAACCATTGTGGTCAGTGGTCTCCACCGAGATCTATTGGCCATTGAATACCAAAACGATGACCGCGTCTTAATTCCTGTGGACAAGGTCGATCTGATTCAAAAGTATGTGTCCTCTTCTGAAGGACGCGCGCCCAAGTTGAACCGTCTTGGTGGAACCGAGTGGGCTAAAACCAAACAACGAGTGGCCTCCAAGGTGGAAGATATTGCTGACGAGCTGATTGAGCTCTACGCTGAACGGGAACAGGAAAAAGGCTACGCCTTCTCATCGGATACTCCTGCTCAAGAAGCCTTTGAAGCGGCCTTCGAGTTCGTGGAAACTCCTGACCAATTGCGCAGCAGTGAAGAAATTAAAATGGACATGGAAAAAGAACGACCCATGGACCGCCTCCTGGTGGGAGACGTGGGGTATGGAAAGACTGAAGTGGCCATGCGGGCAATATTTAAGGCGGTTCAAGATGGTAAACAAGTAACCTTCCTAGTTCCGACTACGATCTTGGCCCAGCAACATCACACCACTCTGGTCGAAAGATTTGAAGGCTTTGGAGTAGAAGTTGGCTTGCTGAGTCGGTTTGTTTCAGCCAAGAATCAACAAGAAACCCTGGACCGGCTGGCTCTTGGTGATCTTCAGGTGGTGGTGGGAACCCACCGTCTCTTGTCCAAAGACGTTGAATTCATTGATTTAGGGCTTCTGATCGTTGATGAGGAACAGCGCTTTGGCGTGAAACATAAAGAACGCATCAAGCAGATCAGTAACTTGGTAGATGTGTTAACCTTGACAGCAACACCTATCCCAAGAACCTTGCACATGTCCATGATTGGTATTCGCGACCTATCGGTCATCGAAACGCCACCGGAGAATCGTTTCCCTGTACAAACCTACGTCATCGAACAAAATGACAAAGTGATTCAATCTGCCATGGAACGGGAAATGTCTCGTGGCGGTCAAGCTTTTTATTTACACAACCGTGTGGACACCATTTACAAGCGTGCCCAAGAATTGGAACAACTCATTCCGAAGGCACGAGTGGCAGTGGCTCACGGGCAAATGAGTGAAATTGAAGTAGAAATGGTCCTGATGGACTTCATCCAAGGAGAGTATGACCTCTTGGTAACCACGACCATTATTGAAACGGGGGTCGACATCCCCAACGCCAACACCCTATTCGTAGAGGATGCCGATCGGATGGGCTTATCCACCCTCTATCAATTGCGAGGAAGGGTTGGGCGGACTCACCGCATTGCCTATACCTACTTGATGCACGAACCGGCCAAGCAGCTGACTCAAGTCAGCGAAGACCGACTCCAAGCCATTTATGAATTTACAGATCTCGGATCTGGTTTCAAAATTGCCATGCGCGATTTGTCCATTCGTGGTGCTGGTAACCTCTTGGGTCAACAACAATCAGGATTCATTGATTCCGTTGGTTTTGACATGTATTCCCAGATGTTGAAAGAAAGTATCGACACCAAACGGGGACTACGCCCAGAACGCTTGTCCAAGTTCTCAGACAATTTACTCATTGATGTGCAAGTGGATGCCTATATCCCCGATAGTTACATTAAAGATCAACGCCAAAAAATAGGCATCTATAAGAACATTCAACAAATTGATTCACAGGAGACATATCGTTCCTTGCAGGATCAGTTAATTGACCGTTACGGCGAATTTCCCGACGAAGTTTCTGACTTGTTGGACATCGCCTTGATTCGTCATTGGGGCTTGTTGGTAGGGGTGGAAGGCATTAAACAAGTGCGTGGGAAAGTCCAGGTGACCTTTAATGAAGCCACCAGCCAACACTTACGGGGCCCTCGAATTTTTGAAAGCTTGCGAGAAGTAACCCTGAAAGCGGGTGTGGAACAGGTGAAAAACCAACTCGTAGTCAGTCTCAACATTCAAAGACTGGACAACGACCAATGGCTAACTGCACTCACTGTGTTCCTTGCCTCCACCTACAAAGTTTTAGATAAACATGGGGTATTTACCAAATAAAGGAGAAAAAGATGCGATTAGACAAATATTTAAAAGTTGCGCGGGTGATTCGGCGCCGTTCTGTCGCTAAAGAATTGGGCGATCAGGGACGCGTCACGATTAACGACCGTGTGGCGAAATCTGGTACTCGCGTATCAGTGGGCGATCAAATTATGATTCAATTTGGCAATCGCCGCTTGACCATCGAAGTGGTCGATGTTCGCGACACGACCAAAAAACATGAAGCCGAGGGGATGTACCGAGTGGTCTCGGAAGAAAGGGTGGCGCCTGAAACACCTTAAACGGACTTTTACGAATAAGTTCAAAGAAAAGAGTTTCATAATTCAGTCAGGGTCTGATATAATAAGAAACCATAGGAGTGAAAGCGATGAAGCGGCGGCATCAACGAGACAATTCTACATCGAATGTAGTCCCTTTTAATCGTTACCAACGATCCAAAAGTGGGACTAACAAGAGTCAGCGAAACCGCCAACCACGCAAATGGTTAGTCATGGTTTGTTTGGCTTGTGTAGGATTATCGTCGAGCTACTTCTATCATGCACTCACTCAAAAAAATGAATATCAAGAGAAACTTGAAGTTGCCAAACGCCAAAAACGTGAGGCACGAAACCGCTTAGAAGCTAAAGAGATTGAATACCAACATGCTTTATCGCCGGAATATCTTGAACAGGTCGCCAGGCGCGATTACTATTACTCAAAGCCTGGAGAAATTGTTTTTGATTTGCCCAGGTCTTCTTTTCAAGAAGACCCTGATGAATGAAGGATTTAATATGCTTTTAGTCGGATGTTTTAGGGAGGAATATAATTTCTATGTCAATTGAAGTGGGGCAAAAAGTTCCAGGAAAGATTACTGGAATCACACACTTTGGTGCATTCGTGGAGTTGCCAGAAAATCAAACAGGACTTATCCATATTAGTGAAATTTCAGACAGTTTTGTCAAAGATATCAACGATGTCTTAGCCGTCGATGAAGAAGTTGAAGTTCGAGTATTATCGATGGATGGAGGACGTATTAGTCTCTCCTTGCGAGAAGAAGGTGCCAAAGAGAGCACTGAGTCTTTAAGAGCACCACGCAGTACCCGTCCAGAAAGATCCCCAAGAAGTCCCCGAGGACAAGAAAATCGTCAACATTCCCACGCACCACGCAGTGGGCGTCGCAACAACCGTTCACAACAATCCAGCGGTGACTTTGATAAGCTGATGAGTAGTTTCCTAAAAGACAGTGAAGATCGTTTGGCATCCATTCGCCGAAACACTGAAGGTAAACGCGGTGGCCGTGGCGGCCGTCGCAATTAAATAGAAGACTCAACGGCCCTTTTTGGGCCGTTTTTTAGATTTAGAAAGAAAGGTGAGAGAGATGAATCCCGTTTTAAAAGCACTAGAAGAATATGCACACCGCCAGGGCTGGGGACACGCCTCCCAAGTTCTTCTAGTAGCAGTTTCAGGAGGAATCGACTCCATGGTCTTATTAACAGCCTTGCATCAGTTGTGCCAGCGCAAGGCATATCAAGGATTGCGGCCCTACACTGTCCACTTCAATCATCGTTTGCGGGACCTAGAAATTGTGGAAGAGGAGGGGCGAATGGTGATGAGTTATTCTTATAACCTCGGAATTCCTGTTCATTACGGGCATTGGGATCGACCAACCACCAAAAATGTCGAGGAGAATGCGCGCAAGGCCCGTTACAATTACTTTCTCGAAGCTGCTCGGTGCGTCAGTTCGAAGCATATACTGACTGGCCACCATCAAAATGATCAAGTCGAAACCTACCTGATGCGTCTCATTCGTGGCACTTCTTTGCGAGGAATGCCAGGAATTCGTCCCAGCGCCTATCGCCAGGATGTTACCTACCATCGCCCCTTATTGCAGGTCACCCGTCAAGAAATAGAGGACTTTGCGAAGACCTATGAAGTACCCTTTAGCCATGATGCGAGTAACGATCTAGATATTTACTTTCGAAATCGGGTGCGCCATTCCTATTTACCACAGTTGGAGAAAGAAAATCCCAAGTTTCTCGACGCAGTCTCACAGCGCCAACAGCTTCTGGGGGTCAGTTACGACTTGCACCTGGAAAACTTCCAACAAGAGGCTTCCTGTTGGCTGATCAAGGAACAAGAGCGCGTCCAGTTGCAATTGCAGCCATTTGTGTCTTGGTCAACCGCCAAGCAAGAAATCTATTTGCACCTGCTCTTTGAAGAATTATTGGTGCCATGGATTCCTGATTACAAGAAAGGCTTGATCCATGAACTATGGGATTTAATGACCAGTGCCACCCGTCCATCTGGAAGCTTAGACTTAGGTCGTGGGTGGATAGCCCAGAGAAATTATGAGACTGTCACCATTGAACGCTCAACAAATCGGGAAGACTTTCGGGAGGATGAGGTGGATTGGGCCTTGTTGGATCAGTGGCAAGCCTTGGATCCACATACCGAAATCTTTGTGACCCAGCAGAAGTGCCCCCAAGAAAATTACACGGACGCTTATTATTTCGACGAGAAACTTCTTCCCAGGCTCCGTTTGCGCCATCCACAAACAGGAGATCGTCTGAGATTCTATCCGCGAGCTGGCTCACCTTTTACTAAGACTTTGAGACGATTTTTTATTGACGAAAAAACCCCTCGGCATGAACGTTGCCGTCAGTGGGTGTTGATAGATCCACATCAAGAGATATTATGGGTCCTGGGCACCCGCTTCAAAGTTAAACAAAAAGAAAAAAGCTGTCAAATTTTGTTTAGAAAAACACAAGACTAATGGTTGCGAAAGTGGTATAGTTTTAAATACCACACTTAATGATCTAAAGGAGAAAAAATTGGATAATGATATTTTAAAAGTGTTGATATCAGAAGAAGAAATTCATAAAATCGTTCATCGTCTTGGAAAAGAGATTGAAGAAGATTACCGAGGCAAAGATTTGGTGGTTGTTGGAATTTTGCGTGGATCCGTTGTGTTTATGACCGATCTTATCCGTGAAATCGACCTTCACCTCGACATTGATTTTATGGATGTCTCCAGTTACGGTGATGGCATGGAATCCACAGGCATTGTCAAAATCTTAAAGGACTTGGAAGAATCCATTAAAGGTCGCCATGTCCTAATTGTTGAAGACATTGTGGATACGGGGCGCACAGTGAAGCACCTGCAAGGGTTATTAGAGTACCGAGAAGCAGCCTCCATTGAAGTGTGTACTTTCTTGGACAAACCAACACGCCGTGAGATCAGCGGGTTAGAAGTAAAATATGTTGGAACAGAAGTTCCCAACGAATTTGTGGTTGGCTACGGCTTAGACTTTAGTCAAAAGTACCGCAACCTGCCTTATGTAGGAATTCTTAAACCTGAAATCTACGAATAGAACACTTTACTCGTCAGTAGTAGTGGTTATGGTATCATGATTCAATAGTCAATTGATTATTAACGATTCATCAGAAGGGAGATTTATAGTTTATGCAACAAAAACCCAACCCGAATCGAAATGTTTTTCGGGGACCTCTTTTTTACTTGTTAACAATTTTAGCAGTAGTTGGAGGTATCCAATTATTCACGAATAATTCCTATTTGTCAGGAAATATAAAAGAGATCAGTTCATCAGAATTCATCACTCAATTGGACGAGGGACAGATTCAAGAATTTGATATCCAAATAGGTGCAGGGTCTTATGAAATTCAAGGGACTTATAACGAAAGTCAAACAACCGATAAGGAAGAAGAGAGTTTTCGCCAAGTTTTTAACACTTCGGAAAGAACCAACCAATTCAAAACTCGCCTTTTAGGTAACGACGACACGCTTAAACGCGTGACAGATTTAGCTTTGAAGACGGAAACAGATGTCACAACCATTCCAGAATCTAGTGCAGGTACCTGGTTAAGTTTTCTGCCCTTCCTGATTTTGACGGTTCCTGCCCTTTTCCTCATGTTCTCCATGATGCGAGGCGGAGGTGCCGGTGGCGGTGGCCAGAACATGATGAGCTTTGGAAAGTCCAAATCGGAAGATGTTTCCGGTGAAAGATCCAAAGTCCGTTTTACAGACGTTGCCGGTGCAGAAGAAGAAAAGCAAGAATTAGTGGAAATTGTGGAGTTCTTAAAAGAACCCAAACGATTCACTGATTTAGGTGCCAGAATTCCTGCCGGAGTTCTTTTAGAGGGCCCTCCCGGAACTGGAAAGACGCTCTTGGCCAAAGCGGTGGCTGGTGAAGCCGGCGTTCCTTTTTTCAACATTTCAGGTTCCGAGTTCGTCGAAATGTTCGTCGGGGTTGGAGCCAGCCGCGTCAGAGACCTCTTTAAGAAAGCCAAACAAGAAGCCCCTGCCATCATCTTCATTGATGAGATCGATGCCGTCGGTCGCCAACGTGGCGCTGGGATGGGTGGCGGCCATGACGAACGTGAACAAACCTTGAACCAGTTATTGGTTGAAATGGATGGGTTCGAAGGCAACGAGGGCGTCATCGTTATGGCGGCCACCAACCGAGCCGACGTTCTTGACCCTGCTTTATTAAGACCGGGACGCTTCGACCGTCAAATCATGGTTGGAAATCCAGATGTGAAGGCACGTGAAGCCATTCTTCAAGTACACGCCCGCAACAAGAAACTGGATGACACCATTGATTTAAAGACCATTGCCCATCAAACACCAGGATTTTCAGGAGCTGACCTTGAAAACTTACTCAACGAAGCAGCACTAGTTGCGGCGCGTTTTAACCGAACTTCTATCCTTTCGGAAGATGTGGACGAAGCGTATGACCGTGTGATTGCGGGAATTGCTAAAGATTATTCCGCGAGGTCAGAAAAACAAAACCGCACGGTGGCTTATCACGAAGCCGGGCACACCGTCATCGGAATGGTGTTGGATGATGCCCGAACGGTCCATAAAGTCACCATCGTTCCAAGAGGACGAGCGGGTGGTTATGCGGTCATGCTTCCTAAGGAAGATCAGTTACTCAATACTGAAGAAGAATTGCTTCAACAAGTTGTCGGTCTACTGGGCGGACGCGTTGCAGAAGAAATTGTCTTTGGCACCAAAACGACTGGTGCCCAACAAGACTTCCAACAAGCCACACAAATTGTGCGCCGCATGGTGGTTGAGTTTGGCATGTCCGACAATTTAGGGCCGGTTCAATATGAGTCCAATCAAAGTGTTTTCCTAGGCCGAGATTACGGTCAAGGGTCCGCCTATTCCGATCAAATCGCCTTCGAAATTGACAAAGAAGTCTTGCGCATTATGAACGAATGTCATGAGCGTGCCCATCAAATTATTAATGAGCACCGCAAGCAGTTAAACGTAATTGCAGAGAAACTGCTCGAAGTAGAAACCTTGGATAAAGCTGAAATTGAGTCTCTCTTCCACACGGGCCAAATGCCGAAGGAAGTAGTTGATCCATCAGAGGATACCAACACCGTTAAAACCGACGACTTTGAAAGATCAAAAGAAAAAAGTGATTCCGAATTACAGGAACATTTGAACAAATATCATGACAAAAACAGTCACGAGGATAAACAGTCTTAACATCAAAGGATCTTTTAAAGGCGAACAACTCTTACCCGTTGTTCGCCTTTTTTCTTGTGATTGATCAGAAATAACCCATGAATTTAAAGGAGAAAAACATGTCAAATCAATTACTGAGAGCACTCGCTTTCGACGGGCAAGTGCGTGTGTTCGTTGTCAATGCCAAAGAACTTGTGCAAGAAGCACAGACCCGTCACGATACCTGGCACACAGCCACTGCTGTTCTAGGCCGAACCCTGATAGCGACCAGCTTGTTAGCTGCGGATTTAAAGGGGGATGATCATATCGCTGTGGATATTCGCGGAAGCGGTCCGGTAGGAGCAGTGATGGCTGAAGGGGATGCTCATGGAAATATTCGGGGTTGCGTAGCCAATCCCCATGTGGCTTTGGATTTGAATGCCGACGGCAATCTCGATGTTCGAGGAGCCATCGGTTTGCCAGGCACTCTCACGGTGAAGAAGTTTATCAGTGTCCTAGAACCTTATGCTGGGCAGGTAGATCTTGTCAGTGGTGAATTGGGGGAGGATTTCACTTATTATTTAGCAGTTTCAGAACAAATCCCATCCTCTGTTGGACTCAGCGTCCTCATCAACCCAGATGAAAGCGTAGCAGCCGCCGGTGGATTTATGATTCAAGTTATGCCAGGCGCGACGGACGAAACTTTGAACGAGCTGGAGGAGCACTTGGGACAGTTGGAATTATTCTCCACCCTTTTAAATGAAGAGCATACCTTGGAAGAATTGTTGGGATACCTGGTGGGGTCTGAGAATTACAAGGTGCTTGCGACAGAGGAGATTCGCTTTTCTTGTTCTTGCAACAAGGAACGTTTGTTGGCAGGACTGCAAACTTTAGGGAAAGATGAAATTCAAACAATGATTGATGAAGATGATGGCGCAGAAGTGATTTGCCATTTCTGTAGTGAAGTTTATCACTTTAGCCGTCAAGATTTAGAAAGTCTGTTAGTAGATGAGGGTGATTCTCATGGCCTTTAAAATCGGTGACATTCAAATAGAAAATCCCGTAGTCGTTGCACCCATGGCGGGTATCTCCAATGCGGCCTTTCGGACCATTGTCAAACAGTTCGGAGCTGGGCTTGTTGTTTGTGAGATGATCAGCGATAAAGGGATCCAATTTCGCAATAAGAAAACCTTGGAAATGTTGCACATTGAGCCTGAAGAGTATCCTCTCAGTGTTCAAATTATGGGTGGAGACCGGAACTCCTTGGTGGAAGCTGCCAAATACGTGGCGGACACAACGGAAGCGGCCATGATCGATATCAATATGGGGTGCCCGGTTAACAAAGTAATCCGCTCAGAAGCTGGCGCTCGTTGGTTGTTAGATCCAGATAAAATTTATGAGATGGTTTCGGCAGTGGTGGATGCCATCGACAAACCAGTAACCGTCAAAATGCGTACCGGCTGGGACCATGACCACATTTACGCCGTTGAAAATGCACTTGCTGCTGAACGTGCCGGCGCTTCCATGATTGCCATGCACGGGCGTACGCGCAAGCAATTGTATACAGGAAAAGCCGACTGGGATATCATTGCGGGTGTGGCCAAAGAGCTCACCGTGCCTTTTGTTGGAAATGGCGATGTGCGAACACCGGAACAGATGGCCCACTTACTTGAAACTACTGGCGTCGACGGCGTCATGGTGGGACGAGCCGCTTTAGGAAATCCTTGGATCATCCGCCAAATGGTTCATTACTATGAGACAGGCGAATTGTTACCCGAAATGACCATTCAGGAAAAAATTGAGCTCGCCATTGATCACTTGGACCGCCTGGTGGATTTAAAAGGTGAAGAAATTGCGACCAAGGAATTTCGAGGCCATGTGCACTATTATGTAACGGGAATCCCGCGGGCATCAAAAATGCGAGAAGCGGTCAACTATATTATGGATCCCGACATCATGCGTCAAACACTTCTAGATTTTTCCCAAGAAGCCCAAGTGCGAGAGGCCTTGCGTCTGGAACGCCGTGCCAAAAGACGCCAAGAACACATGGAAAATCAATAGATCTGGAATGGGTCATGACATTTCTACAGGATTAGGGTAAACTAGACAAGAATAAACACAGAAGATGAGGAGAATACAGATGAGTGACCATCAAGTAAGCAACGAAGAAGAACTCAATGACCAATTGAAGGTGCGCCGACAAAAGATGCAGGACATGCAGGAGGCTGGTCTCGAGCCTTTCGCCCGTGGTTTTGAACCTGATTCTAAATCAGCACAATTGCATGAGAAATACGATGCTTTGTCCAAGGAAGAATTGGAAGCAGGCGAACGGATCGAGGTTTCTGTTGCTGGGCGACTGGTCTCTAAACGCGGAGCCGGAAAAGCTGGTTTTGCCCACTTACAAGACGTCCAAGGACGTATTCAACTCTATGTGCGTCAAGATGATATCGGAGAAGACGCTTATGTCTGGTACCGTGCGGCGGATTTAGGAGACATCATTGGAATTAATGGTTACCTCTTCAAGACCAATACGGGAGAATTAACGGTTCGAGCCACTGAGTTTGTGCCCCTTACCAAAGCGCTCCGCCCTTTACCCAGCGAATATTATGGGTTGACCAACGTGGAACAGCGCTACCGTCAGCGTTATCTGGATTTAATCGCCAACGAACAAAGTCGTCAACGGTTTGTCAAACGCTCCAAAATTATTACTGAAATTCGTAACTACTTGAATGCCCGTGACTTCATGGAAGTTGAAACGCCCATCTTACAATCCATCGCTGGAGGAGCAGCGGCTCGTCCTTTCGTGACTCATCACAATGCCTTGGATGCGGCTCTCTATTTGAGAATTGCGCCGGAATTGTACCTCAAGCGTTTGGTGGTTGGCGGTTTCGAACGTGTTTACGAAATTGGACGTACCTTCCGAAACGAAGGGGTATCTACGACCCATAACCCAGAATTCACCATGGCCGAGATTTATGCTGCCTATCAAACCTTCGAAGACACCATGGACTTGACAGAAGAGCTATTTCGTGAGGTGGCTCATCAGGTGCTAGGGACGGCCAAGATTACTTATGCCGGCACTGAACTCGATCTAGAGAAATCTTGGCGCCGTGTCCACATGGTGGATATTATTAAAGAAGAAACAGGCGTCGATTTCTGGCCAGAAATGACTTATGAGGAAGCCAGAGCTGTCGCGAAGGAACATCAGGTACCAGTGGAAGACTTTGATACCAGTGTGGGTCACGTCATCAACAATTTCTTCGAAGAGAAATGTGAAGCGACCATTGTTCAACCGACCTTTGTCTACGGACATCCCGTCGAAATTTCTCCTCTAGCGAGCTTGAATCAAAAAGATTCGCGCTTCACCGACCGTTTTGAATTATTCATTATGGGGAATGAGTATGCCAACGCCTATACGGAGTTAACAGATCCCATCGATCAGAAAGAGCGCTTCGAAGCCCAGGTAGAAGAGGGTGAGCGGGGAAATGACGAAAGTCATCCCATCGACGATGATTTCGTTGAAGCTCTGGAGTACGGTTTCCCGCCGACCGCAGGACTAGGAATTGGGATTGACCGCATGATCATGTTATTAACAGATGCTCAATCCATCCGTGATGTGTTACTTTTCCCAGCTATGAGACGTTAATAAATACTACCAGCCATGAAAATGGCTGGTTTTTTGTATCAAAACATTTTAAAAACATGATTTATTGAAAGGTTCCTTAAGGTCAAATGTTGCCACAAACTATGACCTCATCAGTATTCGCAAGGTTTTTTGGTGTTTGTGGCTCGATAAATAACGCAGGATCAAATGACTATTGTGCCAAGGTTGTGATAAGATTCGTTTGAAGATATTTGTTCTGTCAGTTGTCAGCGTCGTGACCCTGAATGATCAAGCAGTGAAGGTTCATCGGTATTTGTCGACTGAATATTGCGATTAATGAACACACGTAAAAATCCAAGGAGGAAGAGTGCTCGTGGACCATATTCAAGCAATCAAGAAGGATTTAGACGTTCAAAACTTTCCGACGCTGAAAGAAGCAATCTACCAATCCATACGTAAAAGCATTATTTTGGGCGCGGTGCCTGCAGGAACCCGTATTAACGAATTGCAGTTGGCAGAAGAGCTCAATCTCAGCCGCACACCGATCCGATTTGCCCTAAATAAATTGGCGGATGAAAAACTTGTTCAACGCATTCCTGGGATCGGTACTGAAGTCGTGGGAATCGATCAGGCCGATGCCCGTGAAATCTTCGAAATTCGCAAAGCTTTGGATGCGCTCGCCACTGTTATGGCGATGAATCATATGTCTGAAGAGGAATTTCAAGAACTCAAGGATCTTCTGGAACGTGGGGATGTCTACCATAAAAATGATCAAGTGGTAGATTTGACGGAAAGCTTTTCGGAATTTAATGAATTTATCTACGAAAAAGCGGCCATGCCTCGGTTGAAAAGCATCGTGCATGAGTTGCGAACTTATTTGGGATACTTTCGGACCATGTCCATCTTTGCGGAAGAGCGACGAACATTTGCGCTCCAAGAACATTGGATGATCTATCGTGGCATGGTCAATCGCGATGAGATGCAAGTGCGCTTAATTATTGATGAACACTTGGAGCACTCTCTGACCTTTATCTTAGAGGAGATGAATCGACTTGGTATCGACTAACAGCCTAGGATTCCGACCGCCGAAGTTTGCCAAGAAAGCCTTGCTCTATGAGTTGGCCCTTACGCCAAGTCCCGGTCTGGTCGACCGTGCCAATACGGGGAGTCATACCGACATGAACTTTTTTGTTTTCTTGGACAGTGCGTTGGCCTTGGGGCCTTATTTGGATAAATATTATCAAGCAGGATTAGTGCATCAAGGGGATTTGAAAGAACTCTTTGAACGGTTAAGATATTTGGGTGCCCAAGCAGAAGAGGCCATGTTTCAAGCGACCCAAGGGATCAATACTCACAAGGGCATTAACTTCTCTCTCGCTTTGGTATTAGGAGCGACGGGTTATCATCAATTGCAAGAACCGAGGCGCGTGGAATGGAGTGCTGGGGATACTCAGCAAATTTTCAGCTATGTGACGGAGATGGTGGACGGTTTAATTGCCCATGATTTTCAAGATCTTGAATCAAAGGAAACCCTGACCCATGGGGAGCGCCTTTATCGTGATCATGGAATTAAAGGAATTCGTGGGCAAGCCGAAGCGGGCTATCCCGATTTGAGCCAACATTTACTTCCCTACTGGCGGCAGCTGAAAGTTGAGTCCTTGGACAGTTACTTGTTGAAAGGTCTGGTTCTTTTGATGTCGGTCAGTGAAGACAGTAATTTATTGCACCGTGGGGGTTATGAGGCTTGGCAAAGGGTTCAAGCAGAAAGTCAGTCCCTGATTGATCAAGAGCTCTCGGATGCAGACTTGCGCCAACAATTACAAGACTATGATCAAGCGTTGATTGAACGAAAATTAAGTCCTGGAGGTTCAGCAGATTTGTTGGCCTTGGGTATTTATTTTGCACTCTTGGAAGGGATCTTACCCCTCTCGCCCGATGGTGAATAAACAAAAGAACGGCTGGAGGCATGAGCTCCAGCCGTTCTTTGTCTTCTTGTGTCTAGTGAATGGAGGTATTAATAAGTTCGTAGAGTGCGTTCGGTATTTCGTCGGGTAGGTTTTCCGGATACTGGCGGATGAAGCTCAAGCGCATTTCTAAACGGCTCTTGAAGAGCTTCAAATACTCGGTGTCATCGAAAGGTACGTCATATCCTTCCCAGTCTAAATACTTAAGGTCTTTGAAAGGACCGAAAGGCTTCAGTTTTCTAGTGTCTTCTACCAAGGCTTCAATGGCTCCTAAAGTGACTTCAGGTCCAATGTCTTGGCCGAGGAAATCTCCAGTGTTGATGATGTAGCAATCCACACCACTGTCGAAGAGGGATTTGAATTTCAAGTAATCTTGCTTTAGCTCCCAAATTCTAAATGGGTTGGCGAAGGGTTCGATGACAAGGTCCCCTTGCTCCTCGGTGACGTTTTCCGCAGATGAACGTTTGGTAGCTAGGGTTAATCCGAAGGTCGAGGCCAAGACAGATTGATTGATCTTCACCACCGGTGGTAAGGAGTTATCCTTCATGATCCAATAGATGGCATCGATAGGTTCGTTGATTTTATCCACGCGGTTTGGAGTGGCATAACGCGATTTGACGGTTCGACCGTTTCCGTTACGGATGTCCTCCGTCACAAGAACGCGTTTGCCGTTTTCATCCAAGGTGACACCGGCGTTCATCACGGTAACATAGGAACGCTCTTCGGGATGTCCGGCGGGATAATCGCTGGTTTTGTCAAAGTAGGCAGGTTCCAGAGCAATGGACGAGAAGTCGTCTTGAGAAATAATAAAGGCATCGTCATGCAAGACTTGAATATTGCATTTGTCGTCATGGTTGGCGTGAGTCAGCGTGGACTTTCCAGATCCTGATAGACCAAAGAAGGAGGCCACGTAGGACTCTTTGGTATCTTTGTTTTCGAAAATCTTCAAACCACCGTGACAGGAAATGAAGTTGTTTCGGTTAGCGGTTCCCCAAGCCAATGTTAAGGTTCCTTTTTTGATTTCTCCAAAATAATGCATTCCCAAAATAGCTGCACAGTTATGCTTTGGATCGAAATAGGCCAATCCATCGGGGTAGTCTGGGTGGGACCACTCAGGATAGAAATAAATAAAGATGTCGTTCTCATCATATTCCCGTGATTTGACGTAACGCTTACCATAGGCTGTGTTGAAGGCTTGGAAGTTGATGAGCCAGGAATACATGTTATGAGCTTGTCCTTCAGGCATCATGATGTGTGCTTGAACCATGAAGTCTTCATCCAATCCCATCAGGGCTTTTCCGGAGATGAAGGGTTCTAAAGAGCCTTGAGAGACTGCTTCACGAACGATTTTTAAGAGCTTTTCATCTTCTTCAGGATCCTCACCGTGAATGCGTCGAGCGGCTGCGGTTCTTCCAACAACCTCTCCGTCATTGGCGAGCAAGACCTTGGCATTGCTTGGCAGACCGAGTTCTTCGGTGTGCTCGACAGACAGGTCTAAAGGAATGACCTTGCTTAAAGATTGGGCCAAACGATAGGCTTCAGAGACCGTATAGATTCGATTTACGTTATTGGCGTAGAAAGCTGTTTCGATGGTCGCTTTCAAAGGAGAAATGTAACCGGCTTCTTTTAAGATAGTAGAGGCATTGAAATATCTGCGTGTACTCATGTGTTTAATCCTCTCTTATTTGGCATGTGACAACGGGGAAATTTAATTAGTAGTTCCAGAAATGAAACCCTTACACAGAGTGTAAAGGATTTCAACAAAAAAACAAACCTTATCGCTAGCGGATGGACGGTTGGGCCACCCAGGAAGCTGACGTTAGCTGATGCCCAATCACTCTGCACTTTAATTGTTTTTTCACATGCGACTCATGCAATTTATTACTAGATCCTTTACACTTAAGTTAAGTTGCTAATCATCCTAAAGGTCGATGTCCAATCTTTTGCTTGCAAATGTTTTACGGGTCCACCTAAAGAGTGCGAAGCGATCGAGAGGCTCCAGCGATTGGATGACTTGAAAGAGAAAAGAGGTATATCATGAACAATAAAAAAGTGAGGATTACAGAAACGATCTTGCGTGATGCTCACCAAAGTTTAATGGCGACACGCATGTCGACCGATGACATGTTACCCATAGTCGAAACCTTGGACCAAGCGGGTTATTACGCCTTGGAAATGTGGGGCGGAGCGACTTATGATTCAGCCATTCGTTATTTAAACGAAGACCCATGGGAGCGACTGCGTAAAATTCGTAAACGTACCAAAAACACAAAGTTACAAATGCTTTTACGTGGCCAAAACCTCATCGGTTACCGCCATTATGCTGATGACATCGTGGATAAGTTCATCGAAAAAGCGGTCGAGAACGGCATTGATGTCTTTAGAATTTTCGATGCCTTGAACGACACACGCAACATGCAAGCATCCCTTGATGCGGTGAAGAAGCACGGTGGACATGCACAGTTAACCATCTGTTATACAACGTCCGATGTTCACACGATTGAGTACTTTACGGACCTTGCCAAAGAGTTGATTGAGATGGGTGCAGACTCCATCTGTTTGAAAGACATGGCAGGAATCTTAACACCAGCAGTTGCTCGCAAAATCATTCCAGCACTGAAAGAAGTCATTAATGTTCCATTAGACGTGCATACCCACGCAACCGCAGGTGTTGCCAGCATGACTTACTTTGAGTCCGTTGAAGCGGGTGCTGACATTATTGACACGGCACTTTCTCCGCTTGGAGGAGGAACCAGCCAGCCACCAACAGAATCTCTGGTACTCACTTTGGAAGAGCTTGGTATAGATACGCAGATTAACATGGATAAGGTCCAAGAAGCCGTTGACTACTTCAAAAAGATCCGCGACAAGTACCTTGAGTCTGGAGATCTTGACCCTGTCATGATGTTTACAGATCCCCGTGCCTTGATCTATCAAGTGCCAGGAGGTATGCTGTCCAACTTGTATTCTCAGCTTCAAGGAGCAGGTGCATCTGATCGCTACCAAGAAGTTTTGGAAGAAGTACCAAATGTACGTGAGGACTTAGGGTTCCCACCACTGGTTACACCGATGAGTCAAATGGTTGGAACACAGGCAGTCTTCAACGTTCTAACCGGTGAACGCTACAAGATGGTTCCAAATGAAATCAAGGATTATCTGCGTGGCCAATACGGAAAGACGCCCGCACCTGTGGATGAAGAATTCCGTCAAAGCATCATCGGAGACGATGAAGTAATCACAGATCGTCCAGCGGATCATTTAGAGCCGGAATTTGAAACTCTTCGCGAAGAGCTGGGAGATCTTGCGCGCACAGATGAAGACGTACTGACATATGCCCTTTTCCCAGAGGTTGGAAAACAGTATTTAGAAAATAAATACAACCCTGTCCAGGAAGAAGATTCAGACGAAGTTATTAAAATTAGAATTCATCGTTAATAAAGAAGGAGGAAGACAGTGGAGAGTGTAAGTATTGGCGACGGCCTGATATTAACGGTTGTTGCGATAGTCTTAGTGTTTATCGTACTAGCGGCTTTATGGGGGTTCATTGAGCTTGTTCATAAGGTTCTCGGAGATGAACCAGAGGAAACGCCAAAGGCAGTGGCTCCTGCGCCAGCAACAGCTCCAGCCAGTAACAGTGAGTTGCAGACAGTTGCAGAAATAATGGCTGTGATTGCGGCTCACGAAGAAGATCCAAAGAATGATTATGAAATTGTAGAAACGAAAAGAATTTGTTAGGAGAGATTGTAATGAAAAGATATGAAATTGAAATTAACAACGAAGTTTACCATGTAACGGTTCGTCCGATTGAAGAAGGACAAGCACCTGTTCAACAATCAACAGCGGCTCCTACGGAAGCATCACCAGCCCCAGAAACATCCGGCGCAGGAACAACTGTCACTGCACCAATGGGTGGAAATGTTTGGAAAGTTGAAGTTCAACCAGGACAAGCCGTCAAAGCCGGTGATGTCTTAGTAATTCTAGAAGCAATGAAGATGGAAAACGAAATCGTCGCACCAGCGGACGGTGTCGTTCAAGCGATTCATGTCAATGTTAACGATGCGGTAGATACCGACCAAGACTTAGTAACCTTAGGTTAGTGAAGGGAGTCTCAAAAATTATGCTTGACGTAATTATTGACCTGATTCATACATCGGGTCTGGCAGCGATGACTTATAAAGAGCTCATCATGATTGCCATCGCATTAATATTCATTTATTTGGCGGTAGAAAAAGACTACGAGCCATACCTATTGATTCCGATTGCTTTCGGGATCTTGCTTGTCAACCTGCCATTAGCGGGTCTAATGGATCCACCCATGGACGGACATCCAGGTGGATTGCTCTACTACCTCTACCAAGGAACAGATTTGGGAATATTCCCACCGCTGATTTTCCTGTGTTTAGGTGCGTCCACGGACTTTGGTCCTTTAATTGCTAATCCTAAGACCTTGCTTTTAGGAGCGGCCGCTCAGTTTGGGATTTTTGCTGCATTCTTTGGAGCGATTGCTCTAGGAATGACCGGTCCAGAAGCAGCTTCTATTGGAATTATCGGTGGGGCGGATGGTCCGACGGCGATCTATACGACCACGCAGTTGGCGGATCACCTATTACCAATTATCGCTTTGGCTGCGTATTCTTACATGGCCTTGGTACCCATCATCCAACCACCAATTATGAATGCTTTAACAACTGAAGAAGAGCGTAGAACGCCAATGGTTCAAGCGCGTAAAGTTTCTAAGCGTGAGAAAGTCATTTTCCCAATTGTGACGACCATTTTCGTTTCTTTGATTGTTCCATCAGCAACTGTGTTAGTCGGTTGTTTGATGCTAGGGAACTTAATCCGTGAAAGTAATGCCGTCCCTCTATTGGCGAACACTTTGGAAAACACCATGATGTACATTATCACCATTTTGCTTGGACTAACCGTTGGTGCAAAAGCGACAGGGGACTTATTCTTGTCAGCTGCAACCATCAAAATCGTTCTCTTAGGATTCTTTGCTTTCGCTGTCGGAAGCGCTTCGGGAGTTCTTATGGGTAAATTGATGTACCGCCTAACCGGTGGGAAAGTCAACCCACTCATCGGATCGGCCGGAATATCAGCTGTTCCAATGGCCGCGCGAGTTGCTCAGCGTGAAGGAATTAAGGCCAATCCAAACAACTACCTCCTCATGCATGCCATGGGACCAAACGTTGCTGGAGTTATCGGATCTGCAGTGGCAGCAGGTGTCCTTCTATCCTTCTTTGGATAAGAGTCTCGACCGATTACCATAAGAACTCATCATGCGTATAGCCGGGGCAAGTGCTCCGGCTATTTTTTTAAAAAAGTCGGTAAGAATACAGCTTCAATCTTTTGAACAATATTTCTAAGGCAACTCCAGGATCTTCCATTTCTTGAGAGGTTGGGCGGGCGCGTGAAAGCGCTACCGAAAAAACAATTGAAGAACAGTCGGATCATTGAAAATCTTAGCTGTATTTAGTAAATTTAATGTGTACAAGTTCACATACCAAGATGTTGTTTGTTGTAGTAGTCACTTGTTCATTAGATGTTTGTCGTTTGTTTCGATAGGAGGAAAACATGAATATGTTAGCGATCATCGGTTTTGCACTCATTATTCTTTTAATGTACGTGTTGATTACCGAAAAAATGGCACCACCGGTTGCCTTTATCATTTTCCCAATCATTGCTGCTTTCATTGCAGGATCTGGAATTTCAGAGGTTTCAGAGTTTATTGGGACAGGTTTAGAGACCGTTCTAGATACTGCCGTCTTGTTCTTATTCTCTATTTCTTACTTTACCTTAATGTCCGAGCAAGGGCTCTTTGACCCCATGGTTGACTGGGTAGTTGAAAAAGTCGGTAAGAACATTGCGATGATTTTCTTAGCGGTTCTTGTAGTGGTAGTCGTTGCTCACTTAGACGGAAGTGGAGCGTCCTCTTACCTGATCACGATTCCGGCCTTCAAGCCAATCATGGATCGTCTGAAGGTTGAGCCTACACATTTCTTAGGAACAGTTATTGCTATGATGTCCGCCATGAACATTATTCCTTGGGGCGGACCCACCATCCGTGCGGCAACTGTTGCCGGTGTCGAAGTTTTTGACCTTTACAAGGGCATCTTACCAGCAGTTATGGTCATGTTCGGAGTGGCGATTGCCATTGCTTTATTTTATGCCAACCGTACAAAAGCCAAGTTGACCAAAGATGGCAACATGGACTTGGAAGGTTTAGCAGGAGCTATTGAAGAAAAAGAATTACCCGTCGGCAAGAGCCTATACATGGCAAACCTTGTATTAACAGTTGTCATGTTGGCCTGTTTGTTCTTAGATATTGGACTACCCATGCACTTCATCTTCATGTTGGCCTTCGCGATTGCTTTAGTGATTAACTTCAAGAGTGTTAAAGAACAAAACGCTCAAATTAAGCATTACGGAGTCAACGCTATCAACATGACGATGACACTTTTTGCCGTTGGAATTTTCATGGGAGTCATCCAAGACTCGGGAATGGTGGATGCCATGGCAACATCCATTATCAACCTATTGCCAGATGCCTTTGCACCACACATGCACTGGTTCATCGCTTTGTTCAGTGTGCCGTTAATGATGGTACTTGGAACAGACGCTTTCTACTACGCCATGTTACCGATTGTTATCGGAATCGTTGGACCATTTGGTATCACACCAGAGCAAGCAGCAAGTACGTTATTGATTACTGGAACATACGGAACTTACATCAGCCCAACGGTTGCTGCTAACTATGTTGGAGTGACCCTTGCAGGGACAACCATCGGTGAGCACATCCGTAAGAACTTACCAATCATGTGGGCAAGTAGTATTGTCGTCTTGATCTTAGCGACTCTACTTGGAGCTGTTCCTTTCTAAAAGGTTGTTAATAGTAAAGTCGAAGAAAACATTAGGAAGGTGATCTTAACGTGGAGATAAAAAAGCAAGCGGTCGCAGGAACGGTTGAGTCTAGCGACATCATGATTACAATTGAACCCAATGATTCTCAAGGCATCAAGATTGATCTTGAAAGTTCTGTTGAGAAGCAATTCGGTCGCCAAATTCGTCAAGTGATTCAAGAAACAGCTGAAAAGCTTGGACTGGAGAACGCAACGATCATCGCCGTGGACCAAGGAGCTCTCGATTGTACGATTCAAGCCCGTACAATCGCTGCGGCTTACCGTGCAGCAGATGAAACTCAATTCAACTGGAAGGAGATTAGCTCATGGACCGTTTAAGAAGAACAATGATGTTTGTTCCAGGTGCAAATCCAGCCATGCTTCGTGACGCACCGCTTTATCAAGCGGATTCGATCATGTTTGATTTGGAAGACGCAGTTTCCTTAAATGAAAAAGACACTGCCCGTATGCTGGTTCATAATGCTTTAAAAACCATTGACTACGGAGACATTGAAACAGTTGTCCGTATTAATGCCTTAGAAGACGGTGGAGACCAAGATGTTGAAGCAGTCATTCTAGGTGGTGTCAATGTCATTCGTTTACCGAAAACAGAGGATGCTCAAGACATCATCGATGTTGAAAAAGTTATCCAGCGTGTCGAGAAAGAAAACGGCATCGAAGTTGGAACCACACGCATGATGGCAGCGATTGAATCTGCTACTGGTGTGTTAAACGCCCGTGAGATCGCCCATTCCTCCGACCGTTTAATCGGAATTGCGATTGGTGCCGAAGATTACGTGACCAACTTAATGACCAAAAGAAGTCCTGAAGGAACAGAACTATTCTTTGCACGTAGCATGATCTTACATGCCGCTCGAGACGCTGGCATTGCAGCCATCGATACGGTTTATTCTGATGTTGAGAACGAAGAAGGACTTCGTGCAGAAGTCCACCATATCAAGCAACTAGGATTCGACGGTAAATCTGTGATTAACCCACGACAAATTCCAGTTGTAAATGAAATCTATGCACCAACGGAGCAAGAGATTCAATCAGCCATCGATGTCATTCACGGAATTCGTGAAGCTGAAGCGCGTGGATCAGGAGTTATCTCGGTGAATGGACAAATGGTTGACAAGCCAATTGTCGAACGTGCAGAGCGTACCATCGCCCTAGCCAAATCTGCTGGTCTAATTACCGAGGAGGATATTTAATATGATTACAAACAAATTAGGTAGAGAGATTCCTCAAGAGCATGCTGATAAGTACGGAGTTTTCGAAGGAGCCTTTGAGAACATCAAACCCTACGAAGAATCCGTGCGTCAGATTAGACCAGTGCTTCCTGGCGAGAAGAAACTTTTAGGAAGCATTCGCGAAGCCATTGAGAAGACGGGTCTAAAAGACGGCATGACCATTTCCTTCCACCATCATTTCCGTGAAGGAGACTATGTGCTAAACATGGTCATGGAAGAGATTGCAGCCATGGGGATTAAAGATATTTCCATCGCTCCTAGTTCCATCGCCAACGTTCATGAGCCATTGATTGATCATATCAAGAATGGCGTCGTGACCAATATCACATCCAGTGGTTTGCGTGACAAGGTTGGAGCAGCGATTTCAGAAGGAATCATGGACAACCCGGTCGTTATTCGTTCTCACGGAGGTCGTGCCCGCGCGGTTGCTACGGGCGACATCAAAATTGACGTCGCTTTCCTTGGGGCACCATCTTCTGACGAATACGGAAATGCCAACGGAACACACGGAAAAGCTGTTTGTGGGTCCCTAGGTTATGCCATGGTTGATGCCAAGTACGCCGACCAAGTCGTCATCATCACCGATACCTTGGTCAGCTATCCAAACATGCCGATCAGCATCCCTCAAACAGATGTTGATTACGTGGTAGAAGTTGATGCAATTGGAGATCCTAGCGGAATTGCACAAGGAGCCACACGCTTCACGTCAGATCCAAAAGAATTAAAGATTGCTCAAAATGCCAACCGAGTCATTACAACATCTCCTTACTACAAAGAAGGTTTCTCTTTCCAAACAGGAACTGGAGGAGCATCATTGGCTGTTTCTCGCTACTTACGCGAAGATATGATCAAAGACGGAATCACTGCTGGTTTTGCTTTGGGTGGAATTACCAACCAAATGGTTCAATTGCTGGAAGAAGGTCTCGTCGAGAAGATCATTGATGTTCAAGACTTCGATGCCCCTTCTGGACAATCCATGGCGCGTAATGCCCAGCATTACGAAATTGATGCGAACTTCTACGCCTCACCAGGAAGTAAAGGATCTGCCATCAACCAATTAGACGTTGTGATTCTATCTGCTCTTGAAGTGGATACAGACTTTAACGTCAACGTCATGACAGGTTCAGACGGAGTCATCCGTGGAGCTTCCGGAGGTCACTGTGACACGGCAGCAGCAAGTAAGATGAGCTTAATCATCAGTCCGCTGGTTCGTGGACGTATCCCGACAGTTGTGGACAAAGTCAACACTGTCATTACTCCAGGAGAAAGTGTGGACGTGGTTGTTACCGAAATCGGTATTGCCATTAACCCTGCCCGCGAAGACCTGGTAGAAGCGTTTAAAGACATCGATGTTCCAAAGTTCACAATTGAAGAACTAAGAGAACGTGCCTATGCCATTGTAGGAACACCTGATGCGATTGAGTACGGAGACAAGACCGTTGCCTTGATCGAGTACCGTGATGGAACTCTGATCGACGTAGTCAACAATGTATAAAGAAATTTTCGAGGGTCCAAAAGTCAACGTCATCCAGATGCTTGATTCCCGCGACCAACGAGTGGAGCGACAAAGGCAATTACTTTTATCTGTTGCGGGTGGTTGCCTGCTGTCTCTCCATCTAAATATTCCAGGACCGGTCAAACAATCCCAAACGTTGCAAGAAGTTTTTGATGAAACAACCGCTTTTCTTCAAAAGCAACTACAATCCCTGAGTCGGGGAGATTTTGTAGTTGATCATGAAGTGACAGGATCCGGCGGATTTCTTCTCTTAAAAGGTGAACCTGAAACGGTTAAACGATTTTTGGTATCTCTTGAAGAAGAACATCCTTACGGGAGACTTTGGGACTTGGACTTGCTGTGGCTCGATGATAATCAGCAACTGGCAACCATTGGTCGTCAAGACCTCGGCTTACCGCCGAGAAAGTGTTTGCTTTGCCAAGCAAATGCCAAAGTATGTGGGCGCTCTAGACGACACTCCCTGGAAGAGCTCCAAGAGGCGATTGGTCAAATCGTCCAACAAAAGTAGATGAAACCATCGATTCTTAGATATATACAAATACCCCACAACCTTTTCATTCCGAAAGGTTGAGGGGTATTTTTAATGTTGAAAATGATTAATGATGGGTCAGGTTCAGACAACTCTTGATGCGTTCAATAACTGGAGCCGCCTGTGGCGATTGTAAGTAAGCAAGGGTAGTTGCTGGAGTCGATGCTTCCACGAACTCCCAATCATCCTTGGCCACTGCCAAGCGAACGTTAGAAGCAGAGATGGCTTGGCCGTTTTGGGTTTTACGTGGCACAATGACCAATTCAATTCCTGCCTCGTCTAAGACCTCGGTAAGGACCTGGTTGTAGGTGGCCGTCATCTTGGAGTATGGCTCCTCGCCGACGTAACGCTTCTGGATATTCAAACGCTCAGCAATCTGTAAGAAGAGTTTGGCATCCAGCAAACTATGACCAGCAATGACAGCCTCGCTGTCTGCTTGGAAGTAGGAAGGAAAAGTTGCTTGAGAAATGATGTAATCTGCTGTTGGTTGAATAGTAAGGTTATCCAGATGTTGGCATGCCTCTTCGACCAACTGCCGACGAACGGTGTATGGGAAGATGCTGGCATCTTCTTCCAAGAGGAAAAGATGCACGTGGTCATTTTCAGCCGCGGCTTTCTCGATCAAGAATTGATGACCCAAGGTAATGGGATTGCAATTCATCACAAGAGCGGCAATGGAATTGGCGCCAGCAGGAGCTGGAATTAGAGAATCTAAGTAGGACTGGAAACCGTCCCGTCGATTCTCCATGAAAACCAGATTTCCTTCCACGCGGCAAATTTCATAAAATCCTAATTGGCTGAAAAGTTGGCCGGAATCGATTTTTGTATAAAGAAAGAGATGGGTCAGTCCTTGCAGGGATAACTCGTTCACGAGATGGCTGACAATCCGATTCATCAACCCCTCACCTTGATGCTTGCTACTTACGGCAAGGCACCGCAAAGTGTTGTGGAAGTAGGATCCGGTAGCAATGGCTTGTCCTTGACTATCAAAGATGGCGCAGGTGTAGTCCAGGTTCTGATCCAAACGAATATCTTCTTGAGCCAGAAGCTCTTTGATTTTATTTTGAGCAAAACGGTTGTTGGGAGTTACGGAGGTAATGGAATAGTTATACATGAAGACCTCACCTTTCGTTGATATTATCGTTCACTAGGTATTATATCACACGCTAAAAGGTGCCAGTGTCTTCTAAGTGATTTTTTGCACAAAGGAAGAAGGTTGCAGAGGTTAAACATTAAAAAAACAGAAGTCTTCTATTATTGATTCCGAAGGAATTGTGATAGAATAAGCATGAAAACAAAGGAGGCGAAGAAATGTCACAAAGCCAAGAAGATTACATGAAGTTCATCCATAAATACGGTGAAGGGGACTACGTATCCAACAAACATATCTCTGAAGGTTTACTCGTCGCACCTTCTTCTGTGAGTGAAATGATCAGTCGATTAGACCGAGATGGTTTGGTGGATTATCGGCCTTACCACGGCGCGAAACTCACACAAAGAGGCCAGGAGCGAGCCCAAGCCATTATTCGTAAACATTTAATTTGGGAGTATCTTTTGGAAACGAAATTAGGATACGCTAAAGATGAGGTCCATGATTTGGCGGAAGTGTTGGAACATGCCACGCCGGCTGATTTGGCGGATCGTCTAGCAGAGTTTATCGAATACCCCGAAGATTAACCAGTGACCAACTTTCTCAGAAGAGTTGGCTTTTGTTTTGTCTTCTTGTAGAAGGAAATATGAATAAATTCGATGAATTTAAATATTTTCGCAAATAATTCGCAGAAACTCTTGACGAACCTCGGGTGGCCATGCTATATTAATTAAGGTGTTTTTATCAACAGATTCCTGTTTGCCAGTCGTGTTGACTGCATAAAAGCACTTCGACATTGCAACGTATGATGCGTTGCAAGGTGTTTTTAAAAATATGACACACGGGGAAGTGTGGACCATGAAGCATAAATAGAAAGGAGTAATTAGCAAATGCCAACAATTAACCAATTGCTTAGAAAACCGCGTAAAAGCCAACAAAGTAAGACTTATTCACCAGCTTTAGGGAGAGGTTACAACAGTTCCAAGCGTCGTCAAACTCGCTACAACTCACCACAAAAACGTGGCGTATGTACGCGTGTAGGGACAATGACTCCAAAGAAACCGAACTCAGCGCTACGTAAGTACGCACGTGTTCGTTTATCAAACTTAATGGAAGTTACTGCTTACATCCCAGGGATCGGACACAACTTGCAAGAGCACAGTGTTGTCTTAATCCGTGGAGGACGAGTCAAGGACTTGCCAGGGGTACGTTATCACATCGTTCGTGGGGCACTTGATACAGCAGGTGTTGAAGGACGCATGCAAGGTCGTTCTAAATATGGAGCTAAGAGACCAAGAGGCTAATCAAAAGCCTTCTATCTATAAGAAGAAAATAAAACAATATGAAAGGAGGATTTTGAATGCCTCGTAAAGGACCAGTTGCAAAACGTGAAGTTTTGGCAGATCCAATTTACAACTCAAAGCTTGTCACTCGCACAATCAACCGTATCATGGTTGACGGGAAACGTGGACAAGCGGCTACAATTTTATACTCGGCGTTTGAAATCGTTAAAGAACAAACTGGACAAGACCCAATGGAAGTTTTCGAACAAGCAATCGAAAACATCATGCCATTATTAGAGGTACGTGCCCGTCGAGTTGGAGGATCCAACTACCAAGTTCCGGTAGAGGTTCGTCCAGAGCGTCGTTACATGTTAGCTATCCGATGGTTAGTCAGTTACGCACGTTTACGTGGAGAAAAGTCAATGGAATTGCGTTTGGCACGTGAAATCATGGATGCGGCCAACAATACAGGTGCAGCCGTAAGACAGCGTGAAGAAATGCACCGAATGGCAGAAGCCAACAAAGCTTTTGCGCATTACCGTTGGTAATTTGAAACAAATAGAAACGATTGTCGAAGGTCGTTCTATTTCCATAATTTATAATGCAAACAGCAGATCGACAATAAAAAGGGGTAAAATTACATGGCAAAAAGAGAGTTTTCGCTAGAGAATACTCGTAACATTGGTATTATGGCCCACATTGACGCTGGTAAAACAACTACAACAGAACGTATCTTGTATTACACAGGACGTATCCACCAAACGGGAGAAACACACGATGGTGGAGCAACGATGGACTTCATGGAGCAAGAACAAGAGCGTGGAATCACGATCACTTCTGCTGCTACCACTGCTCAGTGGGATGGTCACCGTATAAATATTATTGATACACCAGGACACGTGGACTTCACGGTTGAAGTAGAACGTTCATTGCGTGTTCTTGACGGAGCGGTTGCTTTATTAGATGCGTCATCTGGGGTTGAACCACAAACTGAAACAGTTTGGCGTCAAGCAACTACCTATAAGGTTCCACGCTTAGTTCTAGTGAACAAGATGGATACCGTTGGTGCCGACTTCTTGGCTGCGACTGAAACTCTGCATGACCGCTTACAGGCAAATGCACACCCAGTTCAAATGCCAATCGGTGCTGAGAATGACTTTGTTGGAATTATCGACTTAGTCAAGATGGAAGCGTGGCAGTACAATGATGACCTTGGAAAAGATATTGAGCAAATCGATATTCCAGCGGAATTGGAAGACCAAGCCAATGAGTTAAGAGAACGACTTGTTGAAGCGATTGCAGACGTTAATGAAGATGTCATGATGTCTTACCTTGAAGGTGAAGAAATCGATAACGATACATTGATGAACGCAATCCGCGAAGCAACACTTGCGGTAGAGTTCTACCCAGTTTTCTGTGGATCAGCCTTCAAGAACAAAGGTGTTCAACTACTTCTAGACGGTGTTATCAACTACCTACCAGCACCAACTGATGTGCCACCAATCGTAGGTGTCGACACTGACACAGGTGAAGAAGTGACACGTCCTGCAGACGACAACGGACCTTTCGCTGCGTTAGCGTTCAAGGTAATGACGGACCCATATGTTGGTCGTTTAACTTTCTTCCGTGTCTACTCAGGAACTCTTGATGCCGGTTCATATGTGCGCAACTCCTCAACAGATTCCCGGGAGCGTATCGGACGAATCCTGGAGATGCACGCTAATGACCGTAAAGAGATCCCAACTGTTTACTCAGGAGACATCGCTGCTGCCATTGGTTTGCGTAACACGGCAACTGGAGATACTTTAGTCGCTGAAGGTGACAATATCATCTTAGAGTCAATGGAATTCCCAGAGCCAGTCATTAACGTTGCGATTGAACCTGATTCAAAAGCTGACCAAGACAGAATGTCTCAAGCGTTAGTTCGACTAGCAGAAGAAGATCCGACCTTCCAAGCATCTACAGATGAGGAAACCGGTCAGACAATCATCGCTGGTATGGGAGAATTGCACTTAGACGTTATCGTTGACCGCTTACAGCGTGAGTTCAACGTCTCGGCGACCATTGGTGCACCTCAAGTTTCTTACCGCGAGACTTTCCAAAAAGCAACAGAAGCAGAAGGAAAGTTCATTCGTCAATCTGGTGGACGTGGACAATACGGACACGTATGGATCGAATTTGCACCGAATGAAGAAGGTGCCGGATTTGAATTCGTAGACGCAATTGTTGGAGGAGTTGTTCCTAGAGAATACATTCCAGCGGTTGAAGCAGGTCTTGAAGATGCACTTCAAAACGGGGTTCTTGCAGGATTCCCGTTGGTGGACATCAAGGCAAAGCTTTTCGATGGATCCTACCACGATGTGGACTCCAACGAGACAGCTTACAAAGTGGCCGCGTCATTGGCGCTGCGTGAAGCGGCAAAGACTGCAGATCCAGTGATCTTAGAGCCAATGATGGCAGTTGACATCATTGTTCCTGAGGAATACTTAGGAGATGTTATGGGGCACGTTAATGCACGCCGTGGACGAATTGATGGAACGGAACAACGTGGTAACGCTCAAGTTATCCATGCCTATGTCCCGCTTTCAGAAATGTTCGGATACGCAACAACCTTGCGTTCAGCATCTCAAGGACGAGGAACCTTCGTCATGGTCTTTGACCACTACGCACCAGTTCCGAAATCTGTTGGAGAAGAAATCATTGCACAATATGGTGGATCTAACTAATTCATCATCGTCAGTGAATGAATGAAAATAAACGCAGAAACAAAGATAAACTGGTTGAAACCACCTTTGTTTCTCTGTATACTAAAAACGAATAGGGCATTTATCCTATTAAATGACTTTCAAATTCTTTAGGAGGAATTTATTTAAAATGGCAAGAGAACAATTTGAACGTACAAAGCCGCACGTTAACGTCGGTACAATCGGACACGTTGACCACGGTAAAACGACAACATCTGCAGCGATCGCTACAGTTTTAGCTAAGCGTGTAGGTGGAGAAGCTCAAGACTACGCAGCGATTGACGCAGCGCCAGAAGAGCAAGAACGTGGAATCACAATCAACACGTCACATATCGAATACGAAACAGAGAAACGTCACTACGCACACATTGACGCGCCAGGACATGCTGACTATGTTAAAAACATGATCACAGGTGCTGCGCAAATGGACGGTGCGATCTTAGTTGTTTCTGCAGCTGACGGACCAATGCCACAAACACGTGAGCATATCTTGTTATCACGTCAAGTTGGTGTTCCTTACATCGTTGTTTACTTAAACAAAGTAGACATGGTGGATGACGAAGAATTACTAGAATTAGTTGAAATGGAAGTTCGTGAGCTATTATCAGAATACGACTTCCCAGGTGATGACATTCCTGTAATCGTTGGTTCATCATTGAAAGCACTTGAAGGTGTTGAAGAGTATGAAGACAAAATCATGGAATTAATGGAAGCTGTCGACTCATACATTCCAGAACCAGAACGTGACACAGATCAGCCATTCATGATGCCAGTTGAAGACGTCTTCTCAATCTCAGGACGTGGAACTGTTGCAACAGGACGTGTTGAACGTGGAATCGTTAAAGTCGGTGACACTGTTGACATTGTTGGTCTAGAAGATACAAAACAAACAACAGTTACCGGAGTAGAAATGTTCCGTAAGATGATGGATCAAGCTGAAGCTGGGGACAACATCGGAGCGTTACTACGTGGAGTTTCTCGTGACGACATCCAACGTGGACAGGTTTTAGCTGCACCAGGATCAATCACAGCTCACACAAAATTCGAAGCTGAAGTTTACGTATTGTCAACAGAAGAAGGTGGACGTCATACGCCATTCTTCGACAATTACCGCCCACAATTCTACTTCCGTACAACAGACGTTACAGGAATTGTTAAGTTGCCAGAAGGGACCGAAATGGTTATGCCTGGTGACAACGTCACAATCGACGTAGAGTTAATTCACCCAGTAGCGGTTGAAGAAGGAACAAACTTCTCTATCCGTGAAGGTGGACGTACAGTTGGTGCTGGAGTTATTACAAAGATTACTGAGTAATCAACTCTTTACCCAATTAAACCAGAGATTAAACACTCTCGAAATTATTTCGGGAGTGTTTTTCTTTGGTTTAAGAAAATTATTCTCAAAAAACGTGAAAAAACTTAAAGAAAAGCCGATTAAAGCTTGATTCTTCAAGTTGTTTCTTATATAATGATCGCTGTGCCAAGAAGTAATAAGCAATTTTTATTGTTACTTAACTGGCAAATATACATTTAGCAATGAATTGAGAGGTTGTGACACGCTCGGATGCGTTGCCAACGCCGAGGAAGTCAGAAATTTTCAAGGAGCTAGTCATTTTATGAATTTGACGAAGGAGGAATACATATGGCAAAACAAAAAATCCGTATCCGCTTAAAGGCATACGAACATCGTGCGTTAGATTTATCAGCGAACAAAATTATCGAAGCAGCTCAAAGAACAGGGGCACAGACAGCAGGTCCAATCCCACTACCAACAGAGCGTTCAATCTATACAGTGATTCGTTCACCGCACGTCAACAAAGACTCACGTGAACAGTTCGAAATGCGCACACATAAACGTCTAATTGACATTATTGAGCCAACATCAAAGACAGTCGATGCATTAATGCGTTTAGACTTACCATCTGGTGTTGACGTAGAAATCAAATTATAAAATATAAAATAAATGGAGGTGTACTCATGGCCACAAAAGGAATCTTAGGAAGAAAAGTTGGGATGACCCAATATTTCACTGACAATGGAGAATTAATCCCAGTAACAGTAATTGAATCCACACCGAACGTTGTTCTACAAGTTAAAACTGAAGAAAACGATGGTTACGAAGCAATTCAACTTGGATATCAAGACATGCGTGAAGTGTTGGCGAACAGACCAGCCAAAGGTCATGTAGCAAAAGCAAATACTACTCCTAAGCGCTTCATTCGCGAGTTTCGTGATGTAGAGCTTGGAGATTATGAAATCGGACAAGAAGTCACAGTCGAAACTTTCGAAGCTGGTGACATCGTTGATGTAACGGGTACATCAAAAGGAAAAGGATACCAAGGTGTCGTCAAACGTCATAATCACAAGATTGGATTCATGTCACATGGTTCTCGTTTCCACCGTTCTCCAGGAGCAATGGCGATGGCAGCAACACCAAGTCGTGTTCTAAAAGGTAAAAAGCTTGCAGGACAAATGGGCGGTAACAAAGTTACAATCCAAAACTTAGAAGTTGTCGCTGTTGACACAGATAATAACGTTATCTTAATCAAAGGTAATGTTCCTGGAGCCAAAAAGTCTCTAGTAGAAATTAAAACAGCAGTTAAATAATTAATTAGAGGGGAGGAACGAGAATGACGAAAATTACAGTATTAAACCAAGACGGATCAACAAACGGAGACATTGAATTAAACGAAGCAGTTTTCGGTGTAGAACCTAACGATGCCGTCGTGTTCGAAGCAATCGTTATGCAACAAGCATCACAAAGACAAGGAACACAATCCACAAAGACCAGAACTGAAGTTCGTGGGGGTGGACGTAAGCCTTGGAGACAAAAAGGAACTGGACGTGCCCGTGTTGGATCAACACGCAGCCCAATCTGGGTAGGTGGAGGAGTCGCTTTAGGACCCAAACCACGCTCATACCAGTACAACTTGAACAAGAAACAACGTCGCATTGCCATTACTTCGGTGTTATCACAAAAAGTAATCGACGACGCATTAATCGTTGTAGAAGGCTTATCTTTCGAAGCACCAAAAACAAAGGCTTTCGCAGATGTGTTAGCAAACCTTGACGTTGATTCGAAAGTATTAGTTGTTCTTGAAGCAAGCAACAACAACGCATACTTATCAGCACGTAACATTCCAGATGTGAAAGTGATTGATGACCAAAATATTAACGTATTAGACGTTGTTCACGCAGATAAAGTGATCTTCACTAAAGAAGCACTAGCAACAGTAGAGGAGGCTTTAGCATAATGCATTTATCAGAAGTAATCTTACGTCCGGTAATCACAGAGCAATCTATGCTAGCCATGGACGACAGAAAATACACTTTCGAAGTTGATCGTCGCGCTAACAAAGCTCAAATCCGTCAAGCGGTTGAAGCAATGTTCGACGGTGTTAAAGTAGATAAAGTCAACACAATCAACGTAAAGCCAAAAGCAAAGCGCATGGGTCGCTATGAAGGCTATACTAGAAGAGCTAAGAAAGCAATCGTAACATTAACGGAAGGCTCACAAGCCATCGACTTATTCGCTTCAGAAGAAGAATAAGTACTAATTAAATAGGAGGTAATATACGTGGCGTTTAAAGTTTATAAAGCAACGTCTAACGGACGTCGTAACATGTCAAGCTATGACTTCTCAGAAATCTCAACAAACCAGCCTGAGAAATCATTGTTGACCAAGCAAAAACAAAAAGCCGGACGTTCAGGTGGTAAGATCACAGTTCGTCACCGTGGTGGTGGGCACAAACACGCTTACCGCGTCATCGACTTCGCACGCAAGAAAGACGGCGTAGTTGGAACGGTCGCAACCATTGAATATGATCCAAACCGTACAGCCAACATTGCTTTGATCCATTATGAAGACGGCGTTAAGAAGTACATCTTAGCTCCTCGTGGGTTAAAAGTAGGTCAGAAGATCGAATCCGGTGAAGATGTGGATATCCAAGTAGGAAATGCTTTACCATTGTCAAGCATTCCAGACGGAACAACCATTCATAACATCGAATTGAAGCCTGGTGCTGGTGGACAGCTTGTTCGTTCAGCTGGTACCCGTGCACAGATTCTTGGACACGAAGGTAAGTACGCTCTTGTACGCCTAAGCTCTGGAGAAGTTCGTATGATTTTATCCTCTTGTCGAGCAACTGTCGGTATTGTCGGAAACGAACAGCACGAATTAGTTCGTCTAGGTAAAGCCGGACGTCGTCGTTGGATGGGATTCACCTCGAAGGTACGTGGATCAGCCATGAACCCGAACGATCACCCACACGGAGGGGGAGAAGGACGTGCACCAATCGGTATGCCTTCACCATTATCTCCATGGGGTAAACCAACACTCGGTAAGAAAACACGTCGTAAGAATAAAAAGTCAAGCAATCTAATTGTAAGACAACGTAGAAGATAATTAAGGACGAGCACTTCGAAGGGAGGCTATATAATGGCACAAGTTTACCAAAAAGGACCTTTTGTTGATGATCATCTAATGAAAAAGGTTTTAGAACAACAAGACAGCGAAAGAAAACAAGTCATTAGAACTTGGTCGCGTCGTTCAACTATTTATCCGAACTTCATCGGGTTAACAATCGCAGTTTATAATGGACGCGCACACGTTCCAGTTTATATCCAAGAAGACATGGTTGGACACAAGTTGGGAGAATTCGTTCCAACACGTACATTCCGCGGTCACTCAGGCGATAAAGCAACACGTTAATAAAAGGAGGGAACACATAGATGTCAACAGAACAAATCACATCTGCGAAAGCGACTGCTCGTACAGTCCGTATCGCTCCTCGTAAGGCGCGTTTAGTAATCGACCTTATCCGAGGCAAACAAGTTGGTGAAGCACTATCTATCTTGAAGTTCACTCCAAGATCAGCAGCACCAATTATTGAAAAAGTACTAATGTCAGCAATCGCAAACGCTGAACATAACTTTGATCTAGATATTGCTAATTTATATGTAAGTGAAGCTTACGTTGACGAGGGAGCAACAATGAAACGTTTCCGTCCTCGTGCACGTGGATCTGCTTCACCAATCAATAAGCGTACAAGTCACATTACAGTGGTTGTATCAGAGAAAGAGGAGGCATAATCTCAAATGGGTCAAAAGATTAATCCGGTTGGACTAAGAATTGGAGTTATCCGTGACTGGGATGCAAAGTGGTTCGCAGAAGACGCTCAGTATGGAGAGTACTTACTCGAAGACTTAGAAATCCGTAAATATTTAGATAATAAGCTTTCTGAAGCCTCTGTCTCACGAGTCACAATTGAACGTGTAGCGAATCGCGTGAACATTTCAATCCACACAGCTAAGCCAGGAATGGTGATTGGTAAGGGTGGATCAGAAGTCGATGCAATTCGTGCCGACTTAACCAAGATGACAGGCAAGAAAGTTCACATCAATATTGTTGAAATCAAAGAGGCTAACTTGGACGCAACGCTTGTCGCAAAAGACATTGCTGAGCAGCTAGAAAACCGTATCGCATTCCGTCGTGCACAAAGACAAGCCATTCAGCGTGTCATGAGAGCTGGAGCAGAAGGTATCCGTGTTCAAATCTCTGGCCGTTTAAACGGAGCAGACATGGCTCGTACAGAGACACAAGCTGACGGAACGGTTCCACTACATACTTTGAGAGCAGACATTGACTACGCTCACGAAGAAGCTGACACAACTTACGGAAAGTTAGGAGTTAAAGTTTGGATTGGACGCGGAGAAATCCTACCAACCATCAACAACGCTGAGAAAGGAGGGAACTAATCGATGTTAGTACCTAGAAGAGTTAAGTACCGTCGCGAATTCCGAGGCAAAATGCGCGGAGAAGCAAAGGGCGGAAAGAATATTGACTTTGGATCATACGGTTTACGAGCAATGGAATCTGCATGGATCTCAAACCGTCAGATCGAAGCAGCTCGTATCGCGATGACACGTTACATGAAGCGTGACGGGAAAGTATGGATTAAAATCTTCCCTCACAAGTCGCACTCACAAAAAGCGATCGGTGTACGTATGGGATCTGGTAAAGGAGCACCAGCAGGTTGGGTAGCCGTTGTTAAACGAGGACGTATCATGTTCGAAGTTGACGGTGTGCCAGAAGAGGTTGCTCGTGAAGCTTTACGTTTAGCTTCCCACAAGTTACCGATCAAAACGAAGTTCGTAGTACGTGAAGAATATGGTGGTGAATCGAATGCAAATTAATGAAATCAGAGAATTATCTACTGAAGAAATGGTAGAGAAAGAAAAAGAATTCAAGCAAGAATTGTTCAACCTTCGATTCCAATTAGCGACCGGACAATTAGAGAACACTGCCCGCTTAGGCCAAGTACGCAAAGCGATTGCACGTATTAAGACAGTCTTGCGTGAGCAAGAATTGTCACAATAACGAAAAGGAGGACTTAATAAATGACAAAGAGAAATGAACGTAAAGTTTATCAAGGTCAAGTTGTCTCAGACAAAACAGACAAGACAATCAGTGTTGCAGTTGAAACACTAAAAGTTCACCCTAAGTACGGTAAACGTATTCGTTATACTAAGACATACAAAGTTCACGATGAAGACAATCGTGCAAAAGAAGGCGATATCGTTAGAATTATGGAAACACGCCCATTGTCAAAGACAAAGCGTTTCCGTCTAGTCGACATCGTTAAAGAAGCAGTAATCATCTAATAACAGATCAAGTTCGGGAGGAGGATATTGAATGATTCAAACAGAAACTCGATTAAAAGTTGCTGACAATTCGGGTGCGCGTGAAGTCAAAGCCATCAAAGTGCTTGGCGGATCAAAGCGTCGTTATGCCAATATTGGTGACGTAATTGTTGCATCAGTTAGACAAGCAACACCCGGTGGAGTTGTTAAGAAAGGCGAAGTCGTAAAAGCTGTCGTCGTTCGAACAAAAACAGGAGCACGCCGTGATGATGGGACATACATCAAGTTTGACGAGAACGCATGTGTCATTATTCGTGATGATCAAGGACCAAGAGGAACACGTATCTTCGGACCAGTAGCACGTGAATTGCGTGAAAACTTCATGCGAATAGTTTCATTAGCTCCAGAAGTTCTATAATTATTAACGAAGGAGGGAAATAGAAATTATGCGTATCAAAACAGGTGATAAAGTCCAGATCATTGCTGGAAAAGATAAAGGTCAATCGGGAACAGTTTTACAAGTCTTCCCTAAAGATCAACGAGTAATCGTTGAAGGATTAAACTTAGTTAAGAAACACACAAGCGCGATGCAAGGTGGACAAGGCGGAATTGAAGAAATTCCAGCACCTATTCATGTATCTAATGTGATGTACGTCGATCCATCGACCAACGAACCTACAAAATTAGGTTTCCGCTTCGAAGATGGTAAGAAAGTACGTTTCGCTAAGAAATCAAACGAAACAGTTAACTAATAACACTCGAAGGGAGGATAATCATTCATGCAAAATCGTTTAAAAGAAAAATTCGACAACGAAATTACCCCGAAGTTAGTAGAACAATTTGACTACTCTTCTGTTATGGAAGTACCACAAGTTGAAAAAATTGTTGTCAACATGGGTGTGGGTGACGCCGTATCGAATGCAAAGAACTTAGAAAAAGCTGTTGAAGAGCTGGCACTTATTACAGGACAAAAGCCAGTCGTTACAACTGCTCGTAAATCCATCGCTGGATTCCGCCTACGTGAAGGAATGCCAATTGGATGTAAAGTAACCCTACGTGGAAAGAGAATGTATGACTTCTTAGACAAGTTGATCAACGTTTCTCTCCCTCGTGTTCGTGACTTCCACGGTGTAAGTGGACGTTCATTCGACGGACGTGGGAATTATACTCTCGGTGTACGTGAGCAATTAATTTTCCCAGAAGTTAATTACGATGATGTAGATAAAGTTCGTGGATTGGACATTTCTATCATCACATCTGCACAAACAGACGAAGAGTCATACGCTCTATTAAAAGAGTTAGGCATGCCGTTTAGAAAATAATCAACAAAAAGGAGGCGTAGTAAACATTGGCAAGAAAAGCTCTTATCGAAAAGAATAAACGTAAACAAAAATTCAAAGTCAGAGAATATACTCGTTGTGAGCGTTGTGGACGTCCTCATTCAGTTTATCGTAAATTTAAACTTTGCCGTATTTGCTTCCGCGAACTTGCACACGCAGGTCAAATCCCTGGTGTAAGAAAAGCAAGCTGGTAAGAAAAACGACATTTAAAGGAGGTAAATACTCATGGGAATGACAGATCCAATCGCTGATTTCTTAACGCGTATCCGCAATGCGAACAGCATCGGTATGAAACAGGTTTCTTCACCATCATCAAAGATGCGTGTAGCTATCGCTGAAATCTTAAAAGAAGAAGGATTCATCAACGACTTTTCAGTTGAAGAAGATAACAAGCAAAACGTAATCACACTTGACTTGAAATATGGTGCAAATGACGAAAAAGTAATCGGTGGATTACGCCGTATTTCAAAACCTGGTTTAAGAATTTACGCAAGCGCAGAAGAAGTTCCAAAAGTTCTTAACGGACTAGGAATCGCCATTGTTTCAACATCAAACGGAGTCATCACTGACAAGGAAGCCCGTCAACAAAACGTTGGTGGCGAAGTACTTGCCTACGTTTGGTAATCACTAATAAATAAATATAGGAGGTGTAGCCCTGTGAGTCGTATCGGAAAAAATCCAATTACAATTCCAGAAGGCGTTACTATTGATATTGACGGTCATACACTGACTGTAAAAGGGCCAAAAGGCGAAGCAACTCGCGAGTTAAACCCTCTTATCAAAGTTGAATTAACAGACGGTGAACTACTATTCACACGTCCAAACGAATCAAAAGAAGCACGTTCATTACACGGAACCATGCGTTCAATCGCAAGCAACATGGTGGTAGGTGTTACAGAAGGTTTCGAAAAGAAATTAGAACTTATAGGTGTTGGTTACCGTGCACAAATGCAAGGCAACAAATTAGACCTAACCGTTGGTCTTTCGCATCCAGTTCAATTCGAATCATTAGAAGGTGCAGAAATCTCAGTCCCAACCAATACAGAGATTGTAATCTCAGGATATGACAAGGAAAACGTTGGAGAATTAGCAGCCAACATCCGTGCCATTCGTCCACCAGAACCTTACAATGGAAAAGGAATTAAATATTCTGACGAAAGAATCATCCGTAAGGAAGGTAAGACTGGATAATCCTCGAATTATTCTGTCCGTCCAATATTTAGTGAGATTAAATAACGATAAAGAGGTGACAATGTGATTAAAAAGGTAAACAGAAACAAAATGCGTCAAAAACGTCATTTGCGTGCAAGAACAAACATTGCTGGAACTGCTCAAAGTCCTCGTTTAAACGTTTTCCGTTCAAACAAAAACATTTCTGCTCAGTTGATTGATGATGAAGCAGGAGTCACTTTAGCAAGTGCTTCATCTTTCGAAGAGAACATCTCTGGAACTAAAGTTGAACAAGCAAAACAAGTAGGTAAATTGATCGCAGAACGCGCAGAAACCATCGGAGTCAAAACAGCAGTTTATGACCGCGGAGGATATCTATACCACGGACGTGTCAAAGCATTAGCCGAAGGCGCTCGTGAACAAGGTTTAGAAATTTAAGTAAAGGAGGACACACTGATAATGGAATATATCAACCCAAACGATTTAGGAGAACTTGAAGATCAAGTAGTAGCTATAAATCGTGTTACTAAAGTTGTTAAAGGTGGACGTCGTCTACGTTTCTCTGCTCTTGTAGTTGTTGGAGACCGTAATGGACATGTCGGATTTGGAACAGGTAAAGCACAAGAAGTTCCTGAAGCTATCCGTAAAGCCATTGAAGATGCAAAGACTAAATTAATTCATGTACCTATGCGTGAATCAACAATTCCTCACGAAGTAATTGGTGAGTTCAGCGGTGGACGTGTTCTAATGAAACCAGCGATTGCCGGTTCTGGAGTCACAGCAGGTGGACCAGTTCGTGCCGTCATGGACTTAGCAGGTGTAGCGGACGTTACATCTAAGTCATTAGGTTCAAACACACCTATCAACATGGTACAAGCTACGATTGATGGCCTCAAACAATTAAAGAGAGCTCACGAAGTTGCAGAACTACGTGGTAAAACCGTAGAAGAATTATTAGGATAGGGGGCCCATTAAATGGCGCAGTTAGAAATCACTCTAAAGCGTAGTTTTATTGGTCGTAAAAAGAACCAAATTCAAACAGCCAAGGCTTTAGGATTAAATAAAACTAATCAAACAGTTGTCAAACCAGATAATGAAGCTATTCGTGGGATGATCCAAGTAATCAGCCATATGGTTGAAGTCAAAGAAGCTTAATTAACTGATAAATACTACAAGGAGGTGCCGATTGATGAAACTTCATAACTTACAACCTGCAGCAGGATCCCGTAAATCACGCAAACGTGTAGGACGCGGATCAGGTTCAGGAATGGGTAAAACATCAGGACGCGGGCAAAAAGGACAAAAGGCTCGTTACAGCGTCGCTGTTGGATTCGAGGGTGGACAAACTCCTCTATTCCGTCGTTTGCCCAAACGTGGATTTACTAACCCAACTCGTAAAGAGTATGCGATTGTAAACGTAGGTGACTTGAATCAGTTTGATGCTGGTACAACGGTTACACCAGTTTTACTCGTTGAAACAGGTTTATTATCTAACGAAAAATCAGGAGTCAAGATTTTAGGAGAAGGTCAATTAGATAAGAAGTTAACTGTGCAAGCAGCTAAGTTCTCGAAAGCAGCTGAAGAAGCGATTACTTCTGCTGGCGGATCTGCCGAGGTGATCTAATGATATCCTTCTTGAGAAATGCATTTGCTATCAAAGATGTTCGTCGACGAATTTTCTTTACTTTATTCATCTTTGCAATATTCAGATTGGGTTCTCACATTCCAGTTCCCGGAGTCAATGCGACTGCTCTTAGTGCATTGGCCAGCAGTGGATTACTTGGAATGTTGAATACTTTTGGTGGAGGAGCGTTAATCCGCTATTCAATCTTCGCCATGGGAGTTTCTCCGTACATCACTGCATCCATTATCATGCAGTTGTTACAAATGGATCTCGTTCCCAAATTTACTGAATGGGCAAACCAAGGTGAGGTAGGACGTAGAAAGCTGAATCAAGCGACTATCTATCTTGCAATTCTCTTAGGGATCGTGCAATCGATCGGAGTTTCTGTTGGTTTCAACCAACTATCCGGTCTTGGATTAATCAAAGATCCAAGTGTTAGCACTTATCTAACCATCGCGCTTGTCTTAACTGCTGGAACCATGTTCTTGGTCTGGTTAGGTGAGCAAATCACTCGTAATGGAATAGGTAACGGATTGTCGATGATTATCTTCGCAGGTATTGTTGCAGAAGTTCCAAAGGATTTTTACCAATACTTTCAAACAAGTCTCAGCAACGCTGGAGATGAGTTGACTCGTAATTTACTAATCCTCGCTGCAGTAATTTTAGTACTGATCGTATTAATCGTTATTGTAGTTGCCATGGAAAGAGCACAACGACGGATACCTATTCATTATTCAAGACATGCTTCAGGTGCCAAATATTCTGCGCACTTGCCATTGAAAATCAACTCAGCTGGAGTTATTCCAGTGATCTTTGCAAGCTCGTTTATTACGACACCACAAACGATTATGGGATTCTTCTCATCTGGTGATCTAGAAGGATGGCGCAAAGTCGTCGCAACGATTTTTGACTTGCAAGAACCAATAGGAGCGGTCTTTTACACCTTACTATTGATTGCATTTACTTACTTCTATGCCTTGATACAAGTCAACCCTGAACGTGTAGCTGAAAACCTACAAAAACAAAGTGGATATGTCCCAAGTGTAAGACCCGGTAAAGACACTGAAAACTACCTCACAGGTGTGATCAACCGTCTGAGTGGAGTCGGAGCTTTATATCTTACTTTAATTGCTGTCTTACCAATTGTGGCAGGATTCATTTGGGAAATCCCAATGACGATTTCTTTAAGTGGTACAAGCCTACTAATCGTAGTTGGAGTTGCCATCGACACAGCAAATCAAATTGAAGGTCACATGACCAAACGACAGTACCAAGGTTTCTTATACCAATGAGTTTCGACGGATTAAAGGATGAGAGAATTGAACATTATAATTATGGGCTTGCCAGGGGCAGGTAAAGGCACTCAAAGTGAGAACATCACTCGAGACTATGGGCTGGTACATATTGCAACTGGGGACATGTTCCGTGAAGCAATTCAAAATGAAACAGCTCTCGGTTTAGAAGCAAAAGCATACATCGATCAGGGAAACTTAGTACCTGATGAAGTGACCAATGGGATCGTCAAAGAACGTCTCGAACAAGAAGACGTCAAAGCCAATGGTTTCTTACTGGATGGTTATCCACGTACAGAAGCTCAAGCAGCGACTCTTAATGACAACTTAGAACAATTAGACATCTATTTGGATGGCGTCATCTATGTTGACGTAGATCCAGAAGTTCTTAAAGAACGTCTCAGTGGACGAATCATTTGTCGAGGCTGTGGAGCATCTTTCCATAAGATTTTCAATCCGCCAACCAAAGACAATGTATGTGATCATTGCCAAGCTTCTGATTTCTACCAACGTGAAGATGATAAACCTGAAAAAATTGCTCACAGAATTCAACTCCAAATGGATTCCACGCAACCAATCCTTGATTATTACAAGGAAAATGGTTTACTACATACTGTCCAAGGTGACCAAGAGATCGGCGATGTTTACCAAGAAATTCGTAAAATCCTCGATCATTTCAAATAATAATCAGTTTGTATAGTCTGGTGGAGACATCAAGAGGAGGTATTCATGGCTAATAAAGACGTCATCGAAATTGAAGGTACAGTCATTGAAACTTTACCGAACGCAATGTTTAAAGTTGAATTAGACAATGACCATGAAATTTTAGCGCATATTTCAGGAAAGATTCGCATGAACTATATCCGAATTTTACCTGGAGATCGAGTGACAGTTGAAATGTCACCCTATGATTTAACCCGTGGTCGAATCACCTATCGCTTTAAATAATTCGATTAAAAAGCTTGACGAGGAGGTAAAGGGATGAAAGTTAGAGCATCAGTAAAACCCATGTGTGAAAAATGTGAAGTTATTCGCCGTAATGGTCGAGTAATGGTCATTTGTGAAAACCCGAAACATAAACAACGTCAAGGATAATTAATAAGGAGGTGCCCATTAATGGCTCGTATAGCAGGAGTAGACATTCCACGTAACAAACGTGTAGTTGTTGCCTTAACATACATCTATGGTATTGGTACAACAACCGCTAAAGAAATTTTGGCAAAGTCAGAGGTCTCAGAAGACACACGCGTATCCGATTTAACAAACGATGAATTAGATACCATCCGTCGTGTAACTGGCGAATACAAACTTGAAGGAGACTTACGTCGTGATGTAAGCATGGATATCGCTCGATTAAAAGAGATCGGTTCATACCGTGGCTACCGTCACCGTCGTAACTTACCAGTACGTGGACAGAAGACCAAAAACAATGCCCGTACTCGTAAAGGTCCAAAACGTTCAATTACAAACTAATAATAAATTTAAGGAGGTCAATAATTAATGGCAACAGGTGCAACACGTAGACGCCGTCGCGTCAGAAAAAACGTCGACCGTGGAATCGCGCATATTTCATCAACCTTCAACAACACAATTGTGATGATCACAGATGTTAACGGAAATGCGATCGCATGGTCATCAGCCGGAGCATTAGGATTCCGTGGTTCACGTAAATCAACCCCCTTTGCGGCACAAATGGCAGCAGAAACAGCTGCAAAAGAAGCAATGGAACATGGTATGAAATCAGTTGAGGTAACTGTTAAAGGACCAGGTTCAGGTCGCGAATCAGCTATTCGATCTTTACAGGCAACTGGATTAGAGGTCACATCCATTCGTGACGTTACTCCTATTCCTCACAACGGAGGCCGTCCACCAAAACGTCGTCGTGTTTAATTAAAATCTATCAATGATTGTCTCAATCCTTTATAGATATAAGACTTATAAATCATTTATAGTACGTTTTGAAAGGGGAACTAGCACTCAATGATTGAAATTGAAAAGCCAGAAATAAGGACGGTTGAAGTCAGCGATGATTCCAAATTTGGAAAGATCGTTATAGAACCATTAGAGAGAGGCTACGGAACCACTCTAGGAAACTCATTACGTCGTATTTTATTAGCTTCATTACCAGGAGCGGCAGTTACAAGCATTCAAATCGAAGGTGTCTTACATGAGTTTTCGACAGTAGAAGGCGTTGTAGAAGATGTGCCAACAATCATCTTAAACCTCAAGCGTCTCGCGATGAAATTGCATACTGATCCAGAAAGCGAAGAAGACAAAGTTATTGAGTTAAATGTTGTTGGTCCAAAGACAGTGACTGCAGCAGATATTTCAGTTGACAGCGAAGTTGAGATTTTAAACCCTGATTTATTCATTTGTAACCTTGCAGAAGGTGCAGAATTAAACATGAAGATTAACGTCTCACGTGGTCGTGGATATGTTCGTGCTGACCAGAATAAGAAAGATAACATGCCTATTGGTGTTCTACCAGTAGACTCAATCTATACCCCAATTGAAAAAGTTAACTACCAAGTCGAGAATACCCGCATCGGTTTACAAAATATCTATGACAAATTAACCTTGGATATTTGGACAGATGGCTCAATTTCCCCTGAGAAATCTTTGAGCTTGGCAGCAAAAATTCTAACTGAACACTTAAACGTGTTTGTTGATTTAACAGAAGAAGCCCGCGAAGCTGAAATCATGGTGGAGAAAGAAGAAACAGAACAAGACAAGGCGTTAGTCATGTCCATTGAAGAACTGGATCTATCCGTCCGTTCATACAACTGTTTGAAACGAGCAGGTATTAACACCGTTCAGGAATTGACTGAGAAAACAGAAGCAGACATGATGAAAGTCCGTAACTTAGGAAAGAAATCATTAGCGGAAGTTAATTCAAAGTTAGACAGCTTGGGTCTAAGTTTAAAAAATGAAGAATAAATTCTTCTAATTCACAACACAAAGGAGGAACTCATACAATGGCATACCGTAAATTAGGACGTACATCTTCACAGCGTAAAGCTTTATTAAGAAGCTTAACAACCGAAGTATTAATGAACGAGCGCATTGAAACAACAGAAGCTCGTGCCAAAGAAGTTCGTAAATTCGTCGACAAGATGATTACATTGGCTAAGAAAGGCGATTTATCATCACGCAGACGCGCAATCAACTTCTTAAGAAATGAAATCGCTGACGCTCGTATTGAAGAAGACGAAGTCATCATCGAACGCGTGACGGACCGTCTATTCAACGAATACGCAGAACGCTACGCAGACCGTAACGGAGGATACACACGTATCAGCAAAAAAGGTCCACGTCGTGGTGACGCAGCAATGATGGTTATCATCGAATTAGTTTAATAGAAGTGTAAAGAATCACTTTTGTGATGGGGAGTGTTATGATCGGTCCAATGGACGGGTCTAGCTCTGTAGCAGATAGACATTCTATCCAAGGTTGGGACTTTTGTCCCAACCTGAAGCTATCATCGTGAATGTGTTTTTTATTTCTTTATAAATATTCTTATTTTATTTGTATATAGTCCGCCTGTCTGATAGAGTATATATAAATAGAATAAATCTTCAGGGCAAGGTGTAATTCCTTTACCGGCGGTAGAGTCCGCGAGCGCAAGCTGAACTGGTGTAATTCCAGTACCGACAGTAAAGTCTGGATGAAAGAAGAGAACTAAGCAACGAAAGGGATCGGTACCCTTTTCGGCAATTAAGCTACTGCCCTTTTTCGGACAGTAGCTTTTTTTCTTGAATATTTATTCTCCAAAATATAAAGGAGTGAGAGGGATGAATAGTCGTTTGCGGCGAAACATTGCATTAGGGGTTTTGGGCGCCATTGCATTAATTTTAAGACAATTTGATTTTCCTTTAATACCTGTTGTGCCATTTCTTAAGTTTGATTTTAGTGAGTTATCTTTATTGGTGGGTGGTTGGATTGCTGGTTTCCCAGGGATTCTGATAGTTGCTGGAATCCGCGATACCTTGAATTTCATGATGACTGGGGGGCAGATGGGAATTCCAGTCGGCGCCATCACTGCTTTCATTGCTTCAGCTACTTATTTTAGTGTCTATTATTATTACGAGAAACGTGCTCAGTCACAGCCTTTTAAAGGACTCCCCATTGTGCAGGGACTTCTAGCGACCTTGGCCTTAACAGTGTCCATGATGATTGTGAATTATTGCTTCGCCTTGCCC
>CALYPW010000002.1 GCA_945278685.1 uncultured Dolosicoccus sp.
TTTAAATCAAAACGCTTGGAACGAACAATTTCTAACTCACTGGCAGTCGATTCTTCGACATCGCTCATTGCATTGGCTTGTTCTTCTAGAATGCGGAGTTCCTCAAAACCACTTTCTCTTGATTTACGGTTAATACGTGTTTTATACTTACGCACTTGACGCTCAAGTTTATTAACCACTAGGTCTAAGCTTGCGTATAAGTCAAAAGTTGTTTCCTCTGCACGTAAGACCAAGAATGGTAATGGAATCGTTACCTCGGCTTTTGCTTCGTGATTTGGGTAAACTCTCAAGTTTACATACGCTGTTGTATCTGGAACATCGTCGAAGTAACGTTCAAGTTTTCCAACTTTCTTCTCAGCATATTCACGAATCGCTTGCGTAATTTCAATGTTTTCTCCACGGATATTATAATTAAATAACATCATAATCCCTCTTTTCACGTAATTATTAAATCCATCTATCATCGAGAGTTCTACAGATCTTTGATTAGAAGGGATCTGAAAAACTGTCACCCATGATAGCTTGGATCTTGTTTGCTCAAAGAAGTTGCCTTCTCTGATTTGATTATAACATATGAAACCGTTTTTCAAAACTTTTACACCGAATATATTGCGCAAAGGAAATCACAATTCATCCATAATCCGCGACATCACGCGCTAAACTCACACTTTGAATCTGATATTCCTCTGCATTTAAAGTGTGTATATTCAAATGTTCACCCAGAGCTTCTTTTCCCCGTATCAAAGTAGCGCCTGTTGTATAGACGTCGTCGAAGATCAAATATTTCTTAGAAGCTTGGAGGTCGAAGTTTTCTTTTACCCGGAAGGGTTGACGCATTTTCAAACGATTTTCTCGTGTTTTTTCTGCTTGTTTTTCCCCGTTACCTATGTAATCAAAAACCTCTTCAAAAGGCACATCGGCTGCCTTTAACAGCTCCTTCACAGGATGGAATTGTCGCTGGGCAAAGTTTTGCGGCGAGCTGGGTAAAATTACCCAACAAGCATCTGAGTGATCCTTGTAAAAATTACGAATTTTTTCTTGGACGACTTTGGCCAGACGCACATCTCCCTGGTATTTATACCGATAGAACCACTCTTTCAAGAAGTCGTTGTAGTGAAGAATGGCACGGTTTTGAATCATCCAAGCAGAGACTTGACCTTGCCAACGCCTGCAATCCCTGCACAAGCTCTCTTGGGAGTAGGGACGCCCACAACCCGCACACACCTCTTCTTGGTAACAAATGAGTTGTTCCTCACATTCAACACAGATATCGGAAAAGATTATGGGTAGAAATTGCAAAAGTTGGTGAAAAGACAGTTCTCTTTTGAGTAACTGGCCACAGACCAAACAATTCATTGAATCAAACCTCTCTTTCTCGCAAGCCGGTTCATGGTTTTAATTTCTTTTCGCGCTTGGAGCATATTTCTACTAATGCCCTCGTGCCCGTAAATCAGGACTCCTATAGGAAAATTCGGCCGCCGGCCCACCCGCCCACTCATTTGAACCAGAGAGGATGAAGTAAACAAGCGATTTTCAGCGCCAATGATAAACACATGGCAATTGGTAAAGGTTACCCCGCGCTCAAGAATTGTCGTCGAAATGAGTCCTTCTAGCTTTCCATCTCGTAGTTGTTGAACCTTTTCTTTCCGCTGGGGATCCTTGGAATGGACACATTCAATGGAAAAGTGTGGGTTGCGACTCTTTAACCATTCATGGAGATGTTTTGCCAAACGAATGTCCGGAATAAATAAAAGCTTGGCCCCTTCGATGGTCAAAAATTGACAGATCTGCCGATAAAGATGGGAATTGACTTTCCGATCTAGAATTTGTGCTCGCCAATTCCCAATCCATTGAAAGACAGGCTCTGCCAAGCCATGCCCGTGATAGCGAGCGGGCAAGGTGGTTACAATCAGTTTTTCAGCTTGAATTTGTTTTTGCAATTCATCATTGGGGGTCGCCGTTAAATAGACTAATTTGCCTTCGGGGTGTACAGCTTTTCTAACCGCATAATGCAAGGATGCGTCATCGATATAAGGAAAAGCATCCACCTCATCAATAATTAGTAAATCAAAGGCTTGCTTAAACCTCAGCAACTGGTGAGTAGTGCTCACAATCAATTGATGGTGATTATAGGGTTCTGCAGCATCCCCATGCATTAAAAGAAGAGGAACACTGGCAAAAGCTTCCTGCAGACGCGGTGCGATCTCTCGACAAACATCGACTCTGGGAGAAGCTACGGCTACCCTCCCACCTCCCTGCAGTACTTGCTCAATGGTTTCAAAAATCATTTCTGTCTTACCCGCACCAGTCACCGCGACTAACAAATGAGGCCTGGGATCTTTCAGGTGTGTTAACAGGGCTTGAGACGCTCGAGATTGTTCCGAAGACAAGGTTCCTTGCCAGGTCAAAAGACGCTGATTCCTCTTTTCGAAGGACTGCTTGGGCAAGGAATACAAGAAATCTTGATTAGTAATTCTACCCATTTGTAAACAATTCAAGCAATAAAGACCCTGTGAAGGCAGTGGATAAAAGTCCGTCTGATTGCCACACCGCTGACACTGTGCCCCCTTTCCCTTAATGAGAATTCCCACTTCCTGGTTAGCCATTTCTAACAAAGCTTCTAAGTCTTCTGTGCGTTGATAATCTTTCAAATTTTGCGCCAGTTCATGCTTGATGAGTTGGCGCCCATAGAGTAATTTCTTCACGTGCATCACCTAATAGTAAATACACCAAAAGTCTTAAAACACATTTTTGGAAAGCAAAAAAGACGCTCAGTAATCTGAGCGCCTTCGAAAATTGATTCGAAAATTAGTCGCGCAATTCGATTTGTGCCACTTGTGCCTCGCCTTCACGGACATATTCCACATCAATAACATCTCCAACTTGATAAGTATGAAGCTTGTCACGAAGATGGCTGGCATTGCTGATCTCATCGCCATCGATTGCAATGATAATATCTCCAGCGCGAATACCTCCTTGAGAGGCATTTGAATGAGGAGTCACTTCTTGGATGAGGGCGCCGGTCGAATGATCCGTGACAAAATCCAATTCTTTTTCAAGAACGTCTGTGGGAATGTGGTCCAGACTATAAGCTGTCACTCCTAGTACAGGACGGACGACCTCGCCTTTTTCTTCCAATTGACGGACGATGCGATCCACATCGTTACTTGGAATAGCGAATCCCATTCCTTCAATGACATCGGAACCAAATTTGCTGGAGTTAATACCAATTAAATGACCATCTTTATTGACTAAAGCTCCTCCTGAGTTCCCCGGGTTAATAGCCGCATCTGTTTGAAGAAGATTGGCTTCATAATCAACATCCACGGAAACCGCTCGGTTTAATCCGGAAACAATTCCTTGTGTCACGGAACTGGCGAAATTGCTGTTTAAAGGAGAGCCAATCGCAATCGCTAAACTCCCCACTTTGATCGCGTCAGAGTCCGCAAATTCAATGGTGGTCGTCACGAAGCTGGCATCAATGGACAAGACTGCCAAATCTGTCAGATCGTCGGAACCAATTAACTCGGCATCGGCGACTTCACCATTCGCCATAATCACTTGCAAGGCATCGTTGCCAGCGATAACGTGGTTGTTGGTGATGACGTAAGCTTTATCGCCTTCAATTTTATAAACAACCCCACTTCCGTGCGAAGCCAGTTCCAAGGTTTCTGGATCGCTTTGAAAATCTCCGAACTGAAAAGGATCCGCATAACCAAACAAACTATGCTCGTTCAAAGATTGGCGACTCTGGTAGTTACTGATCGACACGACCGCATCTTGTGCGACTTCAACAGCACCAATGAGGGCCTCTTCAAAGTCCAGGAGAGTAGCTGACGTAGCGTTAGCTCGTGAGACCTCTTCTTTTTTGGTGTCTTCACTCTTATCTTCCTTCTGGTCACTGATCTCTTCAACCCGAGGCTCGTGATTTGTTTGCGATTGGAAGACCGGATGGTCCCCCAGGATAAAATAGAAGACCAAAAGAAAAACAATGAATCCTGAGGCAATGAGTCCTGCCCGTGATTTCCTTGTGTTACGTTGTTGACTGCTCATGTTCATACTCCTTTTACAATCTTTTTAACTCTGTAGGGGTTTCTGGAAGTGCCACTTGAAGACTAAAATCTTCATTCACTGCCAAATCGTTAAAGCGCAAGACATCCGTGACGGTGTTCAAAGCCATTTCTGGTGTGTTATTCTCATCACTCAAATGTCCTAGGTATACCTCTTTGGTTTGATTGCCAATCAGATCTGCCAAGGCCAATCCTGCGTCTTCATTGCTCAAATGCCCTTCGTCACTCAAAATGCGTTGCTTGAGAGACCAAGGATAGCTCCCATAACGTAGCAATTCAATCTCATGATTACTCTCCATCAGATAGGCTGACGCGTTGCCCAATAAACCGATCAAGCGATCACTGACGTAACCAGTATCGGTCACTGTGACCAGTTGTTTTTTGTCCTTTTCAAAGGCGTAAAACTGGGCATCCACCGCATCATGACTCACTTGATAACTAAGGACATCAATATTTCCAATGGTCATTTGACTTTCTGGATCGATGACCATTTTTTTTTCTAATGGAATGTTCCCAAGTTTGGATTCCATGGCCTTCCATGTCTTTTCATTGGCATAAAGGGGAATGTCGTAACGCCTGGATAAAACACCTGCCCCCTGAATATGGTCCGAATGTTCGTGACTGAGTAAAATCGCATCCACTTGTATCATGTCTCGGTCAATTTGCGCCATCAACTCTTCGATTTTACGGCCACTAAGTCCTGCATCGAGCAAGAGGGAATGTTGATCACTTTCGATGTATAGACAGTTCCCGCTACTGCTACTGGCCAAGATCGAATATTGGAGACCATCTGTTAAAGTTGTGAGCTTTTTTTGCGGAAACAATAATTTACTTTCTGATTGCTTAAACTTCGTCAATGATTACTCCTTTCATAACTTTAGAAACCTCCGGATCCAGATCCGCCACCGCCTCCACCGGAGCTTCCACCTGAAAATCCACCGCCAAATCCTTCCGTGTTACTTCCGGAAAAAGATGAACGGCTACTGACCGGAGCAACAGAACGTAAACTGCTGGTAATTGAGTCGTTCAGGGCATGGGTGAATAAATAAGGATTAGTGTAATAGGTCGAGCTTAATGAAAGTTGTTGCAGTTCTTCAGCGCTAAAATTGCTGTGCATGGCTTTGGCCACTTTGTCCGCAACTCCTAAAGAAATCGCATAGACCAGGTATTCTCCCCATAATTCCAGAGAAGCAATCTCTCGCATGTTGAAATTTCCGATATCGTTCAACATGTTGGCAAATCCCTGCCACATTTGTTCACCTTCGGCTTCTTCAGCCGTCTTAATTGGGCGTGCCTTCGTTAAAGCGCTGGCCAATATCGCCAGCAAAAATGCCACTGCCGACACTGTCAAAAAGACTCCCTTCCTTGCCACTGGGGTTGAAATCAGAATACTTGCAAGAAGTGCCAGGAGTCCCAAACCCATTGCTATTAATGATAAACCTCGGCTCTTGCTTTGATCACTCTCAGCCCGTGGGTAATGCATGATTCCCCGTGCCGAGGCATAATTTGAGAACTTCCTCCATAAAGCATATTGTTGACGCCCGAATTTACGATCTTTCTTGCTGAGTTCCTCAAGCTCTTCCAAACTAATAGGCTCACCCGTCGGGAAAATATATTGCAAGGCATAACGTTCATGCTGCATGAGTTGATCCATAGTCGGTGCGTCTGATCGAGGATGTAATAGGATTGTTGATTTCCCCTTGCGGTTGAAAAAAGTGGATCCTGGACGGGATTCTTCTTCCACGATGCGCAGATAGCCTTTACGGGCCAGGTCAACAATAGTGGCTGTCATATCAAGAGCGATGGGCTCCTTGCGTAAGACTGCACTGGCCATGATGGCTGGTGTCATATCTTCTGGTAATTCATAAACATGCTTGGGGAGCTTCACTGGCTGAGGGTTACAAGCTTTGAAACGCTTGAAGTAGTAGATCAAGGCCAGAACGCTGACCACTAAGGAAAGAACGCTTGCGCTCGACAGAAAAAAGGTGGTACGCTGCTGTTTCTTTTCGAAATTACGCTTGTCTTCTGCGACTTGCGCTTCCTCTTGGGCCAATATTTCGTCAAACTTCTCTTCTTCAACGATTTGTTGATTTTTCGGTGTCTGACTGGTTGGAAAGAGCGCATGAACTTCCACGAATTGATTGGGTGGATTCTCGGCAACTGTGACTTTAATGCCACTTTTGCCATCCTTTTCGATGCGTTCGACTTCTCCGGTTGGAGCACCGTGTCCCCAAACTCGGAAACGATCCAAATCTTCAACCTTGGCAGGCAGGTAAATTTCAGCCTCCACCGCCATTTGAAAGTCAGTATTCTCACCGACAATTTTGCGGTTAAATTGAGCCGTATCTAAATAATTGGTGACTAAGTTCATGAGAGTATATTCATACACAAAAGACACCTTGCTGTTCTCAACTGGGTAATAGACCTTGAAAAACATGGTACCATCTCGCTTGGTGACCTCATAAGTACCTGTCAGTCCCGATGAATCTTCTTTGAGATAGAGCTTTTCATCGGATCCCTCTTCAATCACGGCGACACGGTAATCTACAAAATCGTGACCCTTGTAATCAATGGTGTGAGTCGCACCATTCATGAAACTTGCGTCATACAAGACTATTTCTTCAAAGGTCCCGCTGCCATCCGCTTGAATCTGCGAAGAAATTTTTTGAGATTGAATGTCAAAGTCTACTTCTTGTGCTTGTGTGGTCACTGCGACGGTAAATACACACATAAAACTGACTGTCAGAAGTAACAGAATTCGTTGGATTACACTTTTCATGGGAACCTCCTTTTAATTATTTAATCATCGCGTAACAACCTGGCGCTTCACACCGTCAATTAACTCCGCATGAATGGTTCCATCCGGTTGTTCGTAAAGAATTTTCCATGCTGGAAAGTAAATGTTACTGTCATCCAAAGCCACGAAACGATGATAACCCATGTCCATATTCAAAATTGTAGAATCTGCCGGTAAATGAGTTTCCAATCGCTGATCCAAGACGTAGAGAGCTTCTTCCTTCGAAATAGCGACTCGCTTTTCAGCAAGCACCGATACATTGCCTTGATAAGTTTGACGATAACCCACAACCTCGTAATTATTGTTCAAGAACAAACGAATTTCACCCGTTTGATCCAAGATAGGTCCAGAATCATCTAGCTTTTGCCAAAAGACTAACTGCTTATTGGCTGGCAAATACTGGTACATTTGGTACTCATGACCATTGAGAAAGTAATCTTCGTTGGCGATGAACTCTCGTTGAATCTGTTCCAAAAGTTTTTGGTTCACTTTGGAGTCAAGCCTTAAAGGAATGGCTTTATCGAATTGACTTTCAATGATTCCGTCTTCCAATTCTGCATCTTGATAAACAAGATCAGAAAGTTGGGAAGAGGTCAGAGTATTGGGGTCTGAGAGGATCACCGGTAACTCTACCCGATCTGCACTGAGATCAACTTCCAAACTAATTCCCCGATTGGCCAGTTGTTCTTGAACATCTTGGTCGGATTCAATATTGGCGATCTGTGGATTGGTATTTATTTTTTCATAAATTTGATAGGTCAAATAAATGTTGAACAGGGCAAAGAAGATGATTAATAATATTTGAATGCGTCTAAAGTCCATTCCATTATCTCCTTATTCTTCTTTTGTAAGCTGATCCAAGGCATACACTTTTCCTTTAATGGTTGCATGCCACTTGGGAACCAACTCTACTTTCTTCATGTCAATGTCATCGCCCAACCACTGATAAGCGACAAAAATGCCATTCACCATGTCAAGGTCCACATCGGATTCTGCCAGAACATCCATAATCTCTTCTGCATTCATGAGGCGCACCGGCTCACTTAATGTATCAATGTGAATCTGAAATGTATTGGTCGGCGCAACAATATTCGTCACACGGGTATCGTCTTGTTTATAGCTTTCAAGTTTCATCGCACCGTAATCGATATGCGAATCCGACGGCGATAAAATTGGAAAACCATTCAAATACCGTCGGAATGTTGTACGACTATCATCTTGCAGGTTATAACGAATCTCTTCGGGCCAATAATCGAACTTCTCGAACAAATCACTTTCTCGCTTGAAACGTTCCTTAGGTCCACTTTTACCTTCACGGTTGACGACACTGGTTTGTAGGCTCATAGAATGGTGACGGCCATCCAAACGTAGAATATTGTTGATATCTTGGTAATTTCGCACATCCGCATTGATGCCATCATCCGCATTGTAAGTGCTGTCAAAAACACGATCCAAAACCAATGAATCGGAAATCTTCTCAACAACATAGACTTCCGAGGAGACTGTCACACCTTTGATTGGAAGATGAACAGCTCCATCAGCAAACTCGTAACGTTTGGCCTCTACCCATTCTTTTTGGTAGTCGTTGAGAACACTCACGACATCATTGAAGAAGGATTCGGAAGGTGTATCGATTTTGACATACTGATTGGAGGCGCTGTTCACTAAGAAGATTTCCCTTTGTCCAGAAGTCACCAGCAGCATCTTATTAAAGGAGAAGTCTGTGCTAAATTCTTCCGGTAATGTGAGATAATCTTCAAACAGTAAAAGAGGAATGTAGGTGTTAAAGCTCAACTCTAAATGGGTATATTCTGAATTATAATCCAGTGCTTCCTCTTTTTTCATCGTCTTAAAGTCGGAAATATGAAGACCTTCTTCTCGGATGAGGTCTCCCACTTCGTGAATCATGGCGTAATTATTTAAAAGATAGCTTTTCTTATTGTTCTGAAGAGTTCCTTGTAAAGGACCAAAGAACTCATAGGCTTGTCGTTTGCGGAATTGATGGTAGTCGTCCCCGGCGGTGTCTGAAACTTCCGTTGTCACTTCACGCTGGGAGACTAAAAAATCGGTCAGTGAGCGGTGACTAAACAAGAGGATATAGGTTAAAGCAAGACTTGAAATGACGAGTGCCGTCAAAAGAATGGATAATCTGCAAATCTTTCTCATTTAAACACCCCAACTATCATCAAAATCATCAAACACTTCATAAGGCAATTCAAAATAAAAGGTTGAACCGCGTCCTTCGATACTTATGGCACCGATCTTACCACCATGCAATTCAATGATTTCCCGAGAAATGGCTAAGCCTAAACCAGTACCGCCTTCCCCACTGTTTCTCGCTTTGTCCACACGGTAAAAGCGTTCAAACAAATGATCCAAATCTTTTCGTGGGACACCAATTCCATAATCCTTGACTGTGAAACGAATCTTATCAGCTGTTTCACCAATTGAAATTAGAATTTCGCCACCGTCGGGTGAGTATTTTATCGCGTTATTAATCAGATTGTCCATGACCTGAATGATTCGATCTTGGTCAATCTCTACATAAAGATCTCGAGCGGTGAATTCGGTGTTTAAGCGGATGTTGGTAACCTGGCCACTATCAACGGCTAATTTAAAGCGATCGATCACGTGATTGGCCAAGGCTTTAAAATCCACAAATTCTTTATCCAAGACCATCTGGCCACCATCCATTTTGGAGAGATCCAGGAGATTACTAATCATGCGAATCATGCGATACGTTTCTGATTGAATCACACCCAAGAATTTCGGTGCAATCTCCTCATCCTTCCAAGCTCCATTGGCCAGAACCTCTGAGTAATTTTTGATACTTGTCAATGGCGTCCGCAATTCGTGGGACACGTTGGAGACAAATTCGCGACGCTCTCGTTCTGCTTGGGCTTGTTCGGTGATATCTGTAAGTACACACACTAAACCGGTGACGAAGCCAGATTCTCGGCGGATCGCTGAAAATTCAGCATTTAATATAAAGTCAATGCCACCTTCTTGGCGGTTCAACGTGATCTTCACTTCTGAGGTGAGTAAATCGTAGACTTCATAATCTTCAACATCCAATAATTTCAAGATGGGAAAGCCCAGAGCATTCTCTTGAGCCACATTTAAGAAAGACAAGGCTCGGTCATTGACGAGAATGACATTTCCATAACTGTCTGTAGCGATCACGCCATCCGTCATATAACGCAAGACACTGTCCAATCGCTGACTTTCAGCTTCTGTTGACTCTTGAGCTTCTCTAACCTTGTCCGAGAGGTCATTGACCGTCAAGGTCAGCTCTCCCAACTCGTCTTTTCCATAGACTTCCGCAGGATATTCGTAAATTCCTTCGGAAATCCGAATGGCTTGCTGACGAATTTGATCAATCGGACGGGTCAATCCTTGAGACAAGAAGAGGGAAACGATCAGTCCACCAATAATCGCCACAGCTCCCGAACGAATAAATAAATCCAAGACCTCGTCTCTTTGTTTCATAATTTCGCTCATGTCTGCGCGAATAAGAACAGCCCCCAACACCCGAGCGCTGTCGGTTGATTGGATGGGCTTAATCAACTGATAAGTGTATTGTTTCGTATCCGCATTGTATTCTTCTACATCAAAAGAGCGCTGGTTGACTAGAGCATTTTTTACATTGGGTTCATCCACTCTATTTCCCTCAGCGCTCCTCACAGAGGGTGTATTCACGGCGATAATGTATTCATCCGTATTGATTAATTGTACTTCGATGTGGTCCGGAGAAGTCGTAAAAGACGCCAGGGATTGATCCAAGCGTTCTTTACGTTCTTTTCCATGGCTCTCTTCTAAAATAGGAACCACATTATGGATCAACAATTCTGCTTGCGTGTTAATTTGGCTTTTGAAACTAGCCGTTGATTCCTCTTCCAACCGATTAATAAAGAAGATCGAGATAAATTGGAAAGTAATCAACAAGATAAACATGAAAAGCAAAGGAATTTTTAAATAAATGGATTGAAACACGTTAAAACTACGTTTCATTTATTTACTCCACTTCGGGTTCTTTCAAGAAGTAACCAACCCCGCGACGCGTCATAATGTATTCAGGCTGACTTGGATTGTCTTCTACCTTTTCGCGCAAGCGACGAACAGTCACATCTACCGTCCGCACATCTCCAAAATAATCGTAACCCCAAACAGTCTCCAATAAGTCTTCTCGGCGCATGACCTGTCCAAGGTGCTCGGCTAGGTAATTGATCAGCTCAAATTCACGATGAGTCAATTCAATCTCTTCCCCACGCTTGGAAACAATAAAAGCGTCTTGGTGAACGATGAGATGTCCTACCTTGATTTCGTTGGTGTCTGTTCGTTGTTCCAAGCTCTTGCGGCGCAGGTTTGCTTTAATACGGGCGACCAATTCACGCAGATTATACGGTTTGGTCACATAATCGTCGGCCCCAATTTCCAAACCGAGAACTTTGTCAATTTCAGAGTCCTTGGCGGTCAACATAATGATGGGCACGTTACTCACTTCGCGCACCTTGCGACACACATCCAGTCCGTCAACTTTTGGCAACATCCAGTCCAGCAATATCAGATCAATGTCTAATTCCTCATCTGCAAACATCTCGAGGGCCTCCTCGCCATCGAACGCTTGAACCACCTGCAAATTTTCTTGTTCTAATTGATGTGCCAAGATGTTAGAAATCGATTCTTCATCTTCAACAATTAAAATTGTGTCCATTACCATCACTCCTTTTGATACCAAAGATGAAAATGTCTGATTTCATGATTATTTTTCTCGTAAGTGTAACAATTAGTATAACAAAAAAATCGCTTGAAATCATCTTCTGACCATAACAAAAGAGACTTGCCACGAAGCAAGTCTCTGAGGGTGTCTTTAATTGTAAATCATGACTGGCATTCCGAGTTCAACTTCTTCGAAGAAGTCTGCCATCACATGAGGCGGGACGTTGATACAACCCTGGGAGCCCGCATAGGTATAAGCGTTTCCACCGAAGGACCCTTGCCAGTTGGCATCGTGAATTCCTTGTCCGGTGTCATCAAAAGGTATCCACCAGGACACTGGTTGGCGGTAAGAAGTGTTCAGTTGAACATTGGTCCCTACAAGGGTTGCGTTTCTATCCATGCTCCAAACTGCGTAAGCACCCGGAATTGTCTCACTGGAACCGGCAAAACCAGAAACGATCGGTGTTTCCATGACCAATTTGCCGTCCTTGTACAGCCACATGTGCTGATTTTGTAAATCGATTTCAATATAATCGTCTCCGACGGAGTTTGGATCGCCACTGCCGTAACCTGTTCCGTTAACCACTGGTTCAACAACTCCTTCAGCTCCTGAAACGATGTGGTTAGCAAGAATCGCTGCTGTTTCTTGGCTATCAATGGACCAGCCGAGGGTTCCCGGCAATACTTCCACAGTTCCACGCAAAGTACTTTCGAATTCACGAACAATGTCATAGGTTTCATACTTCTCCGCAATTGAGTCAATATATTCGGCCACTTTGTGTTTGTTGATGACTAGATTGTTGGCATCATCAAAGTAAATCCATTGCTTGATGAGATCACCTTCAATGACCTCTTCTTTACCAGCAATTTCCCAGACTACCTGGTTAGTGGATAGTTCGTGAATGCGGTCCATGACAGAAGTAATGGCTTCATCTTCACTTTTAACTTCAGGTTCCAAATAGGCCATCTTCACATCGACAATATCTTCCCCCGTTTGAAGGGCTTCAACGATGTGGGCTTTCACCTGCTCATTGTCCAGCTGATTCCCTGCTTCTTCAGGTTTTACATAAAAGCCTTCTTCTTCAGAAAATTCAATCTCTGCATTCTTCCCCGGTGTTCGTTCATCATTTTTTAAGCCCATTTCTTCGAGAACTTTTGTCAACTTCTCATCGTTGACGGTAATGTTCTCGGCCAGGTTGTTCTTGAATTTTGATTCACTAAAGATATATATGGGCCATTTGGCTGGATCTTGCTTAGCAAAATCCGCAGCTAGGACGGCATCAATGTCCATGTCTCCGTCTAGTTCTCCTAAAGTCAACACACCCAATTCTTTACCGTCTTCTTGAACGGTCACTTGGGTTTTATTCATTTCTTCTTCAATTGTTTGCTTGGCTTCATCAATTGTTTTATTTCCAATTGCGACACTGCCAAATTGTGTATTCGCTTGGAATCGATCAGCGTAATAACCTACCCCTCCAAAATAAGCAACAACTAGTACTGCTATAAATATAAAGGTACCAATAACTTTCCTGCGCATTTTTCCACCCCTATATATTTGTTTTAGATGATTATTCCTTGTTTTATTAAGGCTCCATATCGTTTCGTCATGGGATTGTCACAAAACCATAAGAATATCATATGAAAAATATCAATCCATTTCAATGCTAAAACATGGAACTATTGTTCTTCTGTTTCAGTTCCATCATTGTGCTTCTTATCCGAGTCACAAAGATAATCGTCGACAGCGATTTTTCCGATCAGGTTCGTGAATGACAATGAAGCTATTGATTCGACCGCCTGCCACATCGACGATCTTTTTTTGCGCGCCGGTCACCTTCCTTGGCGTAGGTTTTCATCCTTTGGCGTTTCAAGGCCATATAGGCGATTTCGATGCTGGCAAATAATCCATTGACAGAAGTTAAAAATCTTTGTGTGCTTAGAGAGCTGCTTGCGGGCTCCATATCTGCCTCAAACTCCTTTATTCTCCTAACTAACAGCTTAGGTTGCCTAATTATACCTTATTTTAAAGGCAGGAACAATTTAGATAACTGGCTATTTATTGATCTTTAGTTTCTAAGCGATTAATTGCTGAAGTCAGAGGATTTTGTTAAGATGAGTCTCAGAAGTTTATGAAAGGGCTATCTATATGAGTCTGAACCATTTAATCACCCGTAAAGAAGAATTACACCTCCTCGACGAATCCATGAATGCGCAGGAAGCCATTGACTTTTTGGAGAAATATCAGTTAAGATGCGCTCCCGTGTTGGACGAAACGACCGATCTTTTCCGTGGAAACGTCTACCGTTTCCATATTTATCAACATTTTTTCCATCATCCCGACGTTCCCCTAACCTCTCTTCCTGTGACACGTTTTCTCAAAAACGCTACCCGCGTTGTGAAAGTGTCTAGCGCTTTGATTCAACTTTTTTTTTCCATCAGTGACTTACCTTACATCGCTGTCCTAGATGATTCAAATACCTTTATTGGAATCATTGACCATGACCGCATGCTCGAGGATGTTTCTAAAAATCTAAGCTTGGGCAATGTGGGATATATTCTGAGCTTTACAACCGAAGACGGTCAGTGGTCCCTGCAACGACTTGTGCGTGGTGTCCGGCGCCACACAGAACCCTCCTCATTCACTGTCAATTGCAACAGCGAAAAACTCCTTCATGTTCACTTGTTCTTACCACAATCATTAGATCCCATTGATTTGTCGATTCTCGTTCGTTACCTTGAAAAACGCGTGAGCGACTTGGAAGTTCATGATCTGACTTGACCTATAAAAATATAAAAGCGCTTGATAAATGTTTGCCACATTTTATCAAGTGCTTATTTTTATCTGAATTTCCCAAAGAAGGGATTGGTTTGAATTTCTTGGGCGATGGTAGTGACAGGACCATGACCAGAGTATAGTCGGTAATGATGGGGAAGAGAGATAATTTCTTTCTCAATTCTTGCCATTAATTCCTCATGGCTGCCTCCGGGAAAATCCGTACGTCCTACGCTGCCTTGAAAGACCGTGTCGCCGTTGATCACAAACTCTCCGTCTTCAAAAATATAAATCACATGGCCTGGACTGTGACCAGGTGTGAAAGCGACCTTGAAAGGTATGTCTCCGATGATTTTTTTACCCATTTCTAGCCAATTTCTCTCGGCAGAACGTTGAGTAAGACCTTGTCCAGAACCTGTTAATCCTGATAAATTAAGGGTCGCATCCGTTAAAAAATCAGCTTCCTTGGTATGGATGTAGGCGTCGATACCGAATGCATCACGAATGGCATCAACTGCACCGATGTGATCATAATGTCCGTGCGTTAAAAGAACCGCTTGAGGCTCCCAGCCATTGACATTGATCCAATCAATGATTCGATCAGCCTCTGCTCCTGGATCAATGATTAAGGCTTTTCCTTCTTCATTATAAACTGCATAAGTATTGGCTTGAATTCGGCCCACCGGCAATGCTGCTACTTTCACCATTTTCATTCTCCTTTTATTGACGAACATTGACATGCACACGCGGAACTCGATCACTAATCCCACACACCACTTCATAACCGATGGTATCAGCAACTCGTGCCAAGTCGGATACGTGATTGCTTTGACCTGAGTTTTGACCAATAAAAGTGACGGTTGTACCCACTGGAAACTCCTTGGGCAAGCGAACCATCAATTGGTCCATATTAATTCTTCCGACAACAGGACATTTCTGTCCTTGGACCAGAACATCAAAGTTCTGATAACGTCTGAACCAGCCATCCGCATATCCGAGAGGAATTGTCGCGATCCACTCTTTTTCCTGAGTCTTGTAAGTCGCCCCATAACTAATAAATCGTCCTGGGTCGACTTCTTTAACATAGATTATTGCCGAAACCAAGGATAGAGCCGGCACCAGTCCATAAGGATCTGGCGAACGATCTTCTGCATCAATTCCGTACATTCCAATCCCTATTCTGGCAATATCTGTCGGGTAGTCATCTGTCAGATAAGCCATAGCCGTATTCGCATGATGACGGTAGGTAACTTCTTCAGGGACTACCTTTAACAAGTCTTGCCAACGTTCCCACTGAGTATCAATGTAGTCTTTAGGGCCTCCAGAAGCTGTCGAGAAATGAGTGAAAACCCCTTCCCAACGTACCCAGGGATAAGCCTCTAAACCTTTTATAAAAGCAAGAATTTCTTCCGGCTTTTGCAGGCCAATTCTACCCATTCCCGTATCCAGCGCCAAATGGATGGGCAATTCTTTATCTAACAAATGACGTTGTTGAGTGGTCGTCAATTGGTCTACAGCTTTTTCGAAAAATGCGATTCCTGAAACTGTTAAGGTCAGATCATAATCAAACACCTCGGCAATCCCTCGTGGATCCGTTAAACCGGTCACCAAAATCGGAACATTCGTGATACCCGCTTGACGAAGCTCAATGCCCTCGTCGACGGTTGCTACGAACAAACCTTCTACACCAACATCTAAAGCAGCCTTCGCTACTTCCACTGCGCCATGTCCATAGGCATTCGCTTTGACTGCGACATAGGTGATAATATCTTCGGAGTAATGTTCCTGAATCGTTTTTAAATTCGTTTGAATGGCCCCAAGATCAATAATGGCTTGTGTGGGCCGGTGTTCACTTGCTCGCATTGGAAGATCCCTCTTTTGTTTCTCTGAATTGCTTTAATTGCTTGTCTAATTCTTTTTGCGTTAAATTAAGTACAACCGTAGCAGTCGCGTAAGCATGACTGTGAGAAATAGATACACCAATCGAATCAACGATTGGTGCATACTCAAAGATCGGCGCACCAGATGCTGCGGGAACGATCGAAATATCTGTAAATCGGATCTTTCCGATTCCTGTACCTAAAGCTTTGACATAAGCTTCTTTGGCGGAAAATCTTCCCGCCAAGAAACTCATCTGTCGCTCATCATTAAAAGAATTAAATAGATCCAATTCCTTCGGTGAAAGTACACGCTCAGCAAAACGTTTATTTTTCTCGTATGCTTGAGCGATGCGTTCTATTTCAACAATGTCTGTTCCTACAAACATGGATGTCCTCTCCTATGCTGGTCGATTAATCAGATCTTTTAGTGATTGTATAGCTACGATCCACGGATCGGTTGCGGCGACGGTTGTTGTTTTGACTTCGGCCGCCACCTTCTTCTGCGCGGTGATTGCGACGGCGACGATTGTCACGGCGACCACCTTGCTGGTTTCGATTACCACCACGGCGTTGGTTGTGACGACGTCCACCACGACCACCGCGACCACCACGGCCTCCACGTCCAGATGGTAAATCTCTTTGCGGGGAAATATTGACTTCAATCTCAGTGTTGTCCGTTACAATTTCTGAGAGCAAAGCTGCCACTAAATCAACAGAATCATAGTGCTGAAGCAACAGTTGCGCGGCTTCTTTTTGTTCGTTGATTTGACCGTTTTCAATGGATTCGTTAATTTTATCAATCAGTTGTTGAATTTGTCCTGCTTGGGCCTCCGTAGAGGTTGGCGGATTCAATGGGGTCATTTGCTTCTTGGTCAAGTTTTCGATCACACGCAAGTAGCTCATTTCGGAAGGAGTTACAAAGGTGATGGATTCACCTTCGCTTCCGGCACGACCAGTTCGACCAATTCGGTGTACGTAACTTTCTGGGTCTTGAGGAATGTCATAGTTGTAGACATGAGTAACCCCGGAAATGTCTAATCCACGAGCAGCTACGTCTGTCGCCACTAATAACTCTACACGTCCACGGCGAAATTCATCGATGACGCGCATGCGCTTTTCCTGAGGAACATCCCCATGAATTTGCTCCGCGTTGTAACCGCGAATATTTAATCCACGGGCCACTTCGTCCACACGTTTACGTGTGCGGTTAAAAACAATGGCTTGTTGAGGGTTTTGGACATCTAACAAACGAGTTAAAACATCAAACTTCTCACCATCGCGACACTTGACGAAGTATTGATCAATTAAATCAGCAGTCATTTCCGTCGCTTTAATCTGGACGTGCTCTGGATTCTTTAAGAATTGCTGACCCAGGGCCTTGATTTCTGGAGGCATGGTCGCTGAAAACAGAAGTGTTTGACGAGTGTCTGGTGTTTGGCGCACGATGGCTTTAATGTCATCAATGAATCCCATGTTCAGCATTTCGTCAGCTTCATCCAGAACCAAAGTTTCTAAACCACTGAGATCAAGAACACCACGATTGATTAAATCTAACAAGCGACCAGGAGTTCCGACAATAATATCTGGCTGATTGCGCTTAATATGATTAATTTGTCGACCGATGGGAGAACCACCGTAAACCACATAAACACCAGACTTTAATTCTTTGCTTAGACGATAAATCTCTTCTTGTACTTGGATGGCCAATTCACGCGTCGGCGCAATGACCAACCCTTGCAGTTTGTCCTGCTTGGTTAACTTGTTTAACATCGGTAAACCGAACGCACATGTTTTTCCAGTACCTGTTTGTGCTTGACCGATCAGGTCGCGTCCTTGCAAGGCAACTGGAATGGATTGTTGTTGAATGGGTGTAGGTTCTTCAAACCCTAATTCTTCCAGAGCCTTTAATAATGGGGCTTTTAAATCTAAATCTGTAAATTTCAATGTATACTTCCTCTTCTTCTATTGGAATTCTTTTCTTCATCTTCATCAGTGATTTTCATCGATAAAAAAGCCGCACGAAACAACTCACTAACGGGTGGTGTATGTCCTGCGACTTCATGCCGACTCTCGAAAGAATCATTTATATATCGAATTTGTTTTCACTCACATAAACAGCTTACCACTTTTTGTTAACAAACTCAAGTGTTGGGCGTTTCAGTTAGGGCGTTCACCACCTGCAAGAGATCTGTTCCAAAGCTTGATTTCACAAGAATCAGATCTTTCTCATTCGTCGCCGTCACCAATTGATCAACGAGTATTTGATGATCTTTGAGAACGTAGTGAAGGTTGCGCCCCTCGTATTTGGTCTGCAGCTCCTGGTAGAGCCCTTGAATTTCTTCTCCAAACAGATAAACCTCATGAATATCTTCCCGAGCAAAAGAACTGGCCAGACCACGATGCAGAACGTCTGATTCTTCGCCCAACTCTCGAATATCTCCAAGGACAACGATCTTTCGTTCGTTCGCCGTGACAGGCAATTGTGCAAAGGTGCTCAAAACAGCTCGAACAGAGGTCGGACTGGCATTGTAAGCATCGTTCAGTAAGGAGGCCCCTTGATGAGTGGTCATCCATTGTACCCGATTGGCGGTTAACTGGAAATTAGACAACCCTTCTTGAATATTCTCTAAAGAAACTTCCAACGCTCGAGCAACAGCAAAAGCCAACAGGGCGTTACTGACGTTGTAGGCACCTAGAACGGGAATGCTCAGTATTTCTTCGCCTGTTAGGTTTGTTTGGAAGGTCGTCTTGTCTTGATATTCTTGAATATTCTTTGCTTGAATGGTTCCTTGTCCCGTGCCCACAGTGATCGTTTGTGCATGAGCGGGAAGCTGGTCATGGATCAGTGCTTCTTTTTCTGGGTAGATCAGAAGACCTGCCTTTGGCATACCTGCGAGAATTTCCATTTTTGCTTGAGCAATGCCTTGGCGCGAGCCGAGATGTTCGAGATGACTCTCGCCGATCAAGGTAATCACGCCATAATCTGGATTAGCAATGGCCGACAACTCCTCAATTTCTTTAAAGCCACTCATACCCATTTCAACAATCAAGACCTTTGTGTCTTCAGGCATGGATAAAATCGTATAAGGAAGACCGATTTCGTTGTTATAGTTTCCCTGGGTCTTATGAACACGGTATTGGGTAGCTAAAACATTTTCCAACATGTCTTTAGTCGTCGTCTTCCCATTACTGCCGGTCACTCCTACCACAATCGGATCCACCAAATGGCGGTAGTAATGAGCCAAGTCCTGCATGGCTTTCAGCGTGTCTTCAACATAAATCAGATTGATCTTATCAACGGGCGGATGGGGTTGACCCTTCTGCCAAAATGTCGCGCTAGCACCTTGAGCGATCGCCTGGTCCACATAGCAGTGACCGTTGTTAGTACCTCCCGTGAGAGGTACAAACAGCGTTCCTTCACCCACTTGTCTTGAATCAAATTGAACGTTAGAAATTACCTCGTCAAAAGCAACCGTCACATCGACCGCCTGGACAGCCTCTTGTACTTGTTCAAGGGTTATTTTTTTCATTGATTATCGGTCCTTTCAAAATAAAAAGCGTAGCTATTGGCTTACCAGCTACGCTTTCAAATTAATTTTAGTGAGTCTGATGCAGGGCCTGCTTCAATTGATGCTGATTAAGCGCTAATTGTAAGAGCTCTTCGATCAAATCTTCATATTCCAGATCGGTCGCTCCCCAAAGCAAGGGATACATACTAAATGGAGTGAACCCTGGCATGGTATTGATTTCATTGATGTAAATGTCATGATTCGCCGTCACGAAGAAATCAACTCGCGACAGTCCTCGACCATCGATGGCTTTGTAGGCCTTAACGGCATACTCTTGAATCTTTTCGCTGACTTCTTCAGGAATCTGGGCAGGAATTTCCATTTCTACACGATTATTGATGTATTTCTCTTCGTAATCGTAGAAGTCTTGCTCCTTGATCAATCTCCCAACCACGCTGGCGTGGACATCGCTATTTCCGAGCAAGGCCACCTCACATTCATCGGCGTTGATTCCTTGCTCAACCACAATCCGCTGATCATAACGCAAGGCAAGAGTTACTGCTTGAATCAACTCTTCTTGATCTTCGACTTTGCTGATACCTACACTGGAGCCCATATTGGCTGGTTTCACAAACAAGGGATATAAAAGGCTGCCTTCGCACTTTTTGACGATGACATCCTGATGACTTGCCCATTCACTGCCATCAAAAAACACATAAGGAACTTGGGGTAGGTCGACTTGGTCAAAGAGTTGCTTGCTAATGATTTTGTCCATACCACAAGCGCTCCCGGTCACCCCAGCCCCCACATAAGGCATATTCAAGACTTCCAAGAATCCTTGAATAGTCCCGTCTTCGCCATTTGGTCCATGAAGTACAGGGAACACGATGGTGTCTTCACCGGCGATCTCTCCTGGAGATATTTCCACACCCGTGGAAATATCTCCTTCAGACTCACCCCAAGTAGGTATTTGTGCTTTTGCAAGCTTCAGCTGACTTTCGTAAGCCGTTGGTGTGCGCAATTCTTTTCCTTTTAACCAAGTGCCTTCTTTCGTGATGTAAATGGGATGGACTTGATAGTGATCGTACTTAATTGCCTGACAAATATTGTGGGCCGAAATGATCGACACATCATGTTCGGCACTTTCTCCACCGTATAATAATGTAATTTTCATGAGGTAGCCTCCAAGTAGCTTATCGTTTTTCGTCTGTCAATAAATCCAAGGTCCACTGCTGTGAGTTTAAATCGTAAATAATCTCTCCGATACTTTGAGTCAAGCTCTGATCGGTGTCCAAGAGTGCCAAGTCATCCTGAATACTCATCATGGGCACTCGCCAATAAGTTCCACTTCGATAGGCTTGATTGAAATTAATTTTTAAGCCCTTATTAAAGGCTGTGCTTAATTTTTTAACAACGTATCTGGGAACTTCATTCGAGGTTACTTGACGAAATGTCCAACGCCTAATGCCTCTTTCATTAATAAGCTGTGTCATTCGTTCTCGTAAAACTCTTTGTAAACGAGGATAAAAATGAGACGACTGACGATAATAAACTTTATTCAATCCATTCGGAAAACTCAAATAAGCAAAGTTATTTTGAAGCTTGTAGAAAAATGCTGAGCGCATGGTGCGATGGGAGTGAAAAAGATACAGCAACTCCGCAATTTCTGCTGGCGTTAACTGATGCATGGTCTCAAAGCTTCGAAAGTCAATCCAATCGGAAACTCTCTGATTTTTCCGTTCACAAGTTTCCAAGTAATCAATAATTTCATGACTTCCGCGAAGTATCTTAAAGTTCGTTTGGACATCCATGCGTCCAGTATCTTCAGGGGAGTCGCCTAAAATCAAATTATTGGGGAAAAACCCTTTTGGAAAATCATCATTCAAAAAATTAATCCCACGGGTCATGATGTGGTTAGAAACTGCATCATGGTGGATATATAAATTCTCGCGCCTCATTCATATCCTCCTTTCACTCAATACTTACTACCTATGTTACTGATTATTGCACAGAAAAGAAAGTCAAGTTAGAAGCTAACCTTTGGAACTGTACGATCTTCTTCAGGTGTTTCCAAATAATCTTTTCGTTGAAAGCCATGAACACCTGCGACGATGTTCATAGGAACCGTTTCGATCTTGGTGTTATACTGCCCAATGCTTGAATTATATAATTGACGGGCGGTAGAAATCTTATCTTCGGTACTTTCAAGAGTTGCTTGCAAATCCATATAATTCTGATTGGCCTTTAGGTCTGGGTAGGATTCCGAAACCGCAATCAATCGTGACAAGGCTGAACTTAGTGCATTTGAAGCTTGATTAATTTGTTCCGGTGATGCGTCACTGGGTAGATTCATTAACTGCTGGCGTGCCTGCGTCACCGCTGTCAGCGTGTCTGATTCGTGGTTGGTATAGCCTTTAATCGTTTCCACCAAATTAGGGATTAAGTCATTGCGTCTTTGAAGTTGAACATCGATTTGACTAAAGCTCTGTTCCGCCCAGTTTCTTAGTTTCACCAATGAATTATAAATACCCAACCAACCGACGACCAATAAAAGTGCCACAGCGATTAAAATAATTGTAGTTGTCATGAGGTTTCCTCCATTTCTTAAGCCGATTAAAGTATATCAAAATCACCTCCTAAAGTCGACTCAGGCGGCTAGGAAGTCCCTTTCCTTCGTCAGCTACTTTCTTCTTTTGATCCCTTTGGTAAAAATCATGTTTCATCTGCAAGAAACGTTCAAAAGTGAGCATGAGGGAATAGAGAACAGCACGGGTTTCGAATTCTTTCCGGGTCTTTGGCAACTCTTTTCGTTGGTAAAGTAGGAAGAGTTCTGCAAGATCCTCTAACAAGGTGATTCCAGTGTTTGATTCATCTAATTCTTTCGCAGTCAAGAGAAAAATCTTACTCAACAACAGATTTTCCTCATAGGTTAATTGCAAATGATTCAAACTACGATTCATGTTTCTCAGTGCGCTGAGTTGACGCTTGCGCATGTGGGTATAACGCACATGGTAGGAATCTTTATTAAACAGCTGGTTGTCGTATTCCAACATGGCATTGGCCTCAAGTTCATTCAAGGCCGCCTCCAAATCATTCAATTCACTGGCGACTTCTTGAAAGTTGCTGTTCGTTGAGGCTAAGCGCACTGACATTAAATCTAATATTTTTCGCATCTTATTTTCGACTCGTTCGACTTGATTCGAAAGTATATCTTCTTGGGAGGGCATCCACCAATTAACCAAAAGAGCCGAAAAGACACCAATAGCAATCAACGACATCCCATTGATCTGCCATTTCCAGCTGATGGACTCGGCTACCATAAAATGCGTGACAAGAACGGAAATCGGCGACAAGGTATTGTTCAAATCCAAGGCGTCCAGTATCGGGATAAATAAAAGCAAATAGATACCAATGGTCCAATAGTCAAAGCCAAACAAATATAAAGTTAGAGAAGCGATTGAAAAACCAATGACTGCCGCAAACAGATAACTAAAACCCCGTTTAAGGGAGGCTGTTCGACTGTCCACAACTGTGAGCAAGGCAATGATTCCCGAAGACAGCGGATTCATAAGTCCTAAATAATTGGACAGGAGCGTCGCGAGAACTGTAGCGATGGAAATTTTAATCATTCGTTGTAGTAAAGGCATAAGTAGAAACTCCTTTCGCTTTAATTTAATCCACAAAAAAACATCTATCTTCCTGAAGGGAAATAGATGCTTCTTTTTATATATTCAGGATTACTCGTTGGATATACCATACTTACGGTTAAAACGATCAACGCGTCCGTCCGCTTGAGTAAATTGCTGACGTCCAGTATAGAATGGATGTGAATCTGAACTGATTTCTACACGGATTAACGGGTATGTGTTCCCATCTTCCCACTCAACAGTTTCGTCTGATGTTCTAGTGGATCCTGATAGGAATTGAAAACCTGTAGATGTATCTCTAAATACTACTGTGTGATAATCTGGATGAATATCTGGTTTCATTAATTTCTTCCTTTCTTCCCTAAATCATATGCTGAGTTAGAGTTAATCAAGTGCATCAAAACGTGCAACAATGAAATGATACCATGAGAAAATAGCAAAAGCAAAGAATTGTTTTACTTTTTTATTTTTTGTATTTAGCTTGAAGTTTTTTGAGTTTTTCGAAGAACTCTTCATTAGTTTCCGTTTTGGTTAAGAGGCTAATTAAGTGTTCGGTCTGATCCAAAGCATCACCACGCATCATTCGACGCAAGTTCCAGACTTCATTGAGATGTTCCTCATCGATTAACAAGTCTTCACGGCGAGTGCTGGATTGACGAATGTCGATGGCTGGGAAAATTCTTCTTTCGGCCAATTGACGCGACAAGTGCAATTCATGGTTCCCGGTTCCTTTGAATTCCTCGTAAATGACCTCATCCATGCGACTGCCCGTGTCAATCAAGGCTGTTGCCAAAATCGTCAAGGAACCACCACCCTCAATATTTCGAGCAGCTCCAAAGAAGCGTTTTGGGAAATAAAAAGCTGCTGGATCAAGCCCACCACTCAAGGTGCGACCACTGGGAGGCACGATCAAGTTATAGGCGCGAGCAAGACGCGTAATACTATCCATCAAGATCACGACATCTTTTCCTCCTTCTACTAGTCGCATGGCCCGTTGAAGCACTAATTCAGCAATCCGGACATGGTTTTCTGGCTTTTGGTCAAAGGTGGATGCTATAACTTCACCATCGACGTGGCGTTCAATATCCGTCACTTCTTCTGGACGCTCATCGATTAACAAGACCATAAGTTCCGCTTCCGGATGGTTGGACGATATGCCCCCCGCAATGTCTTTCAGGATCGTCGTTTTCCCAGCCTTTGGTGGAGCAACGATCAGGCCTCGTTGGCCAAATCCAACGGGTGCCACAATGTCAACGAGTCGATTACTAATTTTTTGTGGCCAATTCTCCAAATTTAGTTGGCGGTCCGGGTAGATGGGCGTTAGGCCCGGGAAGTGATTTCTTTGTTTGGCTTGTTCTGGATCTTCACCATTTACCTCACTGATCTGCATGAGGCCATAATAGCGCTCACCATTTTTGGGAGGTATTGAAGGTCCCTTGACCCGGTCTCCCACCCGTAGAGCAAAGCGGCGAATTTGTGTATTTGAAATATAGACATCTTCATGACTGGGCGAAAAGTTAATCGGTCTTAAAAATCCATAACTATCGTGAGGCCGCACATCCAAAATGCCTTCCACTTGGAAAAAGCCTTGCTTTTCTTTTTGGGTACGCATGACGGCCAAGGCCAGCTCTTTTTTACTGAGTTCATCGTAATTATCTATTTGAAGCTCTCTGGCATAGGCATAAAGTTCATTTACTTGCTTTGCCAGCAAAGTTTCAAGAGAGAAATCATCACTCGTTGACAATTAAATCCTCCTTTGAAGAATTACTCTTCAACCATTTGAATATCGGCACCTAAAGCTGTGAGTTTCTCAACGATATTTTCATAGCCTCTCAGGATGTTTTCAACACGTAAAATCTCAGTCTCGCCGTCGGCGATGAGGCCTGCGATTACCAAACAAGCTCCGGCTCGTAAATCAGAAGCTTTGACAGGAGCCCCCGTTAACTTGCTGGAACCTTCAAAACTAATGATGTTCCCATGAATATGTGCATCGGCACCCATGCGATTTAGTTCAGGAATATGATTAATTCTTTGTGGATAGATGGTATCAATAATTGTGCCATCACCTTCTGCAATCACCAGTAAAGGCGTGATTGGTTGTTGTAAATCCGTTGCGAAACCTGGATAAGGCTGAGTCTTAATGTTCACGTTGGTTAATTTTTGATCCGAATGAACATAAATACTGTCCCCGCGCACATCAAATTTGGCACCCATTTCGGCCAATTTAGCCAGGAAACCTTCTAAATGCTCATAAATCACATTGTTGATGGTTACGCCTTCTCCTGTCGCAACTGCCGCAGAAATGTAAGTACCTGCTTCAATGCGGTCCGGAATGATTGCATGGGTGACCCCAGTCAATTCCTCCACTCCATCGATGCGGATCATGTTGGTTCCCGCACCGCGGATTTTCGCTCCCATTTTATTCAAAAAAGTCACAACATCAATGATTTCCGGCTCTAGGGCCACGTTCTCAATGATGGTGCGCCCTTTGGCTTTGACAGCTGCAAGAATGGCATTAATGGTTGCTCCTACTGATACAACATCCATATAGATTCGATTTCCATTTAAGCCTTCAGGGGTTGTCATGGTGATAACCCCATAATCATCTTCGATTTTTGCACCTAGGGCTCGGAAACTCTTCAAATGCTGATCAATGGGGCGTGGCCCTAACATACACCCTCCAGGCAAACCAATCACACCTTTGCCAAAGCGGGAAAGTGTGGCTCCCATGAAGTAATAGGAAGCCCGCAAACTTTGAATTTTACCTGTCGGCATTGGAATGGACATAATATTGGTCGGATCAATTGTCAGCGTGTGGTTTTCAAAGTGTGTTTTTACGTTGAAATCCTCAAGAATCTCCAACAAAGCATGAACATCAGAAATATCAGGGACACCATGAAGAGTCACCGGTGAGTCCGCCAGAATTGCTGCCGGTATTAGAGCGACGGTGCTGTTTTTAGCACCGTTGATTGTAACCTCACCCTTCAGGGGCTTACCACCACGAATAAGTAATTTTTGCATAGTTGCTCCTTGTTCGTCGATCGTTTTAGTCGTTGATCATATAAAATTATTCTACCAACCAGTGTACATTCCTTGCTCAAAGATTTCAACACTCTACTTGTCCAATGCCCTGTCTTCGTTGGGAATTCGTTGATAGATTTGAGCCAAAATGGCTCCCGAAATGTTGTGCCAGACAGAAAAGATTGCTCCTGGAACCGTGGCTAAAGGCATGGTTGGGAAGACTTGCGTTGCCAAGGCGGATGCCAATCCAGAGTTTTGCATACCCACTTCAATGGACAGTGTCTTGCAACTGGACGTGGGCATGCCGACGAATTTTCCAGCGCTATAGCCTAAGAGATAGCCTAAACCGTTGTGAATGGCACAAACGAGTAGAAGCATGCCTCCGTTTTGAATGATATTGTCCCGGTTAGTGGTCACCACCGCTGCAACAATCAAGATGATTCCTGCAACAGAAACCAGAGGTAAACCATCGACAACTTTTTGAACGTGTTTGTACCAGAAATGGTTAATAATAAATCCTAGAATCACTGGTAATATCACAACATTCAAGATGGATAGCAACATGGCCACGGCGTCTACTTCCACCGTTGATTTTAGGATCTGGTAAGAAATCAAAGGCGTTAAAATGGGCGCTAACAAAGTAGAACAAGAAGTAATCACAACCGATAAAGCCACATCTCCACGAGACAAGTAGGTAATTACGTTGGAAGAGGTACCACCTGGACTTGTTCCAACCAAGATAATCCCGGCAATCAACGCAGGATCTGTGATTCCAAACGCTTTGGTAAGTCCCCAAGCCAGGAGCGGCATGATGGTGTATTGGACAAGAACACCGAAGGCGATATGTTTGGGATTGGTGAATACCAAGCGGAAATCATCCGTGCTAAGGGTCAGACCCATTCCAAACATTATCATCATCAACAAGGGATTGATCCAAGCCGTTTGAATCCACTCCGTCGTACTTGGCACAAACAAGGCCAGTAAGGTGATAATCACTACCAGATAAGCCATGTAATCGCCGACCCAACCGCTAATTTTTTTAATGATACCCATATGAACTTCCTCTTTCTTATAGAAATAGAAAAAGACAAGATGTTTAACTTGTCTTTTTCTATCTCAAATTAATTCTTACTTAGGCTTTATTGACAGATCCAAACATTTCCATAACATCGAGTGCTTCTGCAGTGATTTTATCGAAACCTGATTTCATGACTTTACGTGGGTCATAAATCTTTGCATCGTTATCCAAGGTGTCGCGGACACCTTTGGCCCATTGTTGCTGTAATTCAGTGTTCACGTTAATTTTTGCGTGTCCACGTTCGATGGCTTTCTTAATCTGGTGCTCAGGAATTCCCGAACCCCCGTGTAAGACCAACGGCGCTTGAGTTGCTTCAGAAATTTCTTTCATTTCTGTAAACCCTAGCTTTGGCTCACCGGTAATTGGTCCGTGGATAGAACCTAGCGCAGCTGCTAAAGCATCGATGCCGGCTTCTTTGACCATGCGCACACACTCATCTAAGTCTGCGTACTGGACGTTACCGACAACTCCGTCTTCTTCTCCACCAACAATTCCGACTTCTGCTTCTACCGAAGCTCCGCGGTCGTGGGCATACTCGACAACTTCACGGGATGCTGCAATGTTTTCGTCGATTGGCTTGGATGATAAGTCTAGCATGACAGATGTAAATCCTGCGTCGATGTACTCTTTACATACTTCTACAGATGATCCGTGGTCCAAGTGTAGGGCAACTGGAATGGTGATGTTCATTGCTTCCATTAGAGCGTTAACCATGGCTGAAACCACTGTTGCTCCGCCCATGTAGCGTCCAGCACCTTCGGAAACTCCCAAAATAATTGGTGATTGTGCTTCTTCTCCGGCACGCAACAGTGCTTGCGTCCACTCTAGGTTGTTGATGTTAAACTGAGCGACCGCATATCCTTCTTCTTTGGCAACCTTTAACATTCTTGTCATGTTTACTAAACGACTCATGTATATTTCCTCCTGCTTTTTAATGAGACACCAACTGACTGACTAACTATCAACACTACTGTCAGTAATTATACCAGTTCCACCTCTTCTGTCCACTTTATTTGTTAGAAGTTGATCAAACTTTTCAGCCCATGATTGAGAGCTCGAAATTGAAGCACTTTATTTCCGCTGATGATTTTGCCATTTAAAAAAACTGAGGCAACCTCAGTCGTACATCTTTGCAATTCTAATGAATAAATTAAACGGCAGAGCCAGTCTCGCTGTGGCGACTGGTGCGTGCTCCCGCATAACCAGGGAATGCTGTAATAAATAGAGCAGCTACAAGGCCTAGAAAGACCCAGAGTGAATACTTGGCTATTTCATTGCTGATTTCTTCAGTCGTTTCAATGCCTCGTTCGAGACCTGATTGAACCATGGATTGACCTTAGAAAATTAATTCTTGGCCTTAGGCAGTTAATTCCTCGACGCGTTGAGAAGCAGTGTTCAAGACCTCTTCTGTCTTTTTAGCAGCTTCATCGTAAGCGTCAATAATGTTGTCGACTGCTTAGTCAACTTCAGCTTCATTGAGATCTGTGTTTTGAGCCACTACTTTCGCATCCTGCCCATCGACAACAATGGCATCACCTGCATCGGTAATGTCATTAACTACTGCGTTCACTTGTCCTTGGAGATATTCTAGTTGTAGCTGTTCAATATCTGTATCTCTCAGAGTTTGTTCGACCGTCTGGTCTAAGTAGTCCGTGTCTATATGAACATTGTCAGAAATGCTTTTGAAAGCATCCTCCATCAAATAAGCAGACGTTGATCCCACAAAAGAAACAGCGCTTCTCGCTGTACGGGCGACACTTCCAACAGCATGTCCAGCATGATTAACTACGGGTCCTACTGTGTAGAAGACAGAATTGGTGACACTTTCCAACAGCATGAAAACTGTGACCGCACTGACTCCCCAAGTGAGGAACCCATGGATGCCCCTGTCGGTTAGTTGCTAACTCAGCTACAAAACCATCACCAGCAAGGGAAAGAATTAAGGCGGCCACTGCCCAAGCAACTAAATTGGTTTCAATTCCCTCCAATGGATGGGTTTCTGTTAGATCAGGAACTCCTAATTTAATGGCCTCAATTATCAAAGAAAAAAGTACACTTACGCCAAGAAGGTTACAAGACCTGCGAAAACGGCTCGCAAAGAAAGATTATTTCCTGCTCTTTCGTCGGGATCAATTCCCTCTACAAAGTATTTAATCATTTTACTCTTTTTTCCTATCTTGATAATTACAACAAACTCCTACCTTCACTTTTCAGTTTGGAGAATATGGAAATAACCAGTGAATAACATTCTCTTTAACGTAAAAAAACTACCTCACAATTATACAGACATTTATTTGCGTTCCCCTAAAAGTCATTACTGTCAAGCGGTTTTCCGTTTTTAAATCCATTTATTAATCAGGTAAGTGGTCCGTGATTAATAAAATAATATTTACATTTAAGATTTGTGGAAGATTTGCTTTTTACTTCTTGTTCATCTACAATGGATACATTAACGGGATGTGGCGCAGCATGGTAGCGCACATGCATGGGGTGCATGGGGTCGGAGGTTCAAATCCTCTCATCCCGATTAAAAACACAAAGCTATTCAATCAATAACTGCGAAAAGAACAGGTACACCTGTTCTTTTTTTATGGAAATTGATCGGCGTTATCACACCAATGATTTTTCTGATGGATTTCAAGCAAGACAAAACCGTCCACTATCTCGAGTACTTCAAGATAGCGGACGGTTTTCTGATTAAATATCTAACGTTGGATCTTTTTTTGATGCAACATGCTTGCTTCAACGAACCTTACGATTAATGGATGTGGGCTGTCTGGGCGTGAGACAAATTCCGGATGGAACTGTGTCGCGATAAAGAATGGATGACCCTTCAATTCGACAATCTCCACATAGCTACCATCGGGACTTTCACCGACTACTTGCAGACCATTTTCTTCCAAGACTTGACGATAATCCTCATTGATTTCATAACGGTTTCTGTGGCGTTCTTGAATCGTTGTCTCATCAAGGTAATAGCTCGAAACTCTTGATCCCTCTTTTAAATCGATGGGATACAGACCCAAGCGCAAGGTCTCACCAGCTTCAGGATATGGGTTCAAGATGACCACCTGATCTTTTCCTTCTGGATGAGTTTCCTGGCTACAGGCACCTTCAATTCCGGCAACGTTACGGGCAATATCGATGGCCGCCAACTGGATCCCTAAAGAGATCCCAAAGAATGGAATCTTGTGTTCACGCGCGTAGGTGATGGCTGCGATCTTTCCTTCAATTCCACGTTCACCGAAGCCACTTGGTACCAAGACACCATCAACGTCTGCCAAATGTTCATGAACATTCTCAGAAGTAACCTCTTCAGAATTAATCCACTTCACATTGATATCCGCATCATACACGTAACCTGCATGCTTCAAGGCTTCAATCGCTGATAGATAAGCATCCGGTAGTTCCACATATTTCCCGACCAATCCGATAGTGACGGTACTCTTCAAATTGAGAACCAAATGTTCCAGGTTCTTCCAATCTTCCATGTCGGCTTTTGGAACATCCAGACCGAAGTGATTCACGACCTGCTCATCCATTTTCTGATCTTTCAGTCTTAAAGGAATACTGTAGAGCGTCTCGACATCGCGCGATTCAATGACTGCCTCTGGATTCACATCACAAAACAGCGCCAGTTTCTCTTTGATATCTTGCGGAAGATTTTCTTCAGTACGCACAACCAAAAGATTGGGCTGAATTCCAAGACCTCGCAATTCTTTCACACTGTGTTGGGTTGGTTTTGTCTTGAGCTCACCGGCTGCCTTCAAGTAAGGGATCAAAGTGGTATGAATGTACAAGACATTCTTAGAACCAACTTCGGATTTCATTTGACGCAAAGCTTCAATGAATGGAAAAATTTCGATATCTCCGACAGTACCACCCACTTCGGTAATCACGATATCGGCACCAGTCGTCTGACCAACACGCATGATTTTATCTTTAATCTCATTGGTGACATGCGGAATTACTTGAACCGTTGCACCTTCATATTCACCTCGACGTTCTTTACTAATCACTGATGAATAAACTTCTCCAGTCGTTAAATTCGAATACTTGTTCAAATTAATGTCGACGAAACGCTCGTAGTGCCCCAAATCCAAATCTGTTTCTGAACCATCATCAGTGACGAAGACTTCTCCGTGCTGATAAGGACTCATCATGCCTGGGTCTACGTTGATGTATGGGTCAAATTTTTGAATCGCTACTTTTAAACCGCGATTTTTGAGCAAACGCCCCAGGGAGGCGGCCACGATTCCTTTACCGATAGATGAGACAACGCCACCTGTCACAAATATATATTTAGTCATTGTTAACGATTCCCTTTCTCGTTGAATTTGTCGAATATCTCCGTTCAATTCATTCAAAATACCAAGGACCAGTCCCAAAAAATAAAGAAAGCTCCCCATTCCGTCGGAATAGGGAGCTTTCTAGAACTGACTGACTTATTCTAAAATAAGTGCCCAAATAAGATAATACGTCACTTAGTTTTATTCGTCAAGATCAACTCATCAAAAACTTATTAATACTCCTCATCGTCGTCTTCATAGTCATCGTCTTCGTCGATGTCAACGCCATCTTCAACTTCGTCTTCCCCAAGTTCGTTCAGATCTGATTCATACTCATCCAATTCCTCGGAATCTTCGTCATCCGCATCAATATCTTCATCTTCCGGATCGTCCGCATTGTAATCAATCATATCATCATCTTCTAAAAGAACGTTGTAGGAACGAGTCTTACGACGTGGTTCGACTTCTTCATTGGACGACTGGATCGTCTCCTCATTTATTTCATCAATGGCGTACCAGGAACGCAATCCCCAACGATTGTCTCCTAAGGAAATAAAGCGCCCTTCAATGTTAATATCCGTATAAAAACGTGACATCAAACGATCTGTCTCTTCATCGGACATCTCTAAGTACGCTTGTACCGCTTGAAGAATCTCAGCAAAGTCTGTAATTTCTCCTCGTTGATTTAAAAATGCATAAGCACATTCAGTCATCGAAAGCTCTTCTTTGTTCATTTCGTCAAGTTGCTCTAAAGTCATTTAGCCACTTCCTTTATATAATCTCTTTAATTTTACCGATTTAAACGTGATAAATCAATTGAAAGAAGTAATCTCCCAAAGGGCGTTCATTCTCTGCCAATTGATAATTAATGGATAATTTCACTTGATTGTTCAGCTTTTCCCACGCAATTCTTTGGGTCATAAGATCCATAATCATCGTCCCTTTAGGCGAATGATACTCACAACGTGTCACAACCTCTTCATTAAACCTCAAGGTTGTATGAGGTTGCTTGACCTCTACCACATTGCCCAAGGCGTTCCATTTGATATGAATCGGATGTCCCCATTGGTCGGTATAAGTTAAGCGAGTAAAACTTTGCAATTCAATTAATTCCGCACGGTCTTCATGGAAAAATTCATCGACGTGATCATGGTCCGCATAATCAATGGTCTGCGCAACTTCCACACTCACTTCACAGATAGCCATACTTACACCTTTTCTTTCTCGACAATTCTAAAACGTTTAGTATCTCAATCTAGTTTTAATAATTCTTCGGCAAAAGTCAAGAGAATCCGCACATCGTTGCTGACAGAATACAAAATACCCATGCGCAGAGGCTCTTCATGGTAGAATTGGAGTAAGAATCATTCAAATTCCAACGCATCATTCGAATAAATGGAGAGTTACAATGAAACACAAAGACATTCAACAAATACTCGCAAGTTATGATTGGGAAGTTTTCGATGACAGAGAGAACCCATCTTTGGACCTAGTCAGTCCCTTGGCCTATCAAGACAGTCTTATTCGATGGATTCCTCAAAAAAATCAACCGCCAACAGCTGCCATGCACCTCTACCCCATTGAGACTCCCTCAATTCTGTTAGGTGCACGGGATACACGTTTGCCTAACTTTCTTGAAGCTGCCCACTTCTTAGAAAATCAAGGCTATCAAACCTTGGTACGGCCTCACGGTGGGCTTGCGGTGGTGGCAGACAAAGGGATCGCCAATCTGTCGTTGGTGACCAACCACGCCATCACACCTCTTTGCATCGATCAGGCCTACCAAATGATGGTAGGGTTCATCCGCTACTTGCTTGGGAAATTGCACTTACAAGTAGAAAGTTATGAAGTGCCTGAATCCTATTGTCCCGGCAAATACGACTTAATTGTTGGAGGACTCAAAATCGGTGGAATTGCCCAGCGGCGCTTCAAATCCGGCGTCACAACCGCTGCTTATATCAGCATCAACGGTAACCAAACCTTGCGTGCTGATTTGTTAAAAGAATTTTATTACTTAGGGAAAGCCAATGAGGATTACCCTGATATACAAGCAGAAAAAATGGTAACCCTTCAAGATTTCCTGCCACACATTTTGACAGTTGATGACTTCAACACCTTGGCAAAAAAAATCTTGGAAGAATGGGCAACTGTTCAGCCAGGAAATTTCAAGGATCCGCTATTGCAAAACATCTATCAACAACGATTACTCATTGGTCACGAACGTCTTCAACGTTCCTTTCATTCCTAGGAGGTGACCTCATGAACCCTAAAAAATACGAAAAAGTTTTCCGAGATCCAGTTCATGACTACATCTACATCCAAGACCCATTGATTCTTGATCTGATCGATACCCCTGAATTTCAACGGTTAAGACGCATCAAGCAACTGGGAACCTCGAGCTATGTCTTTCATGGCGCTGAGCATTCTCGTTTCAACCATTCACTGGGTGTCTACGAAATTACTCGACGCTTCGTCAACTACTTCGAGAAGTATTACCCTTCTCAAACAGAAGGTGATGGATTATGGCAGAATGATAAACGTTTGGTCACTCTTTGTGCTGCGCTATTGCACGATATCGGACACGGACCTTTTTCGCACACCTTTGAAAAGATCTTCCAAACAGATCACGAAGCCCTGACCATTCAAATCATCTTGGATCCGAAAACTTCCGTTCATCAAATTTTACGAAAGGTCTGTGCGGACTTTCCTCAACAAGTCGCAAATGTCATTGATAAAACCTATCCCAATCAACAAGTGGTTCAATTAATCAGTAGCCAAATCGATGCCGATCGGATGGATTATCTACTGAGGGATGCTTACTACACTGGCGTTTCTTATGGTAAATTCGATCTGGCTAGAATCACTCGCGTGATTCGTCCCTACAAGAACCAAATTGTCTTCGACTATTCAGGCATGCACGCCATCGAAGATTACATCTTAAGCCGCTACCAAATGCACATGCAAATTTATTTCCATGCAACTTCGCGCGGTATGGAAGCTGTATTGCAAAAGGTGTTCGCACGGGCTCGCGCCTTGTTTGAACAAGAGCCACAGCTCTCAGACAGCATCTGCGCCTCCTTTAAGCCTTTCAGAGACTGCACATGGTCTCTCAAAGACTATCTGAATTTGGATGATTATGTCCTAGGCGCCTTCTTTAGTCAGTGGAAAGATTCCGAAGATGCTGTACTCGCCGATCTGGCTACACGTTTTGTTAATCGACATCCCTTCACCTCCATCATCGTTCAAGAAAACACCCAGACGCATCTAACCGTCGCCCTTCAACAAGAACTTATGGCTTTGGGATTCAATCCCGAGAACTATTTATTGACACTGTCCAGTTTCGACATTCCCTATGATTTCTACCAACCCGGTAAATCCACATCTACTAATAAACCGATTCAACTTTTAACAAAGTCGGATCATTTGGTTGAATTGTCCCAAGCCAGCGCTTTGGTAAAAGCACTTCGCGGACAAATTAGTGGCGATCAACGGTTATTCTTTCCTCGAGAAGTAATCGAACATATTCAAAAAGTTCCAGAAAAGCAACGCACAGATTCTCAAGAAACCCTTTTGGACGCTTGGCTTAGAGATCCTAACCAAGTCATTTACCATCAACAAGAACATTTATTTTAAAATTCTGTGTTTTTATAAACACACTGGCTGAGCAGTGTTACTTTTTTTTTGAAAGATGTTATTATAGGACTGTTAGTAACTATTAGTGGAAAGGGGAATCTATCAGATGCCCATCGAATTCGTTCGAGACAATCTAGATATCGAACAAAAGGCCCCTTTAAAAGATTCTTTATATGAAGCCTTTAAAAAATCAATCATTCTTGGTGAGATTCCTGTGGGTCACCGCATCAATGAGCAAGAGTTTTCTGAACAATTAAATATTAGTCGCACGCCCATTCGCCACGCCATGCAAATGCTGCAAGAAGACAATTTGGTTCAGCATGTCCCACGCAGTGGCAACATAGTCATTGGATTAAGTGTCCAAGATGTTTACGAGATTTTTGACGTCCGGAATTCTCTAGATACGCTCGCAACCTTGCGCGCCATGGAAAAAATGACCGATGAAGACTACAAGGAATTAAAATTACTCCTTGAAGAAGCAGAAGTCTTGAATGAAACTGGTGATGTTGAAGGTTTAATCCAAAACTTTATGGACCATAGCGATTTCATCTACACCAAAAGTGAAATGTTTCGAACACGGAAAATCGTCCGGGAGTTAAGAAATTATTATCGTTATTTCCAATCGATCACTTTCGTTGATAAAGGTATTCGCACTCAATCCATCAAGGAACATTGGGTCCTCTACGAAGCCATGCGCTCTGGAGATATCAACAAAATCAATCACTTGATGACTGATCATATCAATGACACCTTAGAAAGTGTCATTGAATTGATGAAATTAAGAGACAATGATCTTCAATAAAAAGCCACTGTTTCCAGTGGCTTTTTATTTCCCCTTACGTCACCCTGTCAATATAACGAGTTGACATTAAGGTTTGAGTTTCTATAATATAAACCCAAGGAGTGTTTCCATGTCTACAAAAGAACAAGTATTGCATATTTTAATCGAACGAGGACAAGAGCCGATTTCCGGTCAAAAAATTGCTGATCGACTGACACTTTCTAGAAATTCTGTTTGGAAAGCGATCGAATCTTTACGTGAAGATGGTTATGTGATTGAAGGCGTCCCCCAAAGAGGGTATCTATTAAAAAAAAGAATTCAAACCATTGATCCCAAACTCATAAAACCGTATTTACCAGAGGAATGGGGCAAATTAAATGTCTTCTATCAACCATCCGTCACTTCAACCAACGATATTGCCAAAGAATACGTCATCAATCATCCTGACCAAGAAGCTTTATTCCTCACCATTGAACAAACTGCTGGACGCGGGCGCTATGGAAGATCTTTCTATTCTCAGTTGCAGCACGGATTGTACTTCACGCTGGCTATTCATCCAACCGCTCAAGACCCTCTCATCATTCCTCGCTACACGCTTGCAGTTGCGACAGCTTTGCTAGAAGCTCTGCGCGAGATCGTTGATGAGCCTAAAAAACTCAAAGTTAAGTGGATTAATGATCTTTTCTACAACAATCGTAAAATTTCAGGAATTCTCAGCGAATTGACGACTAATCTCGAATCCTTCGAAATTAACCACGTCATTATCGGCATTGGCATCAATCTTGCGGGAATTTTCTCCAATCAAGACGGGATAAAAAATGTCGCTGGAACAATTTTCGGCGAGAGATTGCCCAAAAAGTTTGATTACAATCAATTGATGATAACTTTCCTCAATCACTTCCATAAATATCATCTGAAAATCGATAAAAGTACTTTCGTACCGGTCTATCAAGAACACTTACTGGGACTGAATCAGATCGCTAGCTATACAAAAGGCGAGGAGACTCACGAAGTAAAAATTCTAGGCATTAATCCCGATGGACACTTAATTGTGGAAGACTCAACAGGAGAAACTTCTGAGCTTACCGGACCCGACGTTTCATTTTCTAGTCAACAATTTATAGATAAGGATTAAATACACCATGAATACACGAAGAATTACACGCATTGCCATGTTTATCGCACTATTGGTCATTGGTTCCCAAGTGGTCATCCCGCTTGGAGTTGTACCATTTACTCTTCAAACCTTCGTCGTTTATCTGATTGCTTACCTTCTAGATCCAAAGGATGCGTTTATTACCGTTCTTATTTATATGTTCATGGGCCTCATGGGGTTGCCTGTCTTTGCTGGATGGGGTGGAGGTCCTCATTCGATCGCCTCACCTTCTTTTGGCTTTATCATCGGATTTTCCATCGCCACAACTGTGGGCAGTATTCTCATTCGCACAAATACGGACAATGCCTTGTGGAAACACCTAATTGTTGGCGTGGTGACGTCCACCGTGCTAAACATCTTAGGCCTGGCCTATATGTACGGTTACTTTAACATCTACCTAAAAGCTGGCGAATCCATTGGACAAATTCTCGCTTGGGGATTTACTCCCTTTATTATCGGGGATGCTGTTAAAATTTTTGCAGCTTCTGTTATCGCCCATCGTCTACGTAAAATTCCGTCATTCAAGCTTTAATTAAAAACACAAAAAGCCGTCGAACATGCTTACTTGACGGCTTTTTGTGTGTATTACAGAAAATTTATTTATGTTCATTCTTACGGATCAAATAACTGAAGATCAGTTGACTGATGAATACAATGAGTAAAATCAAAACAGTCGACACTAAGATAACGTCCATTCGACTTCTTTGGTAACCTCGAGCGATGGCCATCGTGCCCAGGCCCCCACCACCGATCGCTCCAGCCATGGCTGTCAGTCCAATAATATTAATAACTGTTGACGCGCTGACACGTAGCAATGCCGGTAATCCCTCTTTTAAATAAACGCGAATAATAATATCAAAAGGTGTGAGTCCCATGGATTCTGCTGCTTCTATGACACCTGGGTCTACTTCCAGCAAAGCGATTTGCACCTGACGGGCGAAAAATGGCACAGTTCCTGCAACAATTGGCACAATGGCTGCCGTTGGCCCGATGGAGGTTCCAACAATGGCACGCGTTACCCCGACCAGAAGGGCCATCAAAATAATAAAAGGAATGGAACGGAAAGTGTTAATAAACCAATCCAAGCCATGATAAAGTGTACGGTTCTCTAAAATACCTCCGGGCTCAACGACAGTGATTAATACCCCAAACACCAAACCTAAAAATCCACCAATCCCCGCTGAGAAGATCAGCATATACAAAGTTTCCCAGGTGGCTGTTAAAAACTCTTCACGCAAAGGCCAAGCATACGGGAATAGGTTCTCAATCCAGCTGGTTCCTTCCAAGATTAAAGGTAACATTTTATACTCTCTCCTTCTCTAAGCGACGTTGAATGATTTCGTCCATGGAACGCACGCGGATGTTGTTCGATTCAAAATAAGCAATGGCTGATTCAATGTCCGCTTCCTCACCGTTCAACGATACTAATAAGTCCCCCACGGGTGTATCTTGAATAAATTCAATATTTCCGTGAAGAATGTTACTTTCGACGTTGAATTTTTTAACTAAGGAGGCAATGAAGGGTTCGGTGACATTGTCGCCCACATAGAGCAAGCGCACAAGATGTCCTAAACCGGAAAGGCCGGTATGGTTCAATACTTTTTCAATCTCATCTTCAAACTGAATGGCCACATTAATAAAATCGCGGGTTAATTGTTCCTGTGGATTGGTAAAGATATTCAAGATCGTCCCCGACTCTACTACATAACCATCCTCCATCACCGCTACTCGGTCACATAAATCCTTCACAACGGCCATTTCGTGAGTAATGAGTACGATGGTTAGTCCTAATTTTTCGCGAAGTTCTGCCAATAGATTCAAGATTGAACGCGTTGTTCGCGGGTCCAGGGCGCTAGTAGCCTCATCACACAGAAGAATATCAGGATCTGTCGCTAAGGCACGCGCAATTGCCACACGTTGTTTCTGCCCACCAGATAATTGACTTGGATAATTGTAAATACGATCTGAAAGCCCGACTAGCTCCAACAAGTTTTCAACTTTTCCTTTTTCCTCTTCTTTACTAATGCCCGTTCTCTTCAAGGGAAATGCAACGTTCTCGTAAACATTCAAAGATTCCATCAAATTGAAATGTTGGAAGATCATGCCGATATTCTTTCGAGTTTCTCGTAATTCTTTGGCAGACATGGCAGTTAATTCTTCACCTTTCACTAGGACACTGCCTGAAGTTGGGCGCTGAAGCAAGTTAATCGTTCTTACCAGCGTACTTTTACCAGCACCACTGTACCCCACAATTCCGTAGATTTCCCCTCGAGTAATCGTTAAATTCACTTCTCGCACTGCGTGCACTGTGCGATCCTTCGTTTCAAAAGTTACATCAATGTCTTTTAAGTCAATCATCCAAATCCCTCTCTTTGCATAAAAAAACTCCCGTCCTCATAAAAGGACGAGAGTAAACTTCGTGGTACCACCTTAATTCGATATTTAATCGCTTAAATATTCTTAGTTGATGCATTGGAACATCAATGCTTGTTTAACGGGAGCTTCCGTTCATCTCTAATCATTCAAGATGACCGCTCGATAGTCATTTTCAACTTATTTCTGGTTACTTGTTCTCACCCCACACAAGCTCTCTTAAAACCTTCCATAAACTTACTTTCTACGTCCTAGCGTTTATTAATGAATTGTAAGATCATCTTATAGGATATAAATTTGGCTGTCAAACACTTCTTAGAGTCTTCAGATAATTAACGAATCTTTACAAGGGTTCGTCCCAAGTGCTGGCCTTCTTTCAATTGGGTAACGGGTTCATCAATTTTGTCCAAAGTAACTTCATCATAATACACATGGCCAACCACCCGCCAGTCTGTCGCAAGTCTCTTCCAGAGCATCTGACGGAAGTCATTGGATAAATCTCCCGTATGAATGCCCAAAAGATTCACTCCCCTCAAAATCATTGGCAACACAGTAGTGTTAAAAGCGATGCCTCCCGCATTCCCACACATTGCCATACTGCCGTATTCATAAATGTAGCGCATCGCGTGACTGGCAACCTCCCCGCCCACACAATCAATCACATAATGATATTTCCGATGATTCAAGGGACGATCTCCTGCAAACTCCTCCGGTGAGACCACTTCTTTTGCACCTAACTGGCGAACCAGTGTTTCTTGAGAATTTTTGCGGATCATGGCAGTTACTTGCGTATAACCGATTTTCTTTAAAATTGATAAAGCGATGCTTCCAACGCCTCCGCTAGCACCTGTCACTAGAATTTCTGGTTGGTCTTGTACATGCATCCCATGCTCTTCTAAGGCCCATACACAGTAAGCGGCTGTTAATCCAGCAGTTCCTAAGATCATTGTTTCTTTGGGAGATAAGTTCTCAGGAACTGATAAAAACCATTCATAAGGGACGCGCAGGTATTCAGCAATGCCTCCTGTATGAGTGTTCCCAGCTGGTGTACTGGCTAGGAACACCCATTCACCTACCTTAGCTTTTGAATGAGTCGATTCAATAATTTTCCCTACTGCATCAATTCCTGGAATCATGGGATACTCACGAATCACTCCTCCACAATGTTGCAAAGCCAACATATCTTTATAATTCAATGAAGAACAATGGACCTCCACAAGAGTATCGCCTTCATGCAATTGATCAATAGCCACTGTCTTTACGGCATGTTCTGTTACCTCTCCATCACTGTCAACCACTAGCGCTTTAAATTGTTCATCCATGATCATCGTCCTTTCTTATGTCGTTCTTCTATTTGATTACTAAGTCGTTTGATACTTCTTTTGCCATTGACCAAGGTTGTTAAATCTTTTTTGAACTGCTGAATTTGACCCTCTTTGACAAATTCTAAGAAATAAACTCTTGGTTCGTGCCCGAGCACAGGAAGGTAATCACTTCATTCCTTTTCTCCTTTATCCAACAAAAATCGGTGGTGAATGCTGCTGAATCTGTGATTGTGTCGATGATATTCAAAAGCCATTTGTAATTGATAATCCTTGGCCGAAGCTGTAGCCTCTCATACCTTTTGAACGAGTCACTCTTTTTCTATGTCACTGAAAACAGCGGAGGAAGTGTTTCCGCCCCACGTGCGTATAAAAGAAGCGTCCGTTTCGGCAGCATTCTCTAAAATTCTTTCAAAAGACTGATCCTCTTCAAAACGGTAATAAAAGCCATAACTATTCAAAGCCACGTTTAATGCATCGCTTTGTTCACGAATCATTCGCGCCATTTTAAATCTTCTGGCTTTAGATGGCAATCCCCCGCCCATTCAAGTGTCTCTGAGGGTGTCTCTTTAATTAATCGAAAAAGATGATCTGTCTTTAATTGACGAAAAGTGCCAGTATTCAAACCAATCAGCAGCATCTCTCCTCTATTGTCATGAACCTTCTCTTCTAATTTAGCACGGATTTCAAGAAGAAACCATTTTAATCATCAATTTCTACTTTTCACTGGTCTACTATCCATCAAAACTCTTTCTACTCATAGTCAATAAGATCTATGGTATAATACACTTATTATTAAAATAGGAGTGATACTCATGAGCCAATTTGAGTTAAGTAAACATTTAAAAAACATTCAACCAAGCCCTATTCGAGCTTTTAACGATCGCATCTCAGGAATTGAAGGCATTATCCGTTTAACGATTGGAGAACCTGACTTCCCAACGCCGACGGTTGCTAAAGAAGCTGCGATTGAGGCGATTAATAATGACTTAAATGGCTACACTCACTCTGCAGGGCTTATGGAACTTCGTGAAACCATCAGTGTTTATCTGGAAAGAAAATACAAGGTCAATTACGATGCGTCCACAGAAATACTCGTGACTCACGGTGCCACAGAAGCTTTATTTGCTTCATTGTTTGCGGTCCTTAATCCAGGCGATAAGGTCATCACACCTACTCCGAGTTACGTAATTTATCAAACGCAGGTGCGCTTAGCAGGTGGAGAATTCATTCCCGTTGACGTCAGCGATGATGGTTTTAAACTAACACCAGAAAGATTGAAACAAGTCCTTGCGGAACACCCGGATACGAAAGTAATTATCTTCAACTATCCATCTAATCCATTGGGTGTCACTTACCACGGTGATGAGCTGGAAGCTCTTGCAAAGATCTTTAAAGAGCACGGTTTGATCGTGGTTTCCGACGAAATCTATGCCGAATTAACTTACGATACAACTCATGTCTCTATGAGCGAGCTCTTGCCAGATCAAACCATCCTCATCAATGGAACTGCAAAATCACATTCCATGACCGGTTGGCGTTCAGGATTTATTGCAAGTCGGGCTGAGTTCATCAGTGAAATCTTCAAAGTTCACCAATCATGCATCAATACTCCAAATACACAAATGCAATATGCCAGCATTGCTGCTTATAATGACGGCGACAAGGATATCGCTGAAATGAAAGCCACTTATTATAAACGTCGTAATTATCTCATGGATCGATTCGCAGACTTAGGATTCAACACCTCCGATCCTGAAGGGGCCTTTTACCTATTCGTCCAAGTGCCCGAATGGTACCAAGGAGATGACTTTGATTTCTGTTTAGCGATGGCGAATGATGCCAAAGTTGGCTGTGTACCTGGCTCTGGTTTTGGCGAAGCCGGTAAAAACTGGTTCCGTGTCAGCTATGCTGCCAGCATGGAAAGTCTTGAAGAAGCCATGGACCGCATTGAAAAATTCGTGAAAGAAAACAATTAATTCAAATAGCAAAATAGCCATGACAAGAAAAAAAATTCTGTCATGGCTATTTTATTTCGCTGAACGATTTTACTTAGCAGTGTTGGCCGCAATATTAATGGCTTCCCAAGTGGTTGCAAAGGGAGGTGCATAAGCAAAGTCCACGAATCCTAATTCATCTGTAGTCATCTCAGCATGAACCGCAGCCGTTAGACCTGTGAGGCGCGTCACCGCGTCTTGTTGCCCGAAAACTTGAGCACCTAGTAACACCTTCGTATCCGCCTCATAAACCAATTTAATCTCCACGGGTGTGCGATTGGGCCAGTAACCCGTATGATTGCTGGCTTGGATCGTGGTCGTTTTGAAATTGTAACCGTGAGTTTTTGCTTCGAATTCTGTTAAGCCCGTTCTTCCAGCTTCGTAATCTCCAACCTTGATGGCTCCCGTCCCAAGTGCACCTACGTATTCTAAGCGGTCCTCTCGGTCAACAACAATGTTTGTTCCGATCAGACGTCCCAATTTATTCGCATAGGTGGCTAGGGGTAAATAGGTATTTCCAAGTTGGCGATGATAGACACTAGCAGCGTCTCCTGCAGCATACACATCTTTAATGGACGTTTCTCCGTATCGATCCACAGAAATTGCACCGTTATCGAGCATCTCTAACTGCTCATCTTTGGCAAATGACGTATTGGGCCTGAAGCCTATAGCGACAACAACCAGATCTGTATCAATTTGAAGCCTTTCGGTCATTACTTGTGTAACCCGATGGTTAGCAGTCTTCAAAGCAGTCACTGTTTGGCCTGTATAGACAGTGACTCCTGACTTCTCCAAAGCTTCTTGCATTTTTTTACCAAACTCTATGTCAAATGATCCATTCATGAGAGACTGCCCACTCTCAATCAAGGTCACTTCTTTACCAACATGCGCCAATTGTTCAGCTACTTCAATGCCAATAAAACCTCCACCAATTACCGCAACGGAATTGATGGAATCTAATTGACTCTTGATTTCTTCAACCGCTTGTAAGCGGGTAAATGTAAAGACATTCTGGCTATCAATCCCATCTATGGGAGGTAAAATTGGTGAGGCACCCGAGGCAATCATCAGTCGGTCATAGGAAATCTCAAGCTTTTCATCCTCAATCAAATCTGTTAGGAGTACTTTCTTACTACCATAATCGATCTTGGTGACCTCTGTATTTAATAAAAAGTTAATTCCTGTATTTTCCATTTGATCAACTGTTCTAGCAAACATACTAGAAGAATTCTCAAATTGTCCCCCTAAATAATAGGGCAATCCACAAGCACCGAAAGAAATATAATTTTCTTTTTCGATAACAGTAATATCAGCTTCTGGATTTTCCCTTGCTGCTTTCGCGGCCATGCTCATTCCTGCAGCAATTCCACCAATAACAATTATTTTCATATTAATTCTCCTTGTCGACTTCGGCGATAAATTCAATCTCTACCCGAGCACCTAAAGGAATACTCGCAACTTCGACGGCTGAACGCGCTGGGAATGGTTGTGTGAAATATTTGGCATATTCTTCATTCACAGTTCCAAAATCTTCAATATCATCTAGGAAAACAGTTGTTTTGACAATGTGGTCAAAGTTTAAACCTTCGGTGTCTAACAAAGCTTCAATATTTCTGAAGACTTGTTGTGTTTGATCTACAATATTTCCTTCAACCAACCGATTCGTCGCTGGATCCAAAGGAATTTGGCCGGAAGCAAACATCAACCCTTGCGTTATACGATGCGTCGAATAGGGACCAACTGTTTGTGGCAATCGATTCATAAATATCTCTCCTTAAAATTTCATTCTTTCTTTAGCTATATTCTAGCATGATTCAAATAAACTACGTACTTAGGCGCTCAAAAAGCCGAGGAGTCCTCGGCTTCTCAATAAAGTTGGATTAAACCTGCAATTAACATAAACATCGTAAATCCAAAATTTATTTCCTTTGTGAGTAATAGAAGAGCCACATACTCTCGAATTAAGGAAAAGGGTAATAAATACCAAGAAGTGCTTGTCCCATAATATTTGAAATTCAAATTTAAATAATCAGCATAATAATGGGTTCTCAATAAGTGAAATGAGTTGCTGACAATGAGTGTTTCCGAAGCGTCAATTTGCAAAGAAGTCAAAATCTTCTGAGAGAATAACAAGTTTTCGTAAGTAGATGTGGCACGATCTTCTCGGTAAATTTCTTGCTCTGGAATTCCGAGTTTCATCAAAAAAGCCTTCATTTGTTGCGCTTCCGTTACTTCACGGGACTTCACCAATCCTCCCGAAACAATGATGATCTTCGAGGAGTCGTAGAGATCTCTTGCAGTCATTAAACGTTGCTTCAGGTTATGAGAAATATTTCCAGCATCATCTACCTCTGCACCTAATACGAGCAATGCTTTGATTCCGGCCTGTCGAAGATTCAAGTGATAAAAGATCGTTACTCCAAGATAAGCCAGAAATGAGGATCCAAAAAAGATCGCTACTCCCGTATAAATATTAATCAATAAATAAATGTCAAAATTTCTTCGTGTCATGATTGAAGTGATGGTTATAAAGATAATTGTTAATAATACAATCACTATTAACCAATAGCCGATCTTTTTCAAGTGATGATCGTTTTCTAATTCTCGTGAACGACTCCATCCCAGCATCATTAAAAGAATCAACAAAAACGGCATGACGATCACAGACAAGCCGCCGATTAAAAACATAAAATATCGGAAGATATAAATGGCAGTACCGTCATAATGGTAGAAAAGTGCCATCAAGAAAGTCGTCAATGCAAAAAAGTAACCAACCGTCCGATAACGTCTAAAAGACGGAAGGAAATAACTTAACAGAGAACATAAAAAGAAGGAAAAACTAATGAAATAAAACATTGAATCTCCTCCTTTTGGCTAGTCAGTCTCTCTTAATTGATGGTAAATATTGTAAATTTCTTTGCGGGAACGATCCAAGTGCTTGGCCACTTGAGCGATAGCTTTGTTGGGTTTGATATTCTCATCCTTGATTAATTGTTGAACCTTATGTTGAATACCTTGATCGGAGAATTCTTCCAACGAATGAAGTTCCTGTGCCTGGGTTTGAATCATCAGAACACATTCTCCTTTAATCGAATTCTGCTTAAGGTAATCCATCACCTGAGAAGCACTCCCCCGTATGTATTCCTCATAACGTTTGGTCAATTCACGGGCGATAACGATGGATGTTTCCGGAGACAGAAAGTTATAAACAGCCTCAACCGCTTGCCGGATGCGGTAAGGAGACTCATAGAAAATAGCGACCCCATTCATTACATTAATCTTTTGAAGAATTTCTTTTTTCTTTTGTTTATTCTTTGGAAAAAAACCATAATAAGCGAATTGATGGATCGGCAATCCAGAGGAAATAAGTGCCGTTAAAGCAGCATTTGCTCCCGGAAGAGAAATCACATGAATCCCCACTTCTAAAGCCTCTACAACCAAGGGATGACCTGGATCATTGATCAAAGGCATGCCAGCATCAGAAACCAAGGCGATGTCTTTGCCATCTAATAAATGCCGGATGTAGTGGTCAGCTTCTGCTTTGGAAGAATGGTCATGAAAACTCTCCAGACGATTATTAATCTCATAATGATTTAACAAATGAATCGTATGTCGTGTATCTTCTGACAAAATAAGAGAGACCTCTGACAAAATCCTTACACCTCGAAAGGTCATATCCTCCAAATTACCAATGGGAGTAGGAACTAAATACAAATCACCGCGATGGTCATCACCCTTCTGGAAGCTGCGTTGAACCTTCATGCTTCGTCACTACTTTCTACTTTGTTGATCAAAATAAAATGCTTGCAATCTAGACTTTCGATACCTGCATATTTTAAGTATTCTTCTTTTTGACTTCTGGATAATTGCTTAAAGCGGTATTCAGCCTGCATGGCTGCAGATTTAGATACGTGTTTCTCCGCATAAATCATACGTAAAGGCCGTCTGAACTTTACACGTGTATACTTGGCACCTAGCCCTTGGTTGTGTTCGTGAAAACGTCGGGTTAAATTGGTGGTATATCCTGCATACAAGCTTTTATCTTTGCAATATAGGACATAAAAGTAGGCCATTTTATTTACCATAATAAATTTGTTGAAGTTCTGGTGTATAATTTTCAGAATCATCATAAACGATGAGTGGCACTTCAACATTCACACCACCTTTATTACCCCCATAGATGGCTTCAACTAATACTGTATTGGCTGGGCGATCTTTCTTTGGATGAACAAAACGCAAACGATGAACAGAAAAGTTGTGCCTCCACAAAGCATCCATAATTTCATCTAATCGACTGGGTCGATGAACAAACACTAGACGCCCTTTCATCTTTAACACCTGACCTGCCTTGGCAACCCATTGCTCCAGAGTCAGTAAAATTTCGTGCCGAGCAATGGCATGAGCCTCTACTTGATGATGATTGTGATGGTCTCCAAGAGTAAAATAAGGCGGATTACAAGTGACGATGTCATATAAGACGTCATGTCGCTTAAACTCATTGACATCCCCCCGAATCATTTGAATTTGATCTTCCAATCCATTCATCTGAATACTTCTTTGCGCCATCTCTACCAAATCTTTTTGAATTTCTAATCCAAGAATTGCACTGGAGGTCTTGTGACTTAATAATAAAGGAATGACACCATTCCCACTACAAAAATCCACGATATGGTGGGTTCGCCGAGTCACTCTAACAAAATCAGCCAATAAAATTGCATCCATAGAAAAAGAAAAAAAATTAGGGTTTTGAACAATTCCCAGAGATTCGCGAAAAAAGAGATCCACTTGTTCTTGGGGCTTCAAAAATGTTTGAAAATTCTTATTGGTCTTCAAATTGATTGATAACTCCTAAACACAAAAGACAATCTTGTTCCAATGACGATCGTTGTTGCCCATAATATAGATGACAAATATGAATTCCTTCGTGATAGAACTCCAAAAGGTGTTCTTTTCCCGATAAATGAGTGGTTTCGTTGTCGGTGGGTGTAGGTTCTTGAACAGGATTTTCCATCTGCTGGTGCAAATTTTGAGTCAGTTCTTTGAGATCGTAATTTAATAATAACAGTCGGTTGTTTTCTTCAACAGTATCTCTAAGTGCTTGTTGCAATTGACTAATAGTCTGATTTAATTCTTGAACTTGTTCTTCGGATCGTTCGATCAGCTGATAAATTTCTTCTTTATTCATCCATTTCCCTACTTTCTATTAGACATTGCAAAACTTGCGTGACTAAATTATTTCCAGCAGGCAAGTTTAATAGCTAGGCGCTCGAAAACCAATTGTACGGACACGTTGGCGTTGAGGTATTGGTAGGATTCTGCCAAATATTTATTTATCCACAACAATTGTTCCTGATCCGCAACTGACCGTTCATTCAACTGATTCAAATAATGCATTTGAAATCCATAATCTTTCCCCAAGGTCTTCATTAGGAAACTGTGATTCAGAACCGTCAAATAATCCAAGGCATCACAAGCCTGATAGTGAGACTGTCGATGAAGCTCTTGATGTTGGATAGAAACAAAGGTATGAGGACTTCTTTCAATTAACAAAGAATAAAAATGATTCAAAGCAAGTATCCATTGTTCAAAAGCCTCTTCTTCATAATCTTCTAACCAGCGATCAATAGATTCACTTTTAAAACAAGCGACTATCTGGGCATGATGACGCATCATTCCACTCTCTTCTAAATACGCAAGCATATCCTCGGGCTGAGAATCAGTAAAATTGATTGTTTGAACCCGTGAAAGAATTGTGGGTAGCAGTTGCTGAGCATCCGATGCGTACAGAAAAATATAACTGTTAGCAACCGGATCCTCCAGAATCTTCAACAAGGCATTGCTTGCTTGCTGATTCATGCATTCAGCTTGATGAACAATCGCCAGTTTAAAATTGGTTTCAACGGGGCTTTTAGACAACCATTCTCTCAGATAACGGATCTGATCCACACGGATGTAGCGGCCATCTGGACGAATATGTAGAATATCTGCCAGTCGATTGTCTTCAACACGTTGGTGGATCACTCTCATTTGGTAGGGATCATCTACCTGTCGGCCAATGAGACTCTGAGCAATGAATGTCACCAGATAATCTTTTTCTGTCGAGGAGTCCCCAACTAGAAGGTAGCCATGGGCTAAGCGATTATTCGCAATCAATTCATGAAAGTACTTCTTTTCGGATGAGAGACTCATGACAACTCTCCCTTGCTAAAATTTGTAAAAGCTGTCCACTGGTAATACGAAAACAATGGCTCCGCCTACTTTGACCTTCACTTGCATGGAAGAGGTTAAGTCCATCCCGATGTCTAAATTTCCTGAAGAGGAAACAAATTGCACACGTGTTTGTGAGCTAATGCGGATGACATCTAGAACGTCTTCTACTTTTTCTTCTTCGATTCCAATCAAGTAAGTGACGTTGCCGGCACGCAAGAATCCACCTGTTGAACTCAGTTTGGTTGCACGAATATCATTATCTAAAAATGCTTGACTCAATTTCTTTTCATCTTTTTCTTGGATAATTGCAACAATTAGTTTCATGTAGCTTCCTCCTCTAGAATTCCGTGAGTAATAAGCAATTGATAACAGGTCTGGGCGACTTCCTCCACAGACTTTGTTCCATCAATGACGTGAATACGTTGAGGTTGATCCTTCGCTAAACGAAGGAATGCCTCCCGAGTCTGTTCATGGAACACTAAAGACTCCTGATCTAATCGATCATATTGCCTACTTCCTTGTGCTTGCTTAATTCTTTGCAAGCCTACTTCAGCAGGCACATCTATCAGAAAAGTCACATCTGGTAAATAACCTTCAATGGCAAAATCATTAATTTCTTTTACCAGTTCGACTGGGATATCTCGACCAGTTCCTTGATAAGCGATAGAGCTGTCCACGTATCGATCTGAAATCACTAGTTTACCAGCTTCGACCGCTGGTCGAATAGTTTCGACGACGTGCTGACGTCTAGAAGCTGCGTACAACAACGCTTCCGTACGAGGATCCATCTGCGTGTGATCAACATCGAGGATGATCTCTCTGATCTTTTCGCCGATCATGTTCCCACCAGGTTCTCGTGTGACTACCGGATCTATACCGCAGTGGTCGTTGATCATCTGTAGAAGTTTGTTTAAAACACTGGTCTTGCCCGATCCATCTGGTCCTTCGAGTGTGACAAACTTTCCTTGTTTCATGACTAGCTCCCTTCTTATAATTCTCTACGACCTTCTATAGCACGATACAAGGTCATCTCATCTGCATACTCAATATCACTACCTACCGCTAGACCATGCGCCAATCGTGTTACTTTTATACCAGCAGGTTTAATTAAACGCGACAGATACATGGATGTGGCTTCTCCTTCAGCAGTCGCATTGGTAGCCACGATCACTTCTTCGATCTCTTCTTCTTGCAAACGTTTAATGAGTTGAGAAATATTGATGTCATCAGGTCCTGTTCCTTCCATGGGTGACAACACTCCATGCAATACATGATAGACACCATCATACTCATGCATTCGCTCCATAGCCATCACATCTTGCGAATCTTCCACAACTAATACTACTGAGCGATCCCTCGTTTCATCTTGACAAATGCTACAAGGATCAATATCCGTAATATTTCCACAAATATTACAGTAAGTGAGATCTCTTTTGATGTTAATCAATGATTGCGCGAATTCAGTGACATCATTTTCATTCATTTCTAAAATATAAAAAGTCAGTCTCGCAGCAGTCTTCGCCCCAATTCCTGGTAACTTGCTAAAGCTATTAATGAGCTTAGCAATCGGCAACGGATATTGCATTGTGTAATTCTCCTTCTACTAGAACGGCAAATTCAACCCTTGAGTGAATTGTCCCATCTTTGCTTGTATCTCATCTTCTACTTTCTTCATCGCATCATTGATAGTGGCAATGATTAAGTCTTGCATCATATCCGCATCTTCTGGATCGATTAATTCTTTTGAAACAACCAGATCGAGGATCTCGCGTTTCCCGTTGACCTTCACCTGAACCAGTTGATGACGATCCATAACTTCGAAGACGGTTTCTTCTAATTCTTTTTGAGTGTCCTCCATGTTCTTTTGCATTTGTTGAACTTGCTTCATCATGCCTTGCATATTACCCATATTTCCTAAATTCATTCTAATTCCTCTTTCTTATTGATTTTTTATTTCAATGTTATCTTCACCAAAAATATCGATGGCTTTTTGGACAACTTCCGGTATCTCTGAATTCTCGTCTATTTCTTGAGGGATAGACTCCTCTAATGGTTGATCCAACACAGCCTCTTCCACGCTGGCAGGTGTAGGAGAAGATGGCTCTAGAACAGATTCTGTTGCGGGATCTAAAGCTTCTTCAGCATCCTCAGATGCTTTATCTTCGTGTGGTTGTTCTTGCTGTAAAATTATCGGTTGGCGATTGTTTTGTTCCCAGAGAATGCGATAATTCTTACGAACTTCTGGCCACTCTTGTTCCAACACATAGCTAAAAGTTACTTGTTCTTCCAAATATTCTGCAGAGACATGTGTCAAAAGATCGTTTAATTCACGATTTCCCTGCACCGCTCCACAAAATGTTCGACGTTCAAAACCTAACAAAACACGACCGGTGCCGGCTGCTAACGGCTGAGTTCCACGAAAGAGATTTCTTTCTTGGACAGGAAGTGCATTTAATATCCTTTCCCATTGAGACTTTATATTTTGCAAGTGATCACGGGTTGCCACATTTAATACCTGATAAATATCATTCAAATCTTGCTGATAGAAGGTATCCAGATGTCTGGGACGCGATCGTTGAACTTGTGTTTGTGTCTTCTTCTCTTGGGAAGGGAGGTTCACGATAGACTGAGTCTGTTGGATCAAATCAGAGAGTTGACCCTCGAGTTGTTGAATGCGATTTTCCAATCTTTGAATCACGTTCGAATCTGTCGACGTGTGAACGGCGGAAGATGCCACGGGTTTAACAGTCCCTTTTGTTTCTTGAAGTAACACACGATTGGCCACTTGAACCGTTAGCATTTCCAGATACAAATCTGGGTGCGTTGAAACACGCATCTGGTATTGAGTGTTATTTAATTGGTCAATCAATAAATAATAAAACTCAGCGTCAATTTGTTCACGAATCGGCGCAATTTGATCATCGGTTAATAATGTGTGATTTTGGGAAGTGTGCAAGGTTAACAGCATGTCCCGGCTAAACAAGAATAATTCCTCTAAAAAACGACTGGCTTGCTTGCCAACGTGAAATTGTTGTTCAAGGATCTGTAGAGCTTCTTCGCTTTCACCCTGGTAAACTTTTAAAAGATAATCCACATAGTAGCGTTGATCCAAACTTCCAGATACTTCCAAAGTAACTTTTGTCGTTACTTTCTGTCCCAGCGCATAGGAAATACTCTGATCCAAAAGACTTAAGCTGTCTCGCATTCCCCCATTGGCTGCACGGGAGATGATCGCCAGAGCTTCCTCTTCATAATCAATTCCTTCTTCACCAAGAATCTTCTCCATCTGTGCCATTAAATCTGGATCCTTGATTCTTTGGAAATCAAAGCGCTGGGTTCTAGAAATAATTGTCGTTGGAATTCGATGCGGTTCCGTGGTTGCTAGAATAAAGATTACTTGCGCAGGTGGTTCCTCTAAAGTTTTTAGGAGGGCATTAAAAGCACCTGTTGTCAGCATGTGCACTTCGTCGATAATGTAGACCTTGTATTGTGCTTGTGTCGGTGCATAACGAACATTTTCTCTTAAATCACGAATTTCAGCGACACCATTGTTACTGGCAGCGTCAATTTCAATGACATCACTGACCATGTCCTCAGTAATACCTCGGCAAAGTTCGCACTCATTACAGGGGTTTCCATCAGTTTGATTGGGACAATTCACAGCCTTTGCCAATATTTTGGCTGTACTGGTCTTTCCGGTTCCACGAGATCCAGTGAACAAATAAGCGTGGCTTGGCTGATTATCCTTCACTGCATTCTTCAGCGTGTTAGCAATCATTGTTTGACCAACCAACTCATCAAAAGTTTGTGGACGCCAAACCCGATATAATGCTTGATAACTCATGTTCTGCTCCCCTTTCTCGTCATTAGTTTCATCCCTAACTATACCAAAAAGCCAGCCCTGAAAACAGTGCTGGCTTCGTAACTTAATATATAAAAAAGGCACATAGCTTCATCACTTATAGCTGCTATCTTCCGATCCTGACTCATTCGTGAATCCACTATTGCCATGAACATATTTTACCACAGTCCTCATTCAAAAGCAAAAAAATATTAACTTTCATCAAACCAAGATCGATAATTGTCATTTAGCCATTGAACAACATCTAAAGAGTAAGCTTTCTGGAGATTCTCCTTTTGGATGACTTCTGACATCTTTCCTTGACTGGTCCAGGAATCCCCTTGCAAGAGCAAGCCATGACTTCCAAATCGTCTTGCGACTAGCAAATCATGGGTGACTGTGATGATTGCTCGTTCTTTCACTTGGCGCCATTTGTTCAGTAGTTCATAGAGTTGCTTTTGAAAATTTAAATCTAGATGGTTGTTAGGCTCATCCAGAATCAAAATATCTGGATCTTGAGCCAACACTTGGGCCAAGTATACCCTTTGTATCTCTCCACCTGACAACTCTGTAATGGCACGGTTGGTATGGATCATTAAGTCCATCATTTCTAAAGCCTCTTCTACTTTTAGCTGTGTTTGGGAAGTTGTTTCCTGGTAAGGATATCTGCCCATAGCAACGACCTCTTCCACCGTAAATCCATAGATTGGAATTGAATGCTGAGCCAGTACCCCAAAGCTTTGTGCGCGCTCTTTATCTGAATAAGTGATTAAAGGCTTTCCCTTTAGGAAGACCTCCCCTTCATGAGCGATTTGTCCCAATAGAGCCTTCAAGAGCATGGACTTGCCAGAGCCATTCGGCCCTAAAACCATCCACCATTCTCCTGGTGACACACGCAAAGATAGGTCTGACACTAGCGAACGATCCTGAATGGCTACCGAAAGTTCCTTGACGACTAGCACATGTTCACCCTCTTCCTAATAAGGACACTTATCAACAGGAGACTGCCTACGAGAGATGTTAGAGCTCCTATCGGAAGTTCCAGTGGCCTGAAAGCTGTCCGAGCCACCAAATCAGCAATTATTAAAAAAATGGCCCCATTAAAAATAACGCTGGGTATTAAAACATCATAATTCGCGCCAAAAAGCTTCCGAGAAAAATGAGGAACAATTAATCCGACAAATGCGACCCCACCCGCGATAGACACAGCCACTCCGGTCATTACCGATGCCAGAATAAGTAGAAGGAGTCGTACCTGACGGACAGATACTCCTAAATTTTCTGCACGCTCTTCTCCCAAAGATAAAATATTCAATTCGCGTTTGAAGTGAGTAGTAACACCCACTCCCAAACAGGCAGTAATGAGAAGAAGCCCTACGCTGTATGCATTGCTGTTTCCTAGGGATCCCATGGTCCAAAAGACGATCTGTTTAATATCTTCTTCAAAAAACACCAACAACATAGTCAGAAGAGAACCTGTAAACATCGAAAAAATGATCCCTACGACTAGAAGTGTTTGAGTGGAAATACGCGCATCTAACCGATTGACCAAGCCAAGAACGAGCATCACTGAGACAAAAGAACCAGCAATTGCCAAGACAGCGGTACTTCCAATAAAAGTAAAAGAAAATTGTGGTTTCAAAACAATCGCGACTGCCGCCCCCAACGCTGCTCCTCCTGTAATTCCCAAAGTTGAACTTTCTGCTAAAGGATTCTGCAATAATCCTTGTAGAATTAAACCAGACAAGGACAAAAGAATCCCCACAAGAGCCGACGACGCAACACGAGGTAAACGAATATGATAAAGAATCTGATCATTTTCCCGCAGAATTTCGCCTTTAGCTACCCACGTCTTAAAAAAATCGAAAACTTCTGAAATATGAATGGATACACTGCCAATTGCAATACCCAAAATGAGTACCAGTAGCAATAAACCAATGTATATCAGTAGAGCGCGTCGTGACATTGAGTTCCTTCTTTCATATAGATTCCTATGAGTCAGCAGGGCCGTATAAAATATCATACAATTCCTGAACTGCTTCCATCAAACGTGGCCCCGGGCGACTAAAGACATCTGTATCCACTTGATAGATTCTTTGAGATTCAACCGCTGGGATTTTTTCCCAGCCTTTTCTTTGACTGATTTCCTTGACAGCATCTGGTTGGGTATCTGTCGATACAATGACCTCTGGCGAACGTTGAATAACTTGCTCTTGAGAGATTTCTGGCCATCCTCTTTCATGAGCAAAAATATTCTTTGCGTGGAGAACTTTTGCTAATTCATCCATAAATGTCCCTTCACCGGCGGTATACAAGCCAAATTCTAAAGGCGAAACTTCAAAATAAACAGATGGACCAATCTGCTCCTCGGCTTTGGAGGCATATTCGTCAAAAGTAGCTTGCATTTTTTCAACCAATTGTGTAGCCGCAAGCTCTTCTCCCACTAGAAGTCCCAAAGTTTCGATAGTTGAATAAATATCCTCAATGCTTTGAGCATCTGAAACGAAGACAGGAATACCTACTTGTTCAAGCTTGTTAACAGTTTCTTCACTGGCAGCCATTTGACCGATGAGGATTAAATCTGGGTCTAGATGAATGATCTCTTCCACGTTGATGATTCCTTCCGAACTCACGATGGGAATTTTTTCTACCTCTCGCGGATAATTTGCATATTCACCCCGACCAGTAATTTTATCCCCAGCTCCCAATTCATACAAAATTTCAACGTCCGATGGCAAAATGGCTACTAAATCATTGATGGTTTCCTGAACTCTCAAGGACTTTCCGCGAGAATCAATCACTTCAATTGCCGGTAAAGAATTTGTTTGTCCATGGATAGTTGCAGGCGAAGATCCTAGGAAAACAACTCCTAGAAATAAGATGACCAGCCACTTTATTCGTTGTCTTTCTTTCATTTTTACCTCCTAATTTTTCTGAATCAATGCTTATCATCAGTACTATCCACAGACTTGTACACAAGCTGTTGATAGTTTTTCTTTCGTGCTTTGTTTTGTGCGCGTAGCTTCTTGAAAAAATCCTTTAATAATTGTGAAGACTCTTCCTGACAGACTCCAATCGTCAATTCTGGTTTGTGGTTGAATCGATCATCTTCAAGAAGATTCATCAAAGAACCTGCACAACCACTTTTTGTATCTTCTGCTGCGTAGACCACTTGATCAATGCGCGAATTAATAATGGCACCGCTGCACATGGCACATGGTTCAAGGGTCACGTACAAGGTACAATCAGAAAGTCGCCAATGACCTAGTGCTTGATTGGCAGCCTCGATAGCCAAAATTTCAGCATGAGCCGTCGCTTGATGGTGCGACTCGCGAAGATTGTGAGCTTTCGCCACGACTCGATTATCTTTGACGATCACTGCACCGATGGGTACCTCTTCTAATTCTTCAGCTTTTCGCGCCTCTTCTAGGGCCAGTTCCATCCAATATTCATGATCGATCGCCTGACTGTGATTTTTATTTATATTCATCTATTCCTCCAATAAAAAAAGCTCGCGCCTCACTTGTAAGGCGCGAGTTTTTGGTATTAAAACATGTCTGAAACTTTGTCTGTCACTTGATGGGTGGCATGCTTTGCCTGCTTGATAAAGTTATCCAGAGCATCATGCGTACTGTCTTTTACAGCGTCTGCTTCATTGGATAGTCGAACTAAACGATTCACGTCACTGTCAGATAAATGATCCACAGCATCTACTAGAGCTGCTGGAGCATTTAAACGGTGTTTGACAAAGTACTTTACCTTTTCACGGTTAATTAATGCTTCCACTCGTGCACGGGCGCTCTCATCCAAATATAGGTACAAAGCTAGACCTGCGACTGTCACAGCTGATCCCAACAACACTTTGGCCAATATGCTATCTTTCTTCATAGTAATCCCTCCGATATTGATTCTTTCTTACAAATTTAGTATATCATAATCCCTAAAGGGACTCGTAATAAATATGATTATTTATTTTTACTTCGGTTGGTAATATTGATCTTTCCTTGGCGACCACCAATGGTGATTTTATCACCTAATTCGATCTCACCACTTAATAGGAGCTCGCTCAATTCATCTTCAATTTGACGTTGAATGGCTCGGCGAATCGGACGGGCACCATATTCAGGATCAAAGCCTTCTTCCGAAATTATATTGACAGCTGTATCTGTGATACGTGCACTGACTTCCAGATCCTGTAAGCGTCCAATAATTTCCTGGGTCTGCAATTTTACGATTTCGTAAATTTGTTCTTTGTTTAGGCTATGAAAAACGACTGTCTCATCAATTCTGTTTAAGAACTCCGGTCTAAAAGCGATTTTGAGTTCTTCATAAATTCTTCTTTCCATTTCTTCGTGGTCATCTTGGGAAGATTTTGCCCCGAAACCTACGGATACATCGTCACGAATGGCTGTAGCACCAATATTTGAAGTCATGATGATGATCGTGTTGGTAAAATCTACTACGCGTCCTTTAGAATCGGTGACATGGCCATCATC
>CALYPW010000003.1 GCA_945278685.1 uncultured Dolosicoccus sp.
GGTTCCTTCGAGACAACATCAAGTATTATAGCACGACTACTTTTGGTGTGTCAAGAAAGAAATTAGCTTTCTTTTTCTACAATTTTTGATGGCTTCTGCTGTCCCTTTGACAACATTCTATATAATACAGATCCACACTTCGTTCGTCAAGGGTATTTTAAAAATTAATATACACGGGCTCACGTACGCCCGTGTATATAATGAAAATTATTCTTCATGAGAAGATCAAAGTCGTCAATTCTTCTGCCGTGATGTTTCCAATGTATCTGACCAAGTCCAATTCCTCTAAAACTTTTTGAATTTCTTCCTTGGTATACTTCGTACCTACCAAAGCTTCTTCCACATCAGAAATATTTCCTAGACCAAAGAAGTCTCCAAATATTTTTGCTTGGTGTACAACTCCTTGATCCACATCTAGGCGAATATCAACTAAGCCGAAAAGATATTTATGATCCACCTGAACAGTGAACTCTGGAGACTGTCCGTAATTCCAATCCCAATTCCCGAAACGCTCCTTTTGAATCTCGTACACTTTCTCCCAATCTTCATCCGTCAAGATCAATTCTTTGACCTGGGAACGATCGTCAACATCGAAGACTTCTAAGAGAATCCTGTCACGGAACTCTTCCGTGGTTAAATCCTTGTATTGATCATCGACGAAAGGTCGAATGTTGGTGACGCGACTACGTACCGACTTAATACCTTTGGATTCTATTTTTTGCTTGTTAGGATTCAGTGCTGCATTCACTGCCTCCAAGTCCGCATCATAAAGAATGGTTCCATGAGCAGTCATTCGCCCATCCTTGGCATACATCGCGTTGCCAGAAAATTTCTGATCGCCAATCAATAAGTCATTGCGACCTTCTAAATGAGCGTCCTCTACACCTAACTTGTGCAAAGCGTCGATAACCGGCGCTGTAAAGCTGGCAAAATCCCGGAAGGAACCGTCATCATCTTTGATAAAACAAAATGAGAAGTTCCCGCGGTCATGATAAACAGCACCACCTCCTGACATGCGACGAACCACCTGGATCCCGTGCTTCTCCACATACTCCTGGTTGATTTCTTCAATGGTGTTTTGGTTGCGCCCAATAATGATGGAAGGATCGTTGATGTAGAAAAGTAAGATAGGCTCATCTACTAGAGGATTCTCTACCAAATAAGTTTCTAAAGCGATGTTCAAACTCGCATCATAATTGTCTTTGCCGTTATCCACAAAATACATAAAGTTTCCTCCTGATAAATAAAAGATTTCCTTTAGTATAACCGAAAACGTTTTCGGTTTGTGAAAAACCCTCGTACGCTTTTAGGTGAAACATCGGACAAGTTCAAATGTTTTATTTCAACACAAAAAGACCAAACCTCAACAGGTCTGGTCTTAACATTATTAGGCATGATCCATGTGTTTAACACGGGATGAAATTTCTTTGTGACGGCCATGAACCATTGGACGGGCTTGGGGATTTCCAAGATATCCGCACGTACGCTTGACCACATCACAGGTAGACGGATCAGTGTTTCCACACTGTGGACACTCGAAACCACGAGCTGTTGGTTTGAAGTCGCCTTCAAAATCACACTCAAAACAATGATCGATAGGCGTATTCGTTCCGAGATATCCGACACGGTCATAGGCATAATCCCAAACGGCCTCCAACGCCTTTGGATTCTGGCGCATGTTGGGGTATTCACAGTAATGGATGAATCCACCGGAACAATATTCTGGATAATCTTTTTCGAAATCAAGTTTTTCAAAGGGAGTTGGATTCTTGCGTACATCATAATGGAATGAGTTCGTGTAGTAATCTTTATCCGTAATGTCTTCGATGGATCCAAAGGCCTCTTTGTCCATACGCGCAAAGCGGTCCGTTAAACTTTCTGACGGAGTACTGTACAAACTAAAGTGGTAGCCATACTCCTCGCCCCACTCGTCGGCGTACTCCTTCATGCGGCGAACAATTTCCAAGGTAAATTCTTTGGCTTCAGGATTTCCTTCCCACTCTGATCCGAAGAAAGTCGTAGCAACTTCATATAGACCGATGTAACCCATGGAAACAGTGGCTCGTTTATTCTTAAAGACTTCATCTACGGAATCTTCCGGCTTGAGACGCTTACCGAAAGCTCCATGCTGGTACATGATCGGTGCATTCTCTGGCGTCGCTTCCTTGACACGTTCGACACGGTAGACCAAGGCATCTTTAATAATCTCGATGCGCTCATTAAAAATCTTCCAGAACTTGTCCATGTCCCCTTGAGCTTCAATGGCGATTCTTGGCAAGTTTAAAGTTACAACTCCCAAGTTCATGCGCCCGTTGACCACATCGTTGCCTTGGGCATCTTTCCAACCTTGCAAGAAAGATCGACACCCCATCGGAACCTTGAAGCTTCCAGTAAGTTCGACTAACTTATCGTAGTTCAAGACATCTGGGTACATACGCTTGGTAGCTGTTTCGATGGCTAATTGCTTGATGTCATAGTTCGGATCGCCTTTTTCTAAGTTGACGCCTTTTTTAAGGGTGAAAACTAATTTCGGGAAGATAGCGGTACGCTTTTCTTTCCCGATTCCTTTAAGGCGAACTTGCAAGATCGCTTTTTGGATCTCACGTTCCAAAGGCTGTGTCCCTAGTCCAAACCCTAAGGTTGTAAAAGGCGTTTGGCCTTGAGAAGTGTATAAGGTATTGATTTCGTATTCCAAACTTTGCATGGCGTCGTAAATATCTTTGCCGGTACGGTCCATGACGTATTCTTCACGCTTAGCCTCATCATCAAGCCACTCCTGGGCGATGGCGCGGTGCTTTTCCATATTAATGGCCGCGTAAGGGGCTAATAATTCGTCAATGCGGTCGGCTGAAGTTCCACCGTATTGCGAGCTCGCCACGTTGGCAAAGATTTGGGCCATTTGCGCTGCCGCCGTTTGAATGGATTTAGGAGATTCAACATCGGCATTTCCGATACGGAACCCTTGACTTAACATGCCCTCAAAGTCGATCAGACAACAGTTTGATAGGGGTGCATAGGGATGGTAGTCCAAGTCATGGTAGTGGATTTCGCCTTTTTGGTGGGCGTTGGCCACGTGCGGCGGTAACATCTTCAAGCCCATGGAGCGAGCCACAATTCCAGCGGTCAAGTCTCGTTGTGTGTTGAAGACACGGCTGTCCTTGTTCGCATTCTCGTTGACCAAGGTATGCTCTTCATCCATCAAATCTTGGATACGTGCGTTAATATTGGTAGCATCTGAGCGTTCCAAATCGCGTTTGACGCGGTATTGGATGTAAGCTTCTGCGATTTGATTCAAATGCTCATTGATCAACGTTTGTTCGACAATGCTTTGGATTTCATAGATTTGAACATTGGACTCGAAACGTTCCACGATTTCTTGTTCAATGACGAAAACAAGTTGACGTAAATGTTCCGCTCTTGTAGGAGTAAGACTGCCCTCTACGCTGGTGACAGCCTTGGTAAGGGCTTCATAAATTTTGTCAGCATTGAAATCGACTTCGCGTTTATCGCGTTTAATAACGGTTAGATGATCCAATTTATTGGATAGGTTTGGTAAAGATTGCTTTAACATGTGGATGACTCCCTTGTAGACATATTTATGCACAACTCATCAACAGGTTGTGTGTAAAACCTTATCAAGACACAACATATTGTGCCAGTGACTCCAGTCTACTACATCTAGGGACCAGATGTAAAGTACTTTCTGCGATTCTTTTTAGCAATTATTTCGGACAAGCCTCTAAGGCCGATACTATCAGTCTTACACTCAAGATAGGTGTTTTCGCATCCAAAAAGGCACATAGATCCAAGGCAATAAACCACCTATCAGGGGCAGAAAGAACATCCATAAGTTTTGAGTTTGATAGTAACCGATGCCGGCAAATACCAGTCCTTGAATCACTAAGGTCAAAGAAAGGATCTTTTGCAAAGCTTTTCTTTGACTTCCTTGTGATTGGAGAGGATAGAGTTGTTGGAAAGGGTTATGTTGTTGATAATTCGCCAGCGGTACCAATTGAATTAAAGTGAAAAGGAATCCTAACACTCCCAAGCCTAACAGAGCATATACCTGCTGAGTCATGACGCATAGAGCGCTGATGAAGATAAGCACCTTGAACCAGACACCACTGTAGGCATTGTGTCGAAGCAGTGCTCGTGCATAAAGATAGCCATAACGATCGCCAGACACTTTTTGGAGCAACCTCAATAAAGGGTCCAAATATTGGCGACGATGGATGGATGGTTCCAGTGCTTTTACATCGGCAAAAATGGACACAAACTTGTACAAGGCCGTTACGCGTCTGCGCTCTTCCTCAATGACATAGTCGAAATCAAGCCACTGTTTCCGTAAATAGATAACTTGCCATAGAGCCAGACACAAGATAAGTAAAGCACCCACAAGTATGCACACACTTCCAGCAAGACTCCCCAACCACAGACTCAGACCGATTAAGGACCAGTAACAACCGCTAAGAAGTAAGGGCCAATGGAAGAGGCCCTGAAGCTGACGTTGATTGAAAATTGCTGCATAGCGCAGAAGGAACTCTCCTGCTTTTATTACTAACAAGGCCGCCAGAAATGCGCCCAGTTGCAAGCTTCCCCACTGAGTGGCCACTCGGATAAATGGCAAGACCACTCCACTACCTACCAGAATCAGTATTACTGGGAATAAAAAGGCCAGGCCGAAGCCACGACGCCAGAAGCTTTGCCAAGCTTCTCCCTGAGCAAACAAATAGCTCGCATCAGCATTCTCTGTAAAATAAATGGGTCTGCCGACATTCAGTAGAAGTGTCAACCACAAGGATAGAATCACCACCAGTGGCGAATGGATTTCTGCCAAGGGGACACTTTCTACCATCAAGAGTTGGTCTTTATAAATAAAGCTCATAAAGCCTAATAGCACGAAAGCAATGATGGAGAAATGGTCATTGATGACCAAACGACCATATTTGGTAATAAAAGCGAGTAAGCGTCGAGCCCGCTCTTGCCAAAGTTCATGTAAATTATTCATAGGACTGACTTTCTTGAGCAAGGCTCAGATATAAATCACGCAAGTTCCTGCCGGGCTTGTCCAGGATCTCTTGAAGAGTCTCCAAATTCCCATCCGCTACTAGCCGCCCCTCTTCCAACAGAAGGTAGCGACTGCTCATCTCTTCCGCCATGCTCATCAAATGTGTCGTGAACAAGACCATTGTTCCAGCCTGAGCCCTTTCGACCAAGAGCTCTTTGAAGTGCTCAATGGCCAAAGTATCAAGACCCAAAAATGGTTCATCAATGATCAACAACTTGGCATCCGTCACCAAGGCACAGATGATCATAACTTTTTGCGTCATTCCCTTGGAAAAATGAGTCGGAAACCAGTTCAGTTGATTCTCCAAGCGGAAAATCTTTAAAAGAGGCAGTGCTCGCTCCATGACGACCTCTTGAGGAATGCCGTAGCCCAAGGCCACCATGTCTAGATGTTCCCGCAAGGTTAATTCTTCATACAAAATCGGCGTCTCTGGGATATAGGCCAACTGTTGGGCATAGGCTTGGTGATTATCTTGAATTGACACTCCATTAATGGAGACACTACCCGACTGAGCCGGTAGTAAACCTAGAATGGTCTTCAAAAGCGTGGATTTACCAGCGCCGTTCAGCCCCAACAAGGCAACGGTTTGTCCCACTTTCATCTCGAAGGAGACCTCGTGGAGGACAGGCGTTTGTCGATAACCGCTGATGAGTTGACTTACCTTAAGCCCCATGGCTGTCATCCTCCTCTGCTTCAGCGATGATCTTCCAAATCCTTAAGGCCACATCGTCTTTGGAGAGAAGGCCGGTCTCAATGAGTTGACCTTCCTTGCTTAAGAGCGTGACTTGATTAGTATCGGTGTTAAATCCAGTAGCTTCTTGAGAAACGTCATTGGCAACGATCCAATCGGCTTTCTTCTTGTGCAGTTTGCCTTTGGCATACTTGATGACATGTTCCGTTTCCGCTGCAAAACCGATAATGGTTTGATCGTGAGTTTTCTTGGTGGCTAAAGAGGCCAAAATGTCCGGGTTTTCAGTCAAATGAATGGTTAAATCAGAACCATCGGACTTGATTTTCTGTTCACTGGGGTGACTGACGCGGTAATCGCTGACAGCTGCAGCCATCACCGCATAGTCCGACCAAGCAAGAGAACCTTCCATGGCCTCCTGCATGTCGCGGGCACTTTCCACATACTCAACTTCCACTCCGTGAGGAACAGCTAATTGAGGACGAGTAGAGACTAAGTGCACATTGGCTCCCAATCGCTTCGCTGCCTTGGCCAGCGAATATCCCATCTTACCCGAAGAGTCATTGGAAATGTAACGCACGGGATCAACACGTTCCAGAGTTCCCCCAGCGGAAATCAGCACATTCTTACCTTCGAGAATTTTCTTCCATTTCGTAACTGCCACCACATCTTCCACCGCCTCAATAATGACCGATAAATCTGGTAAGCGTCCCTTGCCAGAATAACCTTCTGCCAAAAAGCCTTCCGCAGGCTCTATAAGGGTATAGCCATCTTCTCGAAGTTGGCGCAAGTTGCGTTGGGTAGCGAGATTATAATACATGTTCTCATTCATGGAGGGTGCGATGACGCGCGGGCAATGGACAGCCAACAGGGTTGTCGATACGATCTCATCGCCAATGCCGTTGGCCATTTTACTAAGTATGTTTGCAGTAGCAGGTGCCACTAAAGCAACGTCGGCCCAGTCAGCCAAATCGATGTGCTGAACCAAGGTTGGATCTGTTTCATCAAAGGTATCGGTCAAGACCGGATACTTGGTCAATGTTTGCATGGTGAGAGGTGTGATAAACGCTTGGGCACCACTGGTCATGGCAACACGTACGTGGGCGCCTTTTTTGATTAGTTGACGGGAGAGTTCAGCCGCTTTGTAACTGGCGATGCCTCCGGTCATGAATAGGGCAATTTTCTTATCCTGTAACATAGATATCCTCTTTCATAATTCTTTCCTTTAATAGTATCAAGAACGATGACTTTATCAAACTGATTTCACACAAAAACCGCCACCCGAAGGTAGCGGTTATAAAATTCTATTAGTTGTCTTTTTCTAAGCGGATAACTTTTCCGTTCTCGGCGTCAACTTCAATATCAAACTTGTCGGTGCCATCCTTATATTCGGCGGCCCAAACGGCTTGATAGTTGGCATCGTCGTCGCGGTCAATGGTCCACTCATGAACATTGGCATCGGCGTTCTCTTTTTCAATGACAGCATTGAATTCGTCGATGGTCAAGTAATCCTCTAAAGTCAAGGCAGCTCTAGCAGCGATGTCTTGGTCTTCAACGTCTAATTTGGTCTCTTGGGACTTTTGAACCGTTCCTTTACCGTTCTCATCCACATGGTATTCGAAATCGTATTCCATTTCAGCATCTGCACCGTCAATGTCGAAAGTGTAGGCGACCATGTTTTCAAGCTTCTCAATTTTCTTAACGTCAATCGTTAGAATTTCGGCTCCAGGATACTCTTCCTTGAACTTTCTAACGGCTTCTTTGAAGTACTTTTGCAAGTCTGATTCTTCAACTTCGTCACCGGTCGCCACTTCTAAAAGTGAGCCCGATTCTTGAGAAGTTGCAAGCGTTGACCCTGATTCCTCATCAGAAGCCGATGCTTCACCAGAAGATGACCCTGAGTCGCTTGGTGCTGATTCAACAGATTCAGAAGATTCAGAAGATTCGACTTCTACAGAAGTCTCTGGCGCCTCTGAAGAAGTTTCTTCTGCAATCACCGCGAACGCAGGAATAATCAGTGCCCCGAAGGATAAAAATGCCAGCACATTTAATAATTTCTTTTTCATAATTTTATCATCTCCTCATGATCTTTGTACACTATTATTATATCTAACCCTTTCTACTTATGCAAAAAATATGTACAGGCATTCAATCCTCATCTCATCATGAGTAAAACCCTTTTATGCGATGTGCAAACCGACGCAATTAACGACATTGTCATAGGAGTTTGTGCTTTTATCGTATTTTTTGGTGATTTTGTTGATGTTTTATATGGTCGTGCTATAATTGTTACTATCGTTAGGTTCGATTTGTTCATCGTTGGAAGGAGTATTCTTATGAAAGTAGATTTAAACAGCGATTTAGGTGAATCCTTTGGCGCTTATACCATCGGTCGAGATGCCAACATTTTAGAATTGGTCACTTCCTGCAACATCGCTTGCGGATTCCATGCAGGAGATCCCGCCGTCATGAACACCACCGTTCAGCAAGCCGTGGAGAATGGCGTTGCCATCGGTGCGCATCCCGGCCTCAATGATTTAGAAGGGTTCGGACGCAGAGCCATGCAGATTACGCCCAAAGAAGCCTATGAAATGGTGGTCTATCAAGTAGGTGCTCTGGATGCTTTCGTGAAAGTTCACGGCGGCAAATTGCAACACGTGAAACCCCACGGCGCATTGTATAACATGTCTTACGACGATTACGACTTGGCAAAAGCCATTGCCCAAGCCATCTATGACATCAACCCCGAACTTATTTTCATGGGTTTGGCGGGTAGCGAACATATTCGTGCCGGCAAAGACATCGGTCTTCCTGTTGCCAGCGAAGTCTTCGCAGATCGTGCCTATGATGCCCGCGGGCGTTTAGTTAGTCGATCCAAACCCCATGCAGTCATCCAAGAACCGCAGACAGCCGTCAAGCAGGTTCTGCAAATGGTTCAAGACGGCACCGTCACGGCGGAAGATGGCAGTGTCATTGCGATACAAGCTGACAGCATTTGTGTCCACGGCGATACAGATCAAGCCCTAAATTTAGTGCGAGAAATAAGCCGTGCATTAACCGCCGCGGGCATTCAACAAGAAGCTTTGATTTAGAAAGGTGAAACATCATGTCAAAAAATAAAAATAATCGTCTGGGAGTTCTCTTAGGAGCCGCTTTCTTGATGGCAACCTCTTCCATTGGCCCAGGCTTTCTGACTCAAACAACCGTCTTTACCGAACAATTGCTAGAAAACTTTGGCTTCGTTATTCTTGCTGCCACCATCATCGATATCGGTGCGCAATTGAATATTTGGCGCATCATCGGTGTCACGGGCTTAAGAGGCCAAGAAATCGCCAACAAAGTTCTACCTGGACTGGGCGTCTTCATCTCTATTCTGATTGTCATTGGTGGCTTGGCCTTCAACATCGGAAACATTGCCGGAGCCGGTCTTGGCCTGCAAGTGTTGCTAGGAATTTCTCCAGAAACTGGCGCCCTTATTTCAGCGGCCATTGCTATTTCTATCTTCCTATCCAAACAAGCAGGACAACTGATGGATAAATTTACCCAAATTATGGGTGCCCTCATGGTTCTCTTAACCATTTATGTTGCTTTCGCCTCCAATCCACCTTTTGCGGAAGCAGTTATTCGCACCGTTGCTCCTACTAAAATTGATGTCAATGCGATCTTAACCATTGTCGGAGGAACCGTTGGTGGTTACATTACTTTCTCTGGTGGGCACCGCCTTCTAGACGCCGGTATCCAAGGAGAAGAGAACGTCAAAGAAATTACTCAAAGTGCTGTCACTGGAATTGGAATTTCGACCATTATGCGCGTCGTTCTTTTCCTTGCTGCGCTTGGAGTCATCACTGCGGGGCATACACTAAACCCTGATAACCCTGCGGCCTCTGTTTTCCAATTGGCAGCCGGTGACTTTGGTTATCGCATCTTCGGATTGGTGATGTGGTCCGCAGCTGTTTCATCGGTGATTGGTGCGGCCTATACATCCGTATCCTTCTTATCATCCTTTGGTGATTTCTTTGTCGAGCATCGCAACAAAATTATTATGGCCTTTATTGTCATCTCTGCCACTGCCTTCTTTACCATCGGGCAACCGGCGCAAGTCTTGGTCATTGTTGGAACCTTGAACGGATTAATCTTACCAATCATTCTAGGAGCCATGCTCTTATCCTTGCGCAAAAAAGAACTGTTTGGCGCCTATAAACATCCTCTTTGGTTAGCCATCTTCGGCTGGATCGTTTTTGCACTGACAGCCTATATGAGTATTATTACAATTATTAACTTCTTCAACTAGGAGGGTATCCCATGTCTGAACAATTGCATCGAATCAATCCTTTGGGCGAGAATTGCCTCCTGGTATCTTTTGGCGATGCCATTGATCCCGACATCCATGCCCGCGTCAAACGCTTGGCGGATTACTTGGATCAGCATCCTTTTCATGGTTTTGTGGAATATGTGATTTCATACCGAAGCTTGGCAGTTTTCTACGAACTTTCGGAAGTCGCTCAACACTATTCTCCTGACGGCGATCAGACGATTTTTGAAACGGTGAGCCATATCCTGGACACCTATGTCCAATTGGCGCAATCTGTCACCTCCACCCCGTCACGTTTGGTAGAAATTCCCGTGTGTTATGACGAGGAATTTGGGCCAGATCTGCAATACGTCGCGGACTACCACGGGCTAACCACCGATGAAGTGATCAAGCGTCACACAGCGGGAGAATACTTGGTCTACATGATTGGTTTCAGTCCGGGGTTTCCTTTCCTAGGAGGCTTGGACCCATCCATAGCCACTCCTCGAAAAGATACACCTCGCTTGGCTATTCCAGCTCGAAGCGTCGGTATTGCCGGACAACAAACCGGCGCCTACCCCATCAGCACACCCGGTGGGTGGCAATTAATTGGTCGAAGTGCCGTGGACTTGTTTGATCCTAACCGCGAACAGCCCAACTTGCTCCAAGCCGGAGACCGTGTGAAATTCAAGCAAGTTTCTCTGGAAGATTATAAGCGTTATCGAAAAGGAGGACGTCCAGAATGAGTCTCAGCATTATGCAACCAGGATTACTGACTACCATCCAAGACTGTGGCCGGATCGGCTACCGAAACGATGGCGTCCTCACCTCAGGTGCCATGGATCCATATTCCTTGCGTCTGGCCAATCTCTTGGTCTATAACGACGATAACGAGGGGGCCCTCGAAATCACCTTAGTGGGACCAACCATGGTCTTTACAGAGGACAACCTCATTGCCATTACAGGCGCTGATTTCCATCCCACCATTGATGGAAAGGCCGTTCCAATGAGGCGACCGGTGGCCGTTCGTGCAGGAGCTATTCTTCAATTCAATCAGCCCACAGTGGGTTGTCGGGCCTATTTGGCCGTCGCTGGAGGATTCGACGTCCCAATAGTTATGAATAGCAAGAGTACCTATTTGCGTTCTAAAATTGGAGGCTTTGAAGGCCGCGCACTTCAAACCAATGACCTCCTTCATCTGGGAGAGCCTACTCCCACTGCCATAAAGTCTCAAGAAATTCTCTTGTCCCATACTCAGGATCACTTCGCTGCTCCTGATTGGTTCGTCTCACAATCCCACCTCTTACCCGAAAATCTTTACGCACCCATTCGAGTCTTGCCGGGCTTGCAGTATGACTTGTTCGGCAAGGAAGCTATTATCGACTTCCTGACCAATTATTACGAAATCACCTTGAATTCAGACCGCATGGGCTACCGCCTTGACTCAGAGACTCCCTTAGAGATGGAAACTCCTCAAGAGATGATCTCTGAGGTCGTTAACCGCGGAAGTGTGCAAGTGCCACCCGAAGGTCAACCCATCGTGTTGATGGCCGACCACCAAACAGTCGCGGGATACCCGTTGATTGCTCAGACAATCATCGTTGATACGGCGCGCTTGGCTCAATTCAAGCCTGGAGATCGTTTCCAATTCAAACGAACGACCCAGGAAGAAGCAGAGAAAGATTATTTACACATCGAACAAGAACTTCAAGACATTGAACGAGCACTCAGTTATCGAGCTTTACAATTGAAATAAAGCCAATGACCATTCCTTGAAAAAACTAAGGATGGTCTTTTTATGTTGACAAAAATAACCAGCGACATCTCATGATACCACTGGCTCTGTTTTATTTCCTTAATTCAATGTGACAACACCGAGCACGATGGCCGAAACAATCATTAATAAGGAGACGACGTGAAGATACTTGAAACTGAACTTGCTATGCCGGCCAAGATCCATGTTATCCAAGAGACCCAGTGCCAAGAAAGTGGCTGGCACGAGCGGGCTTAACATCAGAGAAATGTTCTTACCAATCAACATTGTCATGCCCGCATTAATACCGTCAATTCCAAAGGCCTGGCAAACTTCCACAATCGGCGGTAAGCATCCGAAGAAGTAAGCATCCGTTCCGATGATCATTCCCATCATTCGGACTGAATCTTACACAGACAAAAACTCCGATTAAAGCCTCTTGCTTTAATCGGAGTGGATCATCTTATGCATGACGATTTTGGTAGACTTTTAAAAGGAAATCGGCCATTTCTACGAAAATTTTGTAAGGAACCACATGGCCATCGTGTTCCGTCATGCGAAACTCAATGTTATCTCCTTCTGGCAGAGATTGTAAAGCTTTGATGGCTTGGAAAGCAAAGTTAAAAGGAACCCAGTCGTCATCTTTGGAATGCCAAAAGTACATGGGCCGATGATTGATGGTTGCCCCATTCAAGGATAAATCATAATCACTGAAACTCTTCACCGTTAAAGAATCTGCCGGAAGGTCTGATAAAAGACGCTCTTGCTGGCTGAGGATGGCACTGAAATAAAATTTCAAAAATTCTTCGCTGGCCGGCGTGCTCATTAAACTAGCTGCCACATCAATGGTTGACTCTTGAGTCATCAAAAGATTGGTAATAGAACCCCCCATGGATAAACCGGCGACGGCCACAAAGTCATCGGTCGTCTGCGCTTGGTAGGTGGCAACAATGTTGGGGAAATTATTGACCGAATCTTCAATGACTGGCACCAAGTCCATCACAGCATCCAATTCTTTGGGTTGATAATCTCCGTGGTACAGGGCGTCGGGCAGAACTGCGCGAAAACCACGCCGTGCCAATTCAATGCCAGCTTGTGCTACAACGACCTTGTTGTTGCTCCAACCGTGATAGAAGACAGCCAGAGGCGCTTCTTCACCTGCTAATTCCTGGCGTTGGATTTCCAAGACAGGTTGACCTTGGATGGATCGCTGGGTGATGATCATGATTCCTGCCTCTTTTCTAGATGTTTCAAGTAAGCCTCTTCCATAAAACTGGCTTGACGTTCAAACACATGACAAGGAACCACATGCTCGTCACCATCCGTAATCTTGAATTCGACCTGGTCCAAGGTCGGAAGGGCTCGGTTATCTGTGAGTGGATAATAGGTAAATCGGAAAGGTACCCAATGATCATCCTTGGAATGCCAGAAATACATCGGCCGACCATTAAGAGCCTCTAAATTCTCACCCAAATTATAATCAATCAGTACCTGACTGTGGGGATAATCCTCCAATGGCAAAACGGACTCCTCGCGTTGTCCATGCCTTTTACTCAGACTCGTTCGGATAGCCCCGGCAGTATCTACCCCGGCCATCAAGCTGACCGCCGCAGAAATTTCTGGGTATTTGACCATTTGCATATTGGTCATGTAACCGCCCAAAGACAGACCACCCACGCCAATAAAATCATCTTTAATGGATTCACGGTAATAATCTAGAATGCGAGGCAAACGGTAAACACCATCTTCCCACACTTCAAAATAATCCGAGATTTGACGAATGGGTGCGTAATTGTTTTCCCCATGCTTCAAAGCGTCCGGCAGGACCACACGGAAGCCCCGCTTGGCCAACTCTACCCCGTATCCCGCCACGACTTCTTTGTCATTCGTTCCTCCATGTTGGAAAACTACCAAGGGAAGTGGCTGGTCCCATTGAGATTTCTGAGCGACCTCCAAAGCCGGAATCCCATCAATGTCTACACGTTGAATTCTCATTATTGGCTCCTTTCTTGGCAGTAGGTGTCATAGCTATTTTTTAGAAAGTCGGCCATTTCAGACACAACCGTCTTCGGTACTACGTGCTCATCCCCATCTGTGATGGTGAATATAACACGTTTTCCTTCTGGCAAATTTTTGAGTTTCTTCACAGGATAATAGGCGTATCTAAAAGGCACCCAATGATCATCTTTGGAATGCCAGAAATACATGGGACGGCCGTTGACCAACTCCAAATGCCTGGAGAGGTCATGCGCCTGAATGAAATTACCGGACGGATGTTCACTCAAAGGTGAGCTATCCTCTTCCCTTTGGGCCTGAACAGTATCATAAAAATACTGCCAAAAATCCGTCAAAGCAACTCCACACATAAGAGATGCACCAGCCTTGAGATCCGGATCTGCCACCATCAACATGTTGGTAATCTTACCTCCTAAAGACAGGCCTGCTGAGGCCACGTAATCATCCGCAATCACTTCTTGGAAGTAGTCGATCAAATAAGGGTGGCGCCTCACAGCGTCTTCTAAGACCGGTAAATAGTCAACAGGAGACCTTAACTCTTTGAAGTCATTGTCACCATGGTGCAAGACGTCAGGAAGAATCACTCGAAAGCCTCGCTTGGCCAATTCTACGCCATAACCAATCACTACTTCTTTCTTATTGGTGCCCCCGTGGTGAAAAAACACCAAAGGTAAAGGCTGACCCTCTTGATCTTCTGGAACAACTTCCAATAAAGGGGTGCCACGGACCGTGTGTGTATTAATTATCATCATCATTCCTCAAATCTTTTTATTAAATCTTCTTCCTTCTACAAAAAAACAGTAACAACTTCAGCCACTCCCTAGAAGTTATCTACTATAAGAAAAAAGCAGAACCCCTTCATAGGTTCTGCTAAAATGACTAATCCCTGAAATAATTATGTTCTTTGAGAAATTCACGGGCAAGCTCAACGGGTTCACGAAGGTTATGACTTCCTTCATAGTTGAACTCCTGCATTTTCTCGGTAGAAATCTTGCCTTCCAGGCGACTAATCACTTCATCGACTCCTGGGAAGTCATCCAAGGTATCTTGTTTGGCAGTAGCAACCGCATCATAAGCGGGGAATATACCTCGGTCATCTTCCAAGACCGTCAACCCGTAGCTCGGGATTCGACCGTCGGTTGTATAACCTACAATGGCATTGACAGATCCAGAAATCAGCGCATCATACACCAAATCAATGTTCATCGGGACTAAGTCACCGATTTCAAACCCGTAAATTTCCTTAAAGGCTGGGTACCCATCCCCCGTTCGGGTCGGCCACTGTGGGTCCGTTCCGACTTTCAAGTCGCCGGCAATAACTTCTAAATCACTGACAGTTTGAAGGTTATTCTCGCTGGCAAATTCCTCGGTGACAACAAAAGCGTAGGTGTTCTCAAAGCCATAGGTTGGGTAATACTTCCAGTTATACATTTTGCGGTACTCGTCACGAACAGTTTCGTAGACTTTTGTTGGGTCATTTTCTGCTTCATATCCCAAGATGATTACGTAGTCATTCCCAGTATAGTTGATGGCAGAAATGTCTGCATCCCCACGGCGCAAGGCCTGATGCATCATGTAACTGGCGCTTAAGTTTCTAATTCGCTCTACTTCATAATCCGTTTCTTCTTCGATTAATTGGGCCACAATTTCCAGCATGGTGTTCCCTTCCGTAGAAGAAAAACCAGCAATCTTAATGGAGCCCTCTGACGAGCCTGGCAGACCTGGTAGGTGGCAAGCCGTCATGAAGAAGACGAGCATTAGTAAAGCAAGTCGTTGTATCAGTGTCTTTATCTTAATTCTCATCTCTACCTATCCTTTCGTCGAACGAATGACAACTCATTGCGTTCATAAATTGAGTGTAGCAACGATTCTCCCTGCTTCTTAAGAAGAAACAGTGAACCGTTTCTCAACCCATCCAAGGACGACGTCGACAATAATGGCCATTAGGGCTGTTGGAAGAGCACCTGCAAGAATAATTCCTGCTCCATTCGTCGCACTGGTTCCTTGTACGATAATATCTCCCAATCCTCCAGCAGAAATAAAGGTTCCGATGGCTCCGATACTCACCGCTACAACCAGCGCGTTTCGAATACCACCCATAATGACTGATAAAGCTAAGGGAAATTCAACCATACGTAAGCGTTGAAAATTTGTCATTCCCATTCCAGTAGCCGCTTCCAAAACGTCCGGATCCAAAGTTGCCATACCAGTGTAGGTGTTTCGAATTATTGGCAACAAGGAATATAGGAAAATGACGACAATTAATGTGTTAACTCCCAACCCTAGATAAATCATGATGATTGCCATTAAGGCCAGAGCAGGAACTGTTTGTAATATGTTGGCAAGCGCGAATACCCAGGGGGCTAATTTTCGACACTTCTCTAACAAGATTCCTAGAGGAACCCCGACGATTGATGCGAATAAGACACCATAGGCAGACACTAAAAAGTGACGCCAAAATTGTGCCAGGATATAGCCAAAGTTATTCGACGTATAATACCAAAACTGTTGAAAAACATTTAAATCTTCCATTCATTCCACCTCCAAGGGATTGAATTAGATGCTTAGGATCCACTTGGGCGAATACTTGCCATAGGGTCCAAGCGTTTCTCTAAAAGGCCCAGCAAGTAGTCGGCAAGTAAAGCTAAGACTGTGACGGGAATCGTTCCACCAAGGATCATTCCAATGTCATAATAATCCAAACCAACGAAGATAATCTCTCCAAGCCCTCCACCGCCAATATAAGCAGCAAGCGTGGCCCAAGAAATCACATAAACCGCCGATAAACGTACACCCGCCATAATGATTGGCATGGCCATGGGAATTTCCACTTGGGTGATAACTTCCCAATCCGTCATGCCCTGTCCCTTTGCGGCATCTTTTAAGTCCCTATCGACCCCTTCAATTCCAATGTAGGTATTACGCATGATGGGTAAGAGTGAATAGATGAACAATGCAATCGTTGCCGGAACCTTACCGATTCCCAAGAAAGGAATCATTAAGGCTAAGAGCGCCAGTGTTGGAATGGTCTGAAAAAGGCCTGCCAAAGACATAACAACATCTGCAACCTTGGGCAAACGCGTCAAGATCAAGCCGGCAGGAACTGCGACTATTAAGCCTAGGAATAAAGCGAGCAATGATATCTGAATGTGTTCCATGGTTAGTGTCACAATGTCTGCGCCATGTTGTTGGAAAAATTCAGCCATGCTTATTCCTCCTCACTGAGATTTTCAATGTCCTCGGATGTGGGATAGGCTTCCGTAGATTCCTCTGTCACTTCACCACTGTCGCCCCAAATAGCGTTATAAACCACATCTACTAGGGTTCCTCGAGTCACAATTCCTACCAGTTGATAGAAATCATTGACAATTGGAATGTGTGAAATTCCGCGGCGTAAAATCTTTTGAACCGTTTCACGAATTAAAGCGTTCTGGTTGACTGTATACAGATCTGTTCGCATGATGTCCGAAACGCTGGTGGCCGAACGGGCACGTCGTTGAATGTCTGCCAGTTCGACAATTCCCTTTAAGTAGTTCTGCTTGTCAACCACTAACACGGAGTCTACGCGTCTGTCGCGCATGAGGCGCAAGGCATCTTGCAGGGATTCTCCTGGTGTCACAGTGACAGGATTTTCATTCATTACTTCTTTAATAGTCGTGACATCCGCACTTGTTTCGATCAAGCGGTCTTGCCCAATAAATTCACGGACGAAATCATTGGCTGGATTATTTAAAATTTCTGCAGGAGTTCCAACCTGTACAATCTCACCATGACTCATAATGACAATCTTAGTCGCCATGTGCAAAGCTTCATCCATGTCGTGGGTTACAAAGACAATGGTCTTGCCTAAGTTTTCTTGCAATCCTTTGATCAATTCCTGCAAGGAATCACGGGTGATCGGGTCAAGGGCCCCTAAAGGCTCATCCATCAAAATGATGTCTTGATCCGCAGCTAAAGCACGAACGACTCCAACTCTTTGTTGCTGTCCTCCGGATAATTCATGGGGATAATTGTCTAAGTAACTTTCTGGTAACTCCGCCAGACCAATGAGACGACGCGCCGTTTCATCTTGACGCTCTTCGCTCCAACCCAATAAACGTGGAACCATTGTAATGTTATCGCGAATCGTTAAATGGGGCATTAACCCAACGTTTTGGATGACGTACCCGATGCGGCGGCGCAATTCAACTGGGTCCTGGTCCATGACATCTTCGCCATCGATCAAGACTTGCCCACTTGTATGTTCAGTCATCCGATTAATCATTCTCATTGTCGTGGTCTTACCAGAACCTGACGTTCCGATAATACAGACAAAATCTCCATCTTCAATTTTTAAGTTGAAATCTGAAACAGCTTTTTCGCTAGCTCCTGGATAAATCTTCTCAACATTTATAAATTCAATCATAATTAAAATCCTCCTAGGTTCCACATTAATAACTTACCACTTAAAAGGCTTAACAACAAGTTTTATACAGGTTTAAAGATCGCGAAAGTGTCCTTAACCCTTATAAATATTGGGAAAATACCGGTCAAAAACATTATAAAAACTCTAAAAAAACAGGTGTTTTCACCTCTAAAAGATGGAAATATTGTCCGGATAGCATCTTTTCATTTTATTTTTGATGTTTACTTTCGGAATATGTTAATTCTATGTGTTCTAAATTGAATGATTTTTCAAGAAAAAAGCGTCTGATCGTCGCTTTCAAATAAACGATTAAAATTCTTGATGAAGGGATGGGTGCATCCCTTCTCGGCGCCCAGTTGGGCGATGAAGTTGGTCGACTAACGCTATCTCTTCTGGAGTAAGTTCAAAACTAAAAACATCAAGATTCGTTGCTTGACGTTCTGAATGACTGGACTTGGGGATGGGCAAGATGTCAGATTGCACCATCCAACGCAGGATAATCTGCGCAACAGTTCGGTGATGGGCATGGGCAATTTCAAGCAAGATCGGTTCTTCTAGAACAGAAGATGCACGTCCGAGCGGACTCCAAGCTTGCGTAATAATTCCTTTTTTGGTGTCCACCGATCGCTGTTCCGCCTGATTGAAATAGGGGTTTAATTCAATTTGATTTACGACCGGTAAAACGCCGGTTTCTTCTTCTAAACGTTTCAGGTGTTCAGGCAAGAAGTTACTCACCCCTATGGAACGAATGAGGCCACGTTCTTGAGCGTCAATCATGGCTTGCCAAGCCTCCACATACAAATTCTCTAAAGGATTGGGCCAATGGATCAAATAAAGATCAATATGGTCCAAATCTAAACGATAGAGGGATTCCTCAATGGCTTGGGTCGCCAAATCGTAGGCATGATAACGCCCCGGCAGTTTGGAAGTAACCGTGATCTCATCGCGCAAAACATCAGTGTTTCGAATGGCGCGCCCCACACTTCCTTCATTGTCGTAGTTAAAAGCCGAATCGATTAAGCGATAACCCTTCTGCAAAGCACTTTCCATGACTTCAACGGCCTGCTGGCCTCTCATGGGGTGGGTACCAAACCCAATCTTCGGGATGGTGTGTCCGTCGGATAACTGATAAAATTCCATGGCAATTCTCCTTCTTTATCGATTATCTTAAGGGTAACAGATCATTCGAGACTTTTCGAATAAAGTCTGTTATAATGACGAGCAAACTATTTAAAGGAGAGACTTGGATGAAACGCGCTTTATTAATTATTGATTATACGGACGACTTCATCGCGGACGAAGGGGCCTTAACCGTTGGAAAACCTGGTCAAGACCTCCATGCCTATATTTTAGGACTGGCCGAAGGATTCTATGGAGCCGGAGATTATCTCGCCTTTATGGTGGATGAGCACGAACCAGATGATCCCTATCACCCAGAAACACAGCTCTTCCCGCCTCACAACCTGGCTGGAACCCCTGGCCAAGAGATGTATGGGGACTTGCAGAAGTTTTATGAGTCGATTCAAGACAGTCCACAAACGCTGCACCGAATGAAGACTCGTTATTCTGCGTTTGCAGGAACTGACCTGTTCATCAAGTTACGCGAGCGTCAGATCAACGAACTTCATCTGGTAGGCGTCAGTACGGAAATTTGTATCTTACATACCGCCATTGATGCTTTTAATCTTGGTTTCAAAGTCTATATTCATCAAGAAGGGGTCGCCAGCTTTAGTGCTGAAGGGCACGAGTGGGCCCTCAACCATTTCCGGAACGTTCTTGGATTTGCCGTTATTTAATCAAAAGAAAAAGAGCCTGTCCCATCAAAATGATGCGATAGGCTCTTTTTGAATGTAATAAGCCACTGGCGATATCTTTCTTTGATCAATTCTTCACTGGGATAGTTCGCATCCCAGTGATTGGGATTACCGAACAATCTTTGGACTTCTCGTCCATAATCAAAAATTTCCATCATTGCAGGAATATCCGTAACGGTTGCTTTTCTAATTTTCATTCATCGGCCTCACTCTCGAGAAATAGTTCTTGATCATAATAAACCTTTAAAAGGTACAAACCATGAGGAGGTGCCGTCGGTCCTCCTTCATCGCGGTCTTTGACTTGAAGAAGTCGACGAAATTCGTCCACCGGTTTGCGCCCATTGCCGATTTGTAACAAGGTACCAACAATGATTCTTACCATATTGTACAAAAAACCATTGCCCCGTAAACGAATAAGGACTTCTTGATTTTCAAAATCTCTTTCAACCCTTGCGACATAGAGCGTTCTTTCAAGATTTTCTTTATCGGTCTTTGACGAACAAAAACTCGTAAAATCATGGGTACCAATTAAATCATTCAAAGCAGATTGCATATGATCGATGTTCAGTGAATAAGGGTGATGGAGCGTATAAAGGCGTTTGAAAGGATCTGAATAGCGACTGGTATCGATGCGGTAAAGGTATTCGCGTTCCTTGGCCAAATACCGAACATGGAAATCTTCGGTCACCACTCGAGCTTCCAACATGCGAATCGAACGATCCATGAGAGTGTTCATGGCCCTGACAAATACATCTGGTTCCAAGTAGGCAGGATAATCAAAATGAATGACCTGTCCGAGAGCATGAACTCCAGAATCAGTTCGCCCAGACCCATGAACCTGAATACGTTCACCCTTGGGCAACTTAGCCATACGCGCCAGGGACTTTTCAATCTCTGCTTGCACGCTTCGTCCGTTCTCTTGAATTTGAAAACCCACATAAGGCGTTCCATCATACTCAATCAAACAAGCATAACGAATTCCGTTAGGTTTATCCATTTCTCAAAAACACCATACCCGCCGTCAGGACTAATAGCGCAACGAGCACATAGGCATCCTCGTGTTTAAAGGACAGTTCACGAAAAGTCGTGCGTCCTTCTCCACCGCGATAACCTCTAACCTCCATCGCTAGGGCGGTTTCTTCTGCTCGGTTAAAGGCGCTTACAAAGAGTGGCACCATAATGGAAACCATGGCCTGGATGCGTTCCCTTAAAGACCCGTGATTAAATTCCACCCCGCGAGCTCTTTGAGCGTTCATAATTTTGCTGGTCTCATCTAAAAGTGTTGGTACGTAACGCAAGGCAATCGATAACATCATGGCTACATCATGGGCAGGGAATCCGACCTTCTCCAAAGGCCTAAGGACACTCTCTATGCCATCGGTTAGTTGTAAAGGTGAAGTCGTCAGTGTTAGAAGGGTAGACATAGAAATAATCAAAACCAAACGGATAAATATAAAGACCGCGTTACGTACACCTGCAGAGGTTACCTTCAAGACCCCCCATTCGAAATACACGTCGCCACCAGTACTAAAAAAAACCTGAAAAACGACCGTGAATAAAACCATGAATAACATGGGACGAAGACCGTCCAGAAAATATTTCAACGAAATTCCCGAACTCAAAACACCTAGAAGAACAAACACCCCTGCCAATCCATAGGTCCACCAGTTGTTGGCCAAAAGTGCCAACACGATAAAATAAAAACTGGCAAAGAGTTTGGTGCGTGGATCCAAGCGGTGAATGAAAGAGTTGCCTTGAATAAATCGTCCTAACAATAAATTATTAAACATGGCTTTCCCTCAATATTCTCTCCACAACTCCTGAAGCATCCTTGGGCAATCCCCCATCGGGTGCCAAATCCAAATCATTCAACCATTTAACGCTTTCAGGAACATCCAGTTGCTTAGAACTCAACCAATCAGAATCTCTGAAAATATCTTCCGTAGTTCCTTGACGAATAACGGTTCCTTCTTCAAGAATTACTACTTCATCGGCATACTTGATCACATCATCCATTTGATGGGTGACCAACACGATGGTCAAATCCTCTTCCCGTTGAATTTTTTGGAACATTTCCATCATTAATGAATGGCGCTTTGGATCCAATCCTGCTGTTGGCTCATCCAAGACTAAAACTTCGGGTTCTAAAGCCATGATGCCAGCAATAGCCGTGCGCCGCATCTGTCCACCACTTAATTCAAAGGGAGAACGCTCAAAAAGCTCCTCGCCAATATGAACAAGGGCTAGCTTTTCTCGAGCAACCTTCTCTGCTTCTTCAGGTGTTTTCTTGAAATTTAAAGGGCCAAACATAACATCTTCCAAAACCGTTTCACCAAAAAGTTGCGACTCTGGAAACTGAAAGACGATCCCGACTTTGTGCCGAAGATCCCTCAACGATCGACTCTTTTTGTCAGCCGTCAAGACGTAATCATCCACTTGAATACGGCCTACCGTAGGACGTAAAAGTCCATTCAAGTGCTGAATCAAAGTAGACTTGCCAGATCCAGTATGACCGATCACCGCAGTAATCTTTCCGCGAGAAATATCTAGATCAATGTCATAAATGGCAGGGACAGCCATTGGCGTGCCGGCTTGATAGGTATGACCTAAGCCCTTGATAGATATTGCCGAATCCAAGCTAATAACTCCTCTCTTGATAAATAATGACCGGGAACAGGCAGACCCTTCGCTCGAAGTTCTTGTTGAACTTTGGTATGAAAAGGTGAATCTAATCCATAATCTTCCAAATTGGCGCGGGCATAAATATCTCCAGGAGCCCCATCGCCAGCGATTTTACCTTTATCTAGAACAATTAAACGATCCGCCAAACTCGCCTCTTCTACATCATGGGTGATAGAAATCACCGTTAAACCATATTCTTGCTTCAGTTCTCGAACCACCTGAATCATTTCTTGGCGTCCCTTGGGGTCTAACATGGCTGTGGCTTCATCAAGGATCACGATATTGGGACGCAAAACAATCACACCGGCCAAGGCTACGCGCTGCTTTTGACCGCCCGAAAGCTTTACAGGTTCACTAGTGGCATAATCTTTCATCCGCACCTGTGTCAATCCGTCATTCACTCGCCGAACCATTTCTTCACGTTCGACGCCGAGATTTTCTAGACCAAAGGCAACGTCATCTTCAACAATCGCTCCCACAAACTGATTGTCCGGATTTTGAAAAACCATGCCAATGTTACGGCGGATTTCCCAAACGGTTTCTTCATTCAGCGACAAGCCGTCCACATAAATTTCTCCAGCATCTGCTTCGATTAACCCGACGATCAACTTGGCCAAGGTGGATTTACCCGATCCATTGGCCCCAATAATTCCTAACCATTCTCCTTGAGCAACCTCAAGAGAGAAATCATCAAACACCTTGCCAGTTTCTTGTGAATAACTAAATGTTAAATTCTCGATGCTAATAATTGGTTCCTTCATAACACCCATCCTTTATATACAACAGTTATTATAATCAAAAAGCCAGACAAACTAAAGAGAGTTGAGCCATCTCTCTTATAAAAGAGTTTGAGAGTATCATCTTCTGCCGAGGCTGACCGTGCTGAAACCATCGAGAAGGCAAATGCACATGAAAATAGTGCTCTGTTAAAAATGTGCTTCTTCAGTGCTTATTCCTTTCATCCAACAATCAACACATGACAAAATAATTGGTGTACTATTACATCGACCTCACAGCGAAAAAATGCTTTCTAAAAAACCTAGAAGAAATATCGCACATAAAAATAACCTCCTAAATCTTTATCTGACTTTAGGAGGCTACTTCAGTTTCTAATTGCATCGTGTGTTTAGCCTTGATATCCTTGAACTTTTCTTATCGTCAATTGCTTAGAATTTTATCGAAGAGTAGTTTGGTCTAGCATATCCTTGGATAAATCTGGAATTCAGAGAATAAGTCTTACGAGCAACTTGACTAACATTATTGACGGTTGTATTCCCTTCAATTGTAATGACTTCCCCATCCTTCACAGACTCAACAAATCCAATGTGATGAGCATAGCCATGTCGTTGTCCACCCCAGTGGAAGGTAATAATATCTCCAGGAAGTGGATTCGTATGGAATCCTTGCCAGATTCCTTTTCGTCTAAAGATGTTTTTGTGGCGTTCCACTCCACATTCTCTTCCAATCAACGAAGAAATACCAAGCTTATCTCCAATATAAGTGACGAACGCATCACACCAATCGTCAGAAACCTGTAACGTGTATCCGAGAGGACGTGGAATCACTCGGTTATAAGCATTAACCATTTGTCGGTGTGTGGGTGAATATTTTATAACATCGATGTACTTGGCTGCTTCTTCCAATAATTGTGCAGCCCCTTCTAGTCGGATCGCTCTTTCATCCACCCAACCCAGCACCTTGCCGCCAGGAATTTGAATTAATCGATAGGAGCCATGACTACCAATAACCGTTACTTTGCGATTAGCATAGGTCGACGCGCTACCTAAAATGGGGTATCCATGCTGTATCCACGGTAATGAATGGTTGCGAACGTACCATAAGGTGAACTAATCGCTTTGTGATCGGCCCATCCTAAGATCTTCTCATTGTTAGCAAGTAGTAAGTAGGAGCCGTCCGAATTCTTGCCTAAAATGTGAACCTCTTGGTATAAGTGATCTCTACTTGAGCCTAAAGTGCGGAACCCTCGCTCTCCCCAAGGCTTACTATCAATACTATACTTTGGCGAGAGGACTTGTGCGGTGTAATCCGCAACTGTTAGTGCACGATTATCCACCCAACCGAGATTCTTTCCAACTACTTGGATGAATGAATAAGAGCTCCCTACTTCCGTACTGTGGGCGAGAACTGTCACTTTGCGTTGGTTAATAGCCTTGCTGGAACCTAACCGACGAGAGCCGTTTGAACCCCAGGGTTTATTGTCTACTGAATAACGGCCACTGCTTACCCACGCCTAATAAGGACGTGCCAAACGCGGAAAGCTATCTCCCAGACTACGCGTATCCACCCAACCCAGTTCTTTCCCGTTGTGTATCGCTAAGGCATAGCTTCCGCTTGAGTCTTCCATGACAATGCGGACTTTTTGGTCCATGTATCGATCAGTGAGGCTTTTGGTGGTATATCCAGAGGTCCCCCAAGGCTTCGTATCAATACTGTAGCCTGGGTAAAGAATTGTGGATTCATAACTCTTCACCGCACGGTAATCAAAGGCGCGCTTATCCACCCAGCCAAGATAACCGTTGGCAGTGTTACAGACTTCAGCGTATAATCCTGATTCCGACTCCTGCACAACTGTAACATCTTGCCCTAAAATATCCCGAGTGCTTCCGAGATACCGATAGCCCGGTGTCCCCCAAGGTAAAGAGTCGATACTATAATTTCCTTGAAGAACTGTCATGTTATAATAAGTGTTTGCGCTATTTGAGTACTCTTCTACTATAAGCCCTTTACCTTCGAATCCTTTAGCTCTGAATGTAGTTCGCAAATTTTGATCTTCTGGGATCTGCCTATTCAGTGAGCTTTTCATTGACGGTTGGCTTACGTCAACTTCAATATCTGATGCTTCTATGGTATCGTCACCAGGTTCTTCTGAGTATGAGACTTCCGTTGCTTCTATATTCTCGATTTCTTGCGGATTGTTTAAGGATATTACGTCCTATCTACTGGAATTTCTGCTGGATCATCCACGACTTCAATGACTGCTTCTTGAATATCCTCCTGGATCACAGGTTCGATAATTTCAACTTCTTCTGCCGAGGCAGACTGCGCAGCAACCATCGAGAGAACAAATGCACATGAAAATAGTGTTTTATTAAAAATATGTTTTTTCGATGTTTAGTCCTTTCAATACAAACTTAGAGTCTTATTAAATAAAAGCATTGCGCACCTACCATATATTGAATTCGCGATAAACTCAATGACTTACGGTGTTTTGGGAACAAAGGTCCACTAAATACGTAATAAAAAGATGATTGATTGAAGACTGTGAAAATCAATCCAATCAAAAATTCCTTATCTAATACATATTAGACAAGGAATTAACGAATGATTAGCATTGTTTAAACACTTCTCTTGAGAAGTGTTTTTATATAATTGTAAGTTCTTAAGCAGTTATTTTGATCATAAAGTGGGAAGAATTTATTTACCCGCGATTGATACTGTTCATTAAGAACAAAATTTTCTTCATAGGATTCGTACAAGTAATTGATTAGTGGGAGGACATCATCAGTAAACACCGGTCCAAATCCATCCTTTTCATAACTAAAGTAGCCTTCACCGTATTGTCCCTCGCGGAACTTCACTTGATCAAACTGATAAAATGCCATGGGTTTACGCATATAAGCGAAATCCATGAACACACTGGAATAGTCTGTCACCATAAAGGCGGATTCTTGCATTAAGGTCTGAATGTCGAAATCTTCCCAAGACGCAAAAGTAATATACTTTGATCCACGATCAAACTTATGAAGGTGTTTCTGGACGTTTCGATGAGGATAGAAAATCAAGGACAAGCCATTGTTTCCAAGAAAACGATGGAGAACAGGATGATTTAGAAAATTATTCCAGGCTTGGTAATACTCTGAGTCTTCAAAGCTTTCTCCTTCTTCGAACTGATAATGAGCGTCGGTCTTGACGTCTAACCATTCTCGCCAAGTAGGCATCACCAAAATTTGTTTAGGATTCACACGAAAATCATGCAAATTGTCAAAACGTGTAAAACCTAAATATTGAACTGCTCCTTCAGGATAACCGTACCGAGCTTTGATTTCTTGATATTCTGGTTCTGCCCCACAGATAAATCCTAAAAACTTCGAGTTCCTGTAGTAAAGCCAACTTGCTTCATCCTTAGTTATGCCGTGTTGCAAGAAAACCTGTTTATTTTTAACCCAACCCAAGATGATTTCCAACAAATAGAAGACCGCCGCATTCGGTTTCCCCTCTTTTTGACTTGTTGCATTTACACCTGCAGATAAATAATATACCCAATGCTTGAAGGAGCCGAATTGTACACAAGGGCCTAATCTTTCAACTTTATGGTAATCCGGAGAGTCGAAATTAATGACATAAGCCACATGGGCCTCTGGATCTGTTTCGCGAATGTATTTAAACAGCCAGTAACCATTGTCTCTGGCTTCAGATGCAGACTCACAAATCAGAATTAGATCCTTATTCTTCTTTTTAAAAAATATAGACACTAAATATGCGCAGGGAAAAATAATGAGTGCTAAGTAATCATTGAGCGATAACTCTCTCAAACGTTTTAAATGCTGGATCATACTGTCTCACCTCACTGTAAGCTCGTCTTCGTCATGAAGTAACTGACGATTACAAATACCAAGACCAAAACCAACGAAAGCCCAAAAGACAAAGTTAAATCCCAAGACGGTGTAAAAGATTGAGGATTCGAAGAATTGCTGAAACAAAATTGCTAAAGGTATCAATAAAATTATCTTAGCTTCAAGATTTGAACTGCTGTACATAAACGTAAGGTAACGTTTGACGACATAAAAAACAATTACAAGGAAGCATAAAACTCCAACAATTCCCGTTGAAACAAAAATTGTTAAATAGATATTATGAAAGCTTGGAGCACTTTCAGTAACAGCGGGTAAGTCTGAAAAAAACTTTGGATAATAAGCGGTGATATTGCGATTACTATATCCTAGTAAGAATTTTTCACTTCCCATCTTTACAGCCCCCTGCCATAATGCCAAACGACTACCAGAAGTAAATTGATGCTCTCGTCCATGGATGTTCTCTGGTGGACTTGTGACTGACTCCGGCTCTTCTTTCAATTTAGTAACTTCTTCTTGAACGAAGGACTCAGTACTCTCTTCTTGACTTAACTTTCGTTCGTATTTTTGAAGAGCTGCACCATAATGCTCCGAAGCCTTGATAACCCCTTGATTGACAATCAAGAATACCAACACTACCGAGAGAGCTGCTCCGGCTTTTCGTAAATAATTTTTCGATTTAGTTGCAAAAAAACCATAGAGAGCAAAAACTACTAGGGCTGCTAACAGTGCTCCACGGCTTTGTTGTAGCGAAAAATACATAAACTGTAAAATAATATTCAGATATGAAAGAACTTTAGATGATGTCGTGAGTGAAGAGCGATGTAGATGACTAAAGCTTAGCAAAATGCTTACTAAACTTAAGATTGCTCCACCATTCGGATTCACTAAACCAAATAATCTTCCATCAAATATTCCTAGTCGAAAAGTTTCTTCTCCGAAAGGAACCAGTAAAGATTGGTTGCTTAAAAACAATGATATTGCAATTATGGCAGCAAATAAAGCAAATGCTTGAAAGACTCTACGAATTAAGATATACAATCTTGTTTGGTTTTCTTTCGTTGTCAATACCGTCATGTATCCCATACAAAACATTAAAACAATTTCAATCATATTACCGATTAATTGACTTCGATCATTGACCAAACTACTAATTAAGTTTGCCAAAATGAAAAGAGCATAGAATAAAAAGAATTGTTTATCGATGATTTCTCCACGAAAAAAGCGATAAATACCAAATAGAGTAAGGACTACTGTTAAAATCTGGTAGTAAGGTTTCAAGTATGGATACAGAAAATACATAGTACTGGCGATAGCAATGCCCGCAAAAATCGTTTTTAAGATTAGTTCCAGAGCATTCGTTTTGTTTCGTGTGAGCATTTACTTCCCCTTTAAATTTAATACTTTCTTCCATTGCTTCTTAATTATCTTTTTTGAGTAGATTTCTAAATCGATCATTGCATGATCAGAAAACTCTTTCCTTAAATCTGCCGATTCGATGAGTTTGTTTACAGCATTCACTAGATCTTCTAAACTTTGATCTTTCACCAAGAAACCATTTACATGATGACGAATCAGGGTTTTGGGGCCTACAGGACAATTGTAAGAAATGACAGGTAAGCCTCGCGATTGAGCTTCCAATACAACGATTGGACCGCCTTCAAACTTCGAGGTCACTACTAAAAAAGCGTATTGATCCAATACCTCTATTGGATTTTTATGACTTCCCTTTAGGTGAACCTGCTCTTGAAGCTGATTTTCTTCGATTAACTCTTGAAGATTCTCTCGTTCCTCACCATCTCCGTAGATATCCCATTGCCAATCCGGATGTTTTTCGAAAACTTTTTTAGCTGCCAGGATGGCATGATTAAATTGTTTGATATCAACCAATCGGCCTACACTGACAATTTTTTTGGAATTTAAATGATAGATAGGTGGCTCTTCCAGAAAATCCACATAACTCGGTATCACTGAAATTTTTTGGGATTCTACTTGAAACTCTTTGATGTAAGAATCTTTATCTGGTTGAGTGAGCACTACCACATGATCCGATTTATCAATGCCTAGTTTTTGTCTTCGATAATGGTTTTTCCCATAGCTTTGATTTTGCAAACTCGAGTGCTCCCAATAAATCCAAGGATTTCCTGTACGTGTTGCAACTAGATCAACAATCGGGTTTACCCCAGCCGTTACAGCAACCAAATGACTTGGTCCTATTCTTTTAAGCAATTTCATGATTTTCCAGACAAATAAACATCGACACAGACGGAGACTGCGTGCCTTGTCACTGATCACAAAATGATCGATTGATGAATCTAAGTCTACAATCGGACCATCTTCCTTCTGAAACAAACTGATGACGGTCACTTTATAATCTGAAGTCAGAGAGTTCGCAAGCATGAGGCTAATTCTTTCAGCTCCTCCAATGAGGGAGGTATCATAAACAACAAATATGACTCTTTTCATTCATTTATCTCCTTTTCACTGTGTCTCACCGAGACGGTAATCTCTCTTTGATCAGACCAAGAATGTATTGGTAAGTTTCATGCTTAAAGATAATTGAAAGCAATAAATAAGTGAGCATTCCGGCAGACACTTGTAGAAATAATAGTAGGTAAATATTTACATCCATAAATCCGACTAGATACACTGCAACTCCCATCAACACACTATGGATGATCGATGGTAATACGTCCTTGAACTGTTCATAAAGTGTATAATTCACCAATTGACGATTGGGGATGGCATTGATAATGACCTCTATGACCCGTTCAACAAATGCTCCCAAGGCGATGGCGATGATTCCATACTTGAGCGTAGCAAGAATGATCCCTAGCCCTATCGAACGTTTAATAATCTCTGTCTTTAACAAAAGACCACCTTCACCCATCGCTCTCATTGGCTGCAAGTTCAATGTCAGAATTGGCCACAAGGCGTAAGTGATACAAAATATTTGGAGAAAGGGAACCGAAGGTAACCATTTATCCGTTAATAAGACCTTGACAAGCGTTTCAGCCGTCGTCGCCATTCCGACCATCGCAGGAAAGATTATATACGCACTCACTTTGATCGAACGACGAAGAATACTTTTCATTCGTATAGGATCTTCTTGATAGGCTGCCAAGGTTGGTAACATCACTCCTTGAATGGATGCATCAATGTTACTGACAATGATTCGCGGCATTTGTTCTCCACGTTGATAATAGGCTAAATCAAATGGTTGATAAATCTTACCAATCAACAGTGTTCGTCCGTCCAAATAAAGAGTATAGATGATGCTTGAACTAAGAACTTTTATTCCATAGGAGAATAAACTCTTTATTCGTCTAAATGAAAACATTAATTTCGGGTGCCAATCAGTAGTATAGTGCAACAAGATCGCATTACTAAATGCATATATTATTTGCTGAATGATTAAAGCCCAAATACCATAACCCAAATAAGCAGTCGCAATACCAATAACTCCAGAAAGTACAGTTGCTGACAGAGTAGATAAAAACAATTTTCTGAATTGCATATTTTTCATGATATAAGCATTTTGAACAGAATTTAAAGCTCCTGGAAAAAGAATGAGCGATATTACTCGAAGCATCTTCGCCAAGTTATCATCTTGATAATATAACCCAATGGCCGGCGAAAAATAAGCGATTATTCCATATAAAACAAGGGAAGCAAGTAAACTGAAATAAAAAACAGATGAATAATCTAATTCATCGGGATCTTTCTTCTGTATAAGTGCCGCGTTAAAACCACCTTGAATGAAAACTGTGGCAATGTTTGTGAAAACCAAAAGTATAGCAATCGTGCCAAACTCTTTGGGTGAAAGTAACCGAGCAAGAATAATTTGCACGACGAATTGAACGCCTTGACTTCCTGCTCTTTCAAGCAATTTCCATAACAAGGAGTTCACGACATTGGTTCTAGTGTGCAATTTACTCATATCCCCATCCCGATTCTCAGCTTAATATTGCTTCCCTCTAATCTCTAAATAAGTATAAGGCTTCAAGCTAAATAGCAAATATGCGACTGCTGCTTTCCACCCGTAATGCTTCACTATTTCGCTATATGAAATCTTTGCATAGTATTGTCGAAACTTTCCAATTAGAAATTTTAAATACTGTGATCTTTCAGTCTCAGTTATATCATTTTGATTCGCTTGGTAAGACAAAGTTAAAGCGTTTTTTAACAAATATAATAATACATATGATTCGAAATGTTGATTCCTTTTAACGATGTCAAAGTCCAAAATCATCTCGCCCGCTTTTAAGATATCAAGTTTTTTCTCGTTAAATGGTGCGCTAACGGCCGCTCCCGGATTGTCAACATAATAATAAAAGACGTCGGATAAAACTAACTTTCGATGGGCGTTTTTATGCACTTCAAAATTGAATAAGAAATCCTCACTGTAACTCAGAGGCTGAAAACGAATATCATTAATGATTCTCTTGCGATACAGCTTATTACAACTCCCGTCGAAGGTGTTTTTACGTTCTAGGACGTGTCGTATAAGATTGTTTTGCCCTTCTATGAATTCTTTTTTAAATCTGAAAGTCCGACAAGAAGCTTTGTATTGGCGATAAAAACCCGCCTCTACAACATCAGCATCCGTTCGTTTCATCTCAGACAGCATTACTTCGTACATCTCATTTGCGAGATAGTCGTCACTATCTACAAAGGTAATCACATCACCAGTTGCAACATTAAGCCCTTGATTTCGCGCAGATGCAACGCCTTGATTGACTTGATCAATCAAGTAAATGTTTGAGTGTTTTTCTGCATATTGCTGACAAATGGATAAAGTATTATCGCTTGATCCATCATTCACCAAAATTATTTCTACATTTTTAAAGGTCTGGTCCAAAATGCTGTCAATGCATTTCCCAATACTTTCTTGACCATTGTAAACCGGAACTATGACAGAAATTTTTATATTGTTAACCAATTTCGAAGCTCCTATCAGTAGCAATTTTTCATGCGCAATTCCCTCGTTGCTAAATTCGAGGATGCTTATTCAGTAGACGTCTAATGGTCGCTGATAAAGCAATAATTAAACCACTTACATTCAAGTCTTGCGCCATCTCCCGAAGACTTTTTCGATCTTTGAGCAAGTAATAATAATTCGAATAATAACCCATTTTCTGTTTTAAGGATATATTTCCGTATTCAACTTGCTCCTTGATTCTCAAGGCATATCCTAGAGGATTTGATGCATTGAGTCGATTCTGATTTTCAGTTAATCCATCCTCTTGATAATCGGCGACATAGGTCGATTCATTGAACCATCTTATTTTGTACCCACTGTGTGCAATCCGTGTCCAAACGATTGTTTCTGTAAGAAACTTTTCTCTAGGAAAAGTTGGAAATGGAAAATCTTTTAAGATTTCGGTATAAAACACCTCGAATTTATCTCCTAAGATGTTATATTTTTCTCTTTCATTGGATTTAGCGTCCACGTAGGCACCTTCAAACGTGTGACCAATTAGATCTCCGTTCGGCGCCACGATATTATAGGAAATCCCGGCAAACTCACTCGAACCCGCAATAGTCGAAAATCCATGAATAATCTTCGCAACCGCTCCTGGTAGTAGCCAATCATCTGAATCCACGATCCCAAAATATCTGCCTTTGGCATTTTGGGCGCCACGGTTGATCGCCACATGCTTTCCTGAGTTTTCCTGTTTCAAATAACGAATATTGAGTTGATTCTCATTCACAAATCCCTCGATTAATTCTTGGGTGTTATCGGTTGAACCATCATCAACAAGGAGCCATTCAAAATCTTGAGATTCTTGTTCGATCAGCGAACGGTACAGTTTTTCTAAAGTATGGGCACGATTATAAGTTGGTGTGAATATAGTTACTTTCATGAATATCTCCTATTGATTTTAAGATTATAGCTCTTCAACCAATTCAATGTATTTTTCACAGATGTAATCAACGTCTTCATTGCTCAATCCAGTATGCAACGGCAAGGTGATGGCATTTTGATACATGTCGAAGGCATTCGGATAATCTTTGATGTCGAATCCTAAGTTTTTGTAGGCAGTCATCATTGGTAATGGCTTATAGTGGACGTTGGTGGTGATTCCTTGTTCCCCTAAGTCAATGATGATTTGATTGCGGGTGTCTTCACCAATACCAGGGACTCTGGTTATATAAAGATGTCCCGAAGAGACATGATCATCACTTAAATGATCCATGGTTCGAATTCCAGCAGCTCTTAACTGGCGATCGTAACGTTCAATAATGGCATGACGGTGCTCTAAAAGTTTGGCATAACGCTTTTGCTGAACGCGCCCCAAGGAAGCAACAATATCGGTCATGTTGCACTTGAAATATGGAGCCACAATGTCGTACTCCCAGCCACCTACTTGGGTTTTGGCCAGGGCATCTTTGTTCTGTCCATGAAGGATTAATAACATGTATTTCTTATAAATATCTTCATGATCAACGCCAGGAATGTCTTTCCAGACAACGGCTCCACCTTCACCGGTTGTCAAATTTTTGACGGCGTGAAAAGAAAAACATGTGAAATCTGCTACTTCACCTGACATACGCCCGCGATTGGAAGCACCATAAGAATGAGCTGCATCTGCGATAATAACCACTCGATCAAAGGCCTCTTGAAGCGTGTGTTCGGTTGGATGATAGAGAGCTTTTCTGCTTTCTAAAACCTCCACAATTCGGTCATAATCACACATAACTCCTGCAATATCCACAGGAATAATGGCCTTTGTTTTTTCAGTAATGGCTTCTGCCAGCTGATCATAATCCATTTCGAAGGAATCTTTCGCAGTATCTACCATCACAATCTTTGCTCCAACGTGGTCGATGACACTGGCGCTGGCGGTATAAGTGTAGGCAGAAGTGATCACCTCATCCCCCGGGCCTACCCCCAAAAGACGCAAGGTCATTTCCATACACGCAGTCGCTGAATTCATCGTGACACCACGTTTGGTGTGACAAAACTCTGCGATTTCACGTTCAAATTGCTTTGTTTGAGGACCTGTCGTGATCCAGCCGGATTTTAAAGCATCCGTCACCGCTTGAATTTCTTCTTCTGTAATATCGGGTGGTGAAAATGGAATATTCTTTTTACTCATTATTGATTCTCCTCTAGCATTCATCTTTGAATTACATTAAAACAGCTAAGAAGGTCTGCCACATGATCTTAATATCGTTCCAGATGTTAAACTCACGAATGTCCTGTAAATTATAGCCCATTTTAATCGGCAGGATGTCTTCGATATAGGTCTTCGGAATGTCGGTGCTTTCAGCCAGCATTTCATCTTCATCTTTGAATTTGATACTAGCTCTCGAAGTAATCCCGGCGGGTAATAAGAGTGTGGCATACATTTCGGGTGTATAGGCATCCACATAACTTTTGACTTCCGGCCGAGTGCCTACAAAACTCATGTCTCCTACTAACACATTGAATAATTGTGGAAATTCGTCAACACGTGCTTTTCGTATGAGATGACCGACTTTCGTGATTCGGCTGTCTCCCTTTTGTGTCAATTGTGCAGTGCTCTCATCTTCGTGCACATACATTGTACGGAATTTAAAAATTTCAAAGATTTTTCCGTATTGCGTGACGCGTTCTTGTCGAAAGATGACTGGGCCTTTTGAATCACATTTAATCATCACAGCGATAATTACCAAAACAGGTGATAACAAAAGTATTAAAACCAAAGACACACACAGATCAAACAATCTTTTTAGAAACAAGCTGGCAGTCTTATGCTTTAATGACTCATAATAAGGTTTAACGGCATCGTTTCTGATTTCTTTCGGCAACTCATCCCATCTTCGCAAGAAAGACATCCCCTTTAATTTTTTTTTGAACTTTGACGGTAGTCTTTCAAGAACTTAGGCGTCTGAATAAAACCGACAAGCGAACCAACCCCATAGCTTACGTGTAATAGAAAAAATACAATTGGTAATAACAAATTAACAGGATGAAATTCCATGTGTCGCAAAGCTAAGAAACTCATCAAAAGATTCGCTACCACATAGCTCCCCATCACCAAGATGAACGGCCAAGAAGTCCAATGAAGTAAAATAAAAGACAATAGCATCGCCATCACAAAGGCAAAAGGCACCACGTGGAAAATACTGATACAAGGTTTGCAGACAAATAGTGTCTTAGCAATCCACTCACCATTTCCAAACTTTTGTTGCATCATTCTCTGCAAATCAGGACGGGCATATTGGTAGGAAATCACTGAATCGTCATAAATCAAGTCGTATCCTGCTTGTGAAACACGGTAATTGTATTCATTATCTTCTGTTCGTATAAGTTTTTCATCGTAATGCCCCACTTGATCAATCACTTCACGACGAAACATGGGATGGAACAATGATTTAACCGGTCGTCGCCCCGAACTTGTCCTGTAAGGGGCAATGCCACTACCAAACAATGAATTCTCCGCCGCTAGAAGCATCTGTGAATAAGGGGTTATTTCTGACATAATCGCCGGACGTTTGCCTCCTGAAACAGCCGCTCCATCTTGTATGTTTTCGACATTTTTTCGAATGAAATCTTCAGGAATACTGGCGTGGGCATCCAAACGAAGCAACACATCTCCCGAATAATGATCGATCGCTACGTTCAAACCTGACGATAGTATTCGTTTAGGATTACTTAATACCTGAACGTTGTGGAATACTTTCTGATGCGAGAACTCTTCCATCAACTCCAGGGTTCGGTCTGTAGATCCTGAGTCTACCAACACTAACTCAATTTCTTCTAAATTATAATCTTGTTTCAGTATCTCTTGCCACAAAGCGGGTAAATAATCTTCTTCATTTAAAGCGATGATTCCTATACTTACTAGCATAACGACTCCTTTTTCCTAGTGACTCATTCGTTTGTTCTAACGCAATATTTCTCGGACTTCTTCTAAGGAGCTTTCCAAGGGAATATTATAATAGACACCGTCAATGTCTGTCTCTTCACCTTCCAGCTGAACGATATTGGCACCACCAATTCCGAGGCGATACTGGATGGCTAGTTTACCCAAGTTAATGATATCTACATTCGTGTCCACATACTGGTTAAGTGTTTGAGCAACTTGACTAAAATTACTTAAAGCAGACGCGCTAGCGACTTTTCTGAAAATTGCTTGAATGACATCACGTTGTCTTGCTTGTCGACCATAGTCACCACCTGTATCGTCTCGATTTCGAACATATGCGAGCGTTCCTCTTCCGTCCAAATGGGCCGTCTGACCCGCTTCGAAATAATAATCATCTTGAACGAAAGTGTCAGGTGATGTAACCGCGATTCCGCCGACCAAATCAACGAGTTCAATGAGCCCCGTCATATCAACTACCACATAGCCTTTTAATGATAGACCTAATAACTCTTCCGTCGTTTCTTGTGTTAATGTCGGGCCCTCGTAGGCATAGGCATGATTGATTTTATCCATTCCGTAACCTGGGATTTCAGTGTATGTGTCGCGCGGGATAGATACCATCTGCGTAGCCCCCAGAGCACGCGTCTTCATCGCCAACATCACATCCGTGCGACCTTGTTCGGTACGTTCCAAGCCCCCACTGTCCACACCTAGCATCAAGACTCGTGTGGGAACGAACAATATACATAGTGCCAGCAGCACAATAAGTAAGCTCAACGCTCCAAATAATCTTCTAAAGAACTTCATGATTATTCCTCCGCATAAAATATAACTTTATCATATACATAATACGTTATCTTGAGGCAAAACTCAAACCGAGCCCTGATCTTGTAAACAGAAACGCCACCTTGCAAAATAAATTTGTAGGTGACGTTCTGTAGAGGAATTATTTAACTCTTTCTTTAAATTCTTGGAATGAGTCTTCGTCGATAATTACGTAATAGCCACCGTTAATCATTTCACCGTGTCCCTCTAGTTGATACTGATCAACATTTAGAGAAATATCCGATTTGTTCAAAGCCAGAGCTGTCAATTCTTTGATTCCAAAACTTGTAGACATGTTCTTATTAAGTTCTTTTAGAATTTTCGGTAACTCTGTGACTTTATTGGCCTCTTTCGTCTTGGTTAAGATCGCCTGAATGACATCGCGTTGACGCGCTTGACGCGCATAGTCTCCACCACTGCTTTTTCGTTCACGCACATAGGCCACCGTTGCATCTCCGTCTAGCTCAGTCTCGACACCTTCTTGGAAAGTATATCCTTCGATTTCAAATGTGGTTGGTGGTACGACTGTAACCCCACCAACGACTTCGACCATTTCACCAAGTCCCGTCATGTTTAACACCACGTAATTATCGATTTCAATACCTAGTAAATTTTCAACAGTTTCTTGAGCTAACTCAGCCCCTCCAAATGCGTATGCGTGGTTGATCTTATCTTCGCCATGCCCGGGAATGTTTACCAGAGAATCTCGGGGAATACTGGTCATAGACCCTTGACCGTCTTCTTCACTACCACTAATTAGCACGATGGTATCTGAACGCCCACCTGCTAAATCTCCTGATTCTGTGGTATCAACACCTAGAAGTAGGATGTGTGATTTTTTTGTGGCTTTCTTAGCTGTTTGAGTTTCTTTCTTCTCTTCAAACTCAGAAACACTGCCACTACTGATTGACTCAGCAGCTACTGGAAGTGCATTGATTACCATACCGGTTAAAATTGTTAAGATAAGTGCTAAATGTGCAAATAATTTCATTTTTTATTCTTTCCTTTGTGTCTTTGATGACAGTCGTTTGCGAACTTTATGAGTTCTTTCTTTAAATCTTTATCAAGAACTTCCTTCAAATGATCCATAAAATGTTTCGTTTCTTCTAATGGTCTTTCCAAGACATGGCCCAAGAATATCTTGTCATGAATCTTTCCTTCAACCATCTCATCGGAAGTTATTAATTCTTCATAGAGTTTTTCACCCGGACGGATGCCCGTTTCAACAATCTTAATCTCTTCGGTCGTGTGACCGCTAAGAAGAATCATCTTTTCAGCCAAATCATAGATTCTGACAGGATCTCCCATGTCTAAGACGAAGACTTCTCCACCTTTTGCGTGGGCACCTGCGTAGATGACCAAGCGACTTGCTTCTGGAATGGTCATGAAATATCGGGTCATTCTAAAGTCAGTCACCGTGACGGGACCGCCATTAGCGATTTGTTCTTGGAAAACCGGAATGACACTCCCACGACTTCCGAGGACGTTTCCAAAACGAACAGCCGTGTATTTCGAATCACTGACGGCATTCATACCTGTCACCAACAATTCAGCCACACGCTTGGTCGCCCCCATGACATTGGGAGGATTCACAGCTTTGTCTGTGGAAATCATGACCATTTTATCAACGCCTGCTTCATCCACTGCTTTGGCTACGTTATATGTACCATAAATATTGTTATTGACTGCCTCCCGTGCATTCCCCTCCATTAAAGGAACGTGTTTATGAGCGGCTGCATGGTACACGATATCCGGCCGCTCTGCTTTGAAGACTTCTAGTAAACGGTCATAATTTTGAATGTCTGCAATAATCGGAATGTATTGGACCGTATTACAACGATTTTTGTGCAATTCTTGTTGAATGAGATAAATAGAATTCTCCCCATGCCCCAACAATACTACCTTGCGTGGATTATATGCCGAAACTTGGCGTACCAGTTCCGAACCAATAGATCCTCCAGCACCAGTGATCAGGATATTTTTACCCTCTAGTTCCTCACGAACCTTTTGATCGTCCAAAGAGATTTCTTGTCTACCTAACAAATCAACGATGTCGATTTTTTTGACGTCTTGAAAATAAGGCTCTCCTAAGACAAGCTCTTCTATTGCAGGCATTTGATAGACCTCGGCATTCGTTCCTTTCGTTAGCTCCAGAATGTATTCAAGTTTTTGACTGGATAATGACGGAATCGCAATGACCACTTCATCAATTTCTTTCTCAGGAATCAGGCGTTCCAATTGGTCCAGCGGTCCTAGTACCGGAATGCCGTTGATGTTTGTGCCCTCTTTCCTCGAATCATCGTCAAGAAAAGCAATAATTTCCTTGCCTTTTGAATCTCTTAAATGATTTTCCATAAAAATGGAACCGCCGTCCCCCGCACCGAGCACGACGACGCGTTTCTTCTGTGAGTAGTTGCCGGACACGCGATGTTTTGAGACATAAGATAACTGCCAAATAATTCGAGATAATACGATCAAAGCACTAGTCCCAAGTGCTGCAAGCACAGTAAAACGCATCGGGAACACATCCAATATCATTCTACAAAGCAAACCCGAAACAACTGAACTTCCAAAAGAAATTAATCCTAGTTTTAATAAGTCAGCCATACTTAAATAACGCGTGATACGCTTTGAAAGACCCGCGAGCTTAGTTGAAACGCAATAGATAACGAAGGACAAAGTAGTAAAGACAAGATAGTAATGATACTCGGGACGAATAATATCAATAAACGCGATATAGGCGGTGATTGACGCCAAACAATAAGCCATGAGATCGATAAGAGACCATAAAGTCTGACGCTGGCCCGCCGATAATTTCATGATGAAACTGACCAGTATATGTGTGAAAGATAGCTGATTTTCTTCCATGTTATCCCTTCTTCATTAATTTATTATTATCTTCATCATTTTACCACATTTACAAATGGAGTATACCTCAATGTTGAAATACATAAATTAAGTCATAGCGCTTACTCGTCTAGAGTCGGCTCATAATGATAAACAATAAATTTCTTTTTGTTTTGATCTTCCCATGGCAATCGAATCGTTTGAACCCGTCTAAAAGGTGTCTGGTTTTCCATGTATTGCTGGAAATCATCTTCAGGATAATACAAAATTACATCGGCGGGTCTCGGCACATTTTCTAAGGACTTCACAATGTTTTTAATAACACTTCTAAAGATCGCTGTGGAAAAAGGGTTGAAGAAATAAAAAATGTTTTCTTCTGGACGAATTTGATATTTCTGGGCATAACCAAATTCGAAATAGAGATTAGAAAATTGCAAAGATTTTCCTTTTAAATAATGTTGCTCATTGATGATTAATTCATCAAATGTCTGTTCATGGAGTTCCACACCTGTCACAGGAATTCCGAATCGGTCGTTGACATAAAAAGATGTTCGTCCCCGCCCAGCACCAAAATCAACCATGACATCGTGGTCGTCGACTTGATAGTGTTTGAATAGTTCATCCAGGGCTTTATAAGGTGTAGATTCCGCTCGATTGTAGTGCTTGGCCTTATCGCCCGTCCAATCTCTTAATCCTGTCGTGCTGATCTTCAGTTGAATGTCTCTTTCTTTGTCTTCCACTATTAAACTCCTTTACTTGGAATTGAAAGTAAAATAAAAGCACCAGCCTAGGCTGGTGCTTAATTGATAATCGGCAAAGTAAATCGTAACGATTAACGTTTTGAGAATTGTCCCTTTTTACGGGCTTTACGACGTCCTGGCTTCTTACGTTCTGTCATACGTGGGTCACGTGTTAATAGACCAGCTGACTTTAATGATGAACGGAAGTTCGGATCAACCTTCTCTAAGGCACGAGCAATTCCGTGACGGATAGCTCCAGATTGTCCGCTGAATCCTCCACCTTGAACGTTTACGATGACATCATAAGCGCCTTCGGTTTCTGTTGCAACAAAAGGTTGCTTCATCACTTCATGTAAGTGAGGGAATGGGATGTATTCTTCCAACGTTTTACCGTTGATATTGAACACACCTGTTCCTGGAACTAAACGAACACGCGCTGATGAGTTTTTACGACGACCAGTACCTAAGTATTGTGCTGTAGCCAATATGATTCCCTCCTTAAATTAATGTTTGAATGTCTAACGCTTTAGGTTGTTGTGCGGCATGGTTATGCTCTGCACCACCGTAAACATGTAATTTTGTAAATTGTTTACGACCTAAACGGTTATTTGGCAACATGTTCTTGACGGAGTTCTCGATTAAACGAGGTGAGTTATGCTCACGTAAGTCTCCAGCCGAGACAGACTTTAGTCCACCCATGTATCCTGAATGACGGTGATAGTACTTGTCATTTGCTTTGTTACCCGTTAAAACGACTTTGTCTGCGTTGATAACCACTACAAAATCCCCTGTATCCACATGAGGTGTGTAGGTTGGTTTATTTTTTCCACGTAAAATTGATGCTACGACTGTTGATAGACGTCCTAAAGGAATGTCTGTGGCATCGACGAGCACCCAGTTACGTTCAACTTCATTTTTCTTAGCCATGTATGTTGTACGCACGATGTTTCCTCCAAATTAATAATCATTGTTGCTGCTACTTCTGAGTTCCGGGGCTCATCAGTGGGGCAAACAATACCGTCACTAAATATACCCAATTCCACCGAGCGTGTCAAGCCTGCACCTCAAATCTTTAGCTTTTTTGTAAAAACAAGTATTTGAGGGTTCGACGCATCAAAAGAGCGAACACCTTCTCTTTCGTCTCGACCATTCGCTCTTTCTATCTTTTAAACTATTTATAGTCGCCAGAAGATGTAACCTTGCTCTTTCAAAGACTCTTTGTCCAGAATGCTCTTCACATCAATAAGAATACGTTGTTCTTTGGGAAGATCTTGTCGAAACAGCCCATCGATGTCTTCCAAATTAAGTGCTTTAAACTCATCATGGGCCACTGCAAAGACCACACAATCTGCATCTTGGATCTGGTCCAAACTCTGCAACTCCAATTGATAGGTCTCACGAACTTCCTCTACTTGTGCCCAGGGGTCTACAATTGCTGGTTCGATGTCATACTCACGTAAACGATCCACAATATCAACAACGCGAGAATTGCGCACGTCTG
>CALYPW010000004.1 GCA_945278685.1 uncultured Dolosicoccus sp.
TGTATAATAATTGTGTGTCGTATTCATTTCTATTTATTGCCTGATATTCTTTTGACATAAGCTTGCCAATAAATTTATCTTCTAATTTATCCCAATTCTCAAGTACAAACTCCCACATAAGTTCATTCATGCTATCTAAATCATCACTATTCATCATATTCTTGATTGCTACGAACTCTTTTGGTATTGAGTTGTGATGAGTACCTCCTCGCAGCTGTGCACTCATCTGTTCATTCCACGCTTTCAACGTTCTTTCTGCAATGGCGTTTAATCTAGCGTTCATATTATTCATTTTAGTACCTGTAATTCGTTCTATTTCAGCATTGCCAACTTCATACACATTAATGCTATTCAAATCATCAACAAGCTTCACTTGTGACTTTGTTAAAGTTTCATGTTTATTCCCCTCAAACCATTTGCTAAATTTAGACTTGTGCCATTTTAACTTTTGACTGTTATTGAATACATTCGACTCTTCTGACAATAAATCCATTATACTAATCTCTTCATTATCATTTGACAAATAATCAAGTGAATACGTATTCAATACTATTTTTGCTCTGTCCTCACCCTTACCAACTCTAACACGAACAACATCCGTCTTTTCTTTTCGCTCACCCTTGATTGCTTTGAAAACGTATTTTGACAATACATTCATTTCTCTATTTGCATCATAATCTATTTCTTCATCACATTGCTCAAGAATAGCTCTCTCAAACGCTACATCCGCTCCGCTGTACGCCATTAGCGCTTCAAACACACTATTCATGTAATCGACTTTAAACTGCTTAAAAGAGTGCCTCTGCCCCATTCTAGAGTACTGACTAGAGCATTGACTTCGCAAAACATCATGTTTAATAACAACGTTTAGATCTAAATCTTTGTTCCTAATTACTCCTACTTCAAACCAAGTTTCTAGCACCTTTTCAATTGTTTCATTTTTCACTTATCATCCTCTCCATAGTTTATTTGTTTTAATTAGATACTTCTGTTTCTTAGACTATTTTTAACCATGGGTTTTCATTTTCATAAGAGTGGTCATCAACATCTTCTTCATCTCTAGTCTCAAATAGGTTACTTATGCAATTGCCAGAACGTTCTGTACTTGACTCTTGCTGGTCATCATAACTGTCATAGGCTGAATCATCAGTGGCAGTCTCAAGGTCTTTTAGCTCTTCCCTGATTGTCTTTGGGTTATACTCATCATTATAATGCTCTAATTCTGCACCATATTCCTCATTTATCTCATCTTTTAAGCTATTAGGAGCATACCCACCAGATAAAGCATCTTGAGCAAACTCTTCTTTAGCAACCTCTAACATCTGTTGGTTAACCTCTTTAGTCTTGTTCGTTGGGCTATATTCAAACACATCCTCTAGAACCTCTAAAGTTTTCTGTGTGCTGTTGAGGTTCATCCAATGTAACATTTGGTGAAGTATCTCTCTGTCTTCAAACTTTGTATAGTAATTAAATACTCGTTTATACTCTGCATCAGAGTTGTATTCTTCATGTGGGTGCTGAACTTGCATTATAAAGATTAGTTGTAATTCAAATAGTGTATCCATATACTTTTTATAAGTTTTCTCAGTTTTAACTCCAATTGACTTCATAAGAGTTGATTGAGCTTTATAACAAATACCATCTCTTAAAGTGTTCATTCTAGTATAGGCATCTTGTGGTGAGGTGTTTTCAATTGCTTTATCCCATCTTGCTCTAGTTATTCTGTTTGTTGATGTAGCAACTGATGCATAAGTGGCAATCAAGTGGATTTTCTCGCTATCTGAAACTTCATGGCTTACAAGAGACTTATATGCACTGTATGGGAAGCTGTACCATTCCTTTTTACCATCAACTAGAGCCTGTTTGATATAGTAAGCATTTCCATTTTCTTGTACCTTTTCGATAACACCTTTGTTAATCAAACCGTTCATTGCCTCTACTATATTGTCCTTTACCCTTCCTCTTCTACCTTTTAACTGTAAAGCATCGACTAAGAAGTCATCTGTTATGGTTAATGTTGTTAATTGCTCATCACCTAACCAAGCTGTGTAAGATGAGATTGCCACATGTACCGCAACCTCCCAAACACTTTCATAGAGTCCATTTTTAAAGCCAAACTGTGATACAGGTATTCTATGTTGATTTGACTCTAGTGTTTTATAAAAGTCAGGTGCTCCTTCAAAAATATATTCTAGTCTTTCATCTATCCTTTCTTGTTTTTTTATCATAATTTTTCTAACTCCTTTTTCCTATGTCGTATTTCTAATTCCTCTTTTCTATTTTTAAGGACTATAATCAATTCGCTTTTTAGCGAATTAAATGTATTTACTTTACTACTGTTCGGGTTACTTTACTCCTATAATGGGTTACTTTACTAGATAGTAAAATCTGGTCGATTTTGACCACATTTTTTTCAAATCTTAAAAATAATGTGGCAGAATTTACCACTTTATTTTAAGGTATAGGAATAATGTGGCAGAATTTACCACATTTTTTTCACCCCTTATATTGCTACCTTTTCCATCTTTTTTTCATCAAGGTACTCATCAGCAATACTTGCTACATTTTCGCTCTTATAAAACAACCAGAATCTCTTCAATGAGCTAACTGCATGGGCTGTAGTTATGTATTTTTCCCCACTGTCAATGATTCTATTTCTTAACTCTTTATCATAAACGAATAAAAAATCTTGCTTATCCATTATCATTCCTCTCCTTGCTATATGTCTGTTTTGATTTCTTACTCTGTCATCTCTAACATTGCATCAAATATTTTCTTGTTTTTATTAGCCTTCTTCATTATTTGCTGGGATAAACTATCTGCTGCTTGCCTTGTAATCCCTAACTCTCTAGCAATCTCAGCATTGTACATTCCCTTTAATCTCATGTCGTAGTATTCCTTCTGCTTCTCTGTTAGTTGTTCTAGGATGACATGTTTGTATAACTCTTTGGCTTGTCTGATGTTTTTCTCAATTCTTTTTCTCTTGTTTAATTCTTTTCTGCTTAGTTCTTTCATTTCTTAGCACTCCTTTTTTATATATCTCCCTCACTTCTGTAACTACAGTATACCACACTGGCAATCAAATGTCAAGACCTTTTTGTATGACAATCCAATTGTATCAACGTTTCTCACCTAGTATTCTATATAAATAGAATTGTTACATTTGTGTTACAAATTAAAGTAACATTCTTTCTTTAACTATTACTCACAATTATTTCACAATTAGGCATAAAAAAAAGAGGGCTTATAGCCCCCTAGTGAATAAGTGTATATTTTTAGTAATCACTACCTTTGATAAGTATCTCATGAATAAAAATAAGTGGTGTTGTGTTTTCGCTACCTAATACTGTCTCATACCCCTTTAACCCAGCCAATAGTCCATAAACATCTACTTCATCGCCTTCTACTAGTCTATTCTCAGGTAGTGAAGAAAAGTACGCTTGATATATCATATCAGAATTGGCATCTCTCATTAGCATAGCCATGGCATTATCCCCATCTTCATAGTACTGAAGGACTTCAGCATAGAATGTGTGTTTAGTTCCAAGTTTACCACTTCGGTCTCGCATAATATCTTCATACGCGATGATTTCATATGAATCTGGATTAAATGCTTCTTCTTCAGGTTCATATGATTTTTCAGTCTGAGATGATTCTTCAGTCTGAGATGACTCTTCTGTCTGAGATGATTCTACAGAGTCTCTTAATCTATTTAATTCACTACTGTCAATTGGTAAGTATTTCCTAATCATAAGTTTATTTTTTCCTTCATTATCGGTCTTATAACTTATAATATAGATAATATCATCAGAGTAATACAAGACAACTCTACTTGTTAAGCCATCTTATTAAACAGAATTAGCATCTACAAGATTCAAATCAGGATAAAACTCATTTACTTCATAAATTACAGAATCATTGGCTGATACTTCTGAGTCAAATGAATCTACTTTATCATTTTGAAGAAACTCATTTTCACTATCAGGATTTTCTTTTAACATAGCTACTCTTTTTTTAGAGATATGACTGTCAGCACTGTTATTGAAACTTTCATAACCCACTTTAATTATGTCCTCAATCTGAGTTTTAAAGCTACTATCAAGAGTTATATCTTTAAAATTTTTAATATACATTTTATGGGTATCATACAAACCTATCTCACCATAAGAAACCCATGTTTCCCCTTTAAACACATCATTTAATGATAAAGTCTCAGTGTCTTCAGCATAAACGTTTTTAATATCAAAATCATTTGCGATAGGTAGTGTCCCAACAACAGTCAATAAACATGAAGAAGTAAGCAACATTTTAGCTATTTTATTCATTGTACACCTCATCAATATTTTATATATAAATATTATCAAATATAATCATCTTATTCTAGTACTATTTTGATATATAAAAAAGAGAGCCCAAAGGCCCCCTCCATATCTTATAGTTTTCTATCCTTTATTAGCATCATCAGGGGAGTGGTGTCACTCTGCCCCTCCATCAACTCAACATCAGTAATACTGTTTAGATATATTTGTGTCGTCTTAACACTAGAATGTCCTAACAATCTACTGATTGTAAAGAGGTTCACATTTGCTCTTAACAGGCTCTGAGCATAGTAGTGCCTGAATGAGTGACAGCTCTTCCTCTGCACATCATCTCTCACCCCTACAGCCTCACGTGCCTCTTTAACAAGTATCTCAATCATGGCATTGCTTTTCATTTCATTACCTGATTTAGTGAGTAATAGGCAATCTTCCAACTCTCTTTTCACCCTTAGATTATTGAAGTAGTCATATCTCGTTCTTCTATATTTTGCTATGGATTTTTGAATATAAGGTGAGAGTGGTACTATTCGCTCTTTGTCTCCTTTACCAGTGAACTGTAAGTATTCTCCTCTGATAGAGTCATCCTTCAAACCCCTTACCTCAGACACTCTCAAGCCACAGTCAGCCATCAATTCTATGATGAGTTTATTTCTTCTGTTTAAGAATCCTTGTCCTGAAAAGTACTCGATTACTTTAGCTACTTCTTCATCTGTAAAAGTGTTCATCAATTTTCTTTCTGTCCTGAGAGGTTTTATCTGTCTCGCAAAATTATCTTCAATTATCTTTTCATCTACTAAAAAGTCGAAGAATACCTTCACAATTTTAAGTATTTGATTAATATACGAGGCACTATAAGCAGAATCCTGCATACCAACAATAAATCGTTTGATGTCTGTTCTGCTAATATCTTGAACATTTACACGCTCATCCTCACTAATTCTGCCAAAGAACACGTTCAGCTGAAACCCATATGTCTCAATCGTTCGTTTACTTAGATTTCTTATCCGACAATCTAATTGAAACTCATCCACCAATTCTTTATACAAAAAAACCACAACCTTCCTGTACTTTTACTCAGAAAGATTGTGGTGGTGTACTGTCAAATAGAAGCTTTTTAAGTTTAGCAATACTGTATTCAGTGCTAAAACGCTTATTTGTTTTTTAAGTTATAGAAGGAATCTAGACCTTTGTAAACAGCAACGTCTGCTAATTGGTCTTCAATTCTCAATAACTGGTTGTACTTCGCGGTACGGTCTGTACGGCTGGTTGATCCTGTTTTGATTTGACCAGCGTTTGTAGCAACCGCAATGTCAGCGATGGTTGAATCTTCTGTTTCACCAGAACGGTGGGAGATTACCGCTGTGTACCCTGCTTCCTTAGCCATTTCGATAGCTTCGAAAGTTTCTGTTAAAGTACCGATTTGGTTAACTTTGATCAAGATGGAGTTTGTAATTCCCTTTTCGATTCCTTGAGCTAATTTTTCGGTGTTTGTAACAAATAGGTCGTCTCCAACTAATTGTATGCGGTCTCCCAGTACTTCCGTTGAACGTGCAAATCCTTCCCAGTCGTCTTCGTCGAATCCGTCTTCGATGGAGATAATTGGGTACTTGTCACATAGCTCTTTGTAGATTTGTACCATTTCTTCGGAGGTCTTCTCACCTTCACCAGATTCAGCAAGGTCATAGACACCTTTTTCAGCATTGTAGAATTCTGAAGCTGCTGCGTCAAGAGCTAAACGAACTTCTTCACCTGGCTTGTATCCGGCTGCTTTGATGGCTTCGATGATTACTTCGAAACCTTCTTCGTTGGACTTTAGGTTTGGAGCGAATCCACCTTCGTCACCAACAGCTGTTGTATGTCCAGAGTCTGCTAAGATTTTTGCAAGTGAGTGGAAGATTTCTGTTCCCATGCGTAGAGCTTCTTTGAATGACTTTGCGCCAACAGGCATGATCATATACTCTTGGAAGTCCAATGAGTTATCCGCATGGTCTCCACCGTTAATGATGTTGAACATTGGTGTAGGTAAAACTTTTGTATTGAATCCACCCAGGTAGTGATAGAGAGGGACTCCTAAATGATCCGCAGCGGCGCGAGCAGCAGCAATGGATGCTCCTAGGATCGCGTTAGCTCCTAATTTACCTTTGTTAGGTGTTCCGTCTAAGTCAATCATGGCTTTATCAATGGCCAGTTGATCTGTAACGTTCATACCTACTAAAGCTTCCGCGATTGGTCCGTTGACGTTGGCAACTGCTTTAGTAACACCTTTCCCTAAGTAACGGTTCGCATCTTCATCACGTAATTCAACTGCTTCGTACTCACCAGTAGAAGCTCCTGAAGGAACGATTCCACGTCCGAAAGCTCCACACTCTGTTGTGATTTCTACTTCAACCGTTGGGTTTCCTCGTGAATCTAATACTTCTCGACCGTAAACTTTTTTAATCAATGACATATTTTAGTTCTCCTTTATTAAATACATTAACATGAGTATACCGCAACTTCTTATTTGTCGGAAATTAAACTTTGACCCGTCATTTCTTCGGGCTGGTCGACCCCTAATAAGTCTAGAACCGTCGGTGCCAAATCTGCCAAACGACCCGTTTCAGCAATGGCGATTGATTCATCCGTGATGATCACTGGCACTTCGTTGGTCGTATGGGCGGTCATTGGTGAATCATCACCGTTCAAGACTTGCTCAGAATTTCCGTGGTCGGCTGTAATTACAGCTTTACCACCTTTAGAAAGGATTAAATCCACAATCTTTCCTAAACACTCATCGACGGTCTCGATGGCTTTGATTGTTGGCTCCAAAAACCCACTGTGCCCGACCATGTCGGGGTTGGCGAAGTTTAGAACAATCAGGTCATGTTGATCAGAGTCAATTTCCTTGAGTAACTGATCAGTCAATTCATAGGCGGACATTTCCGGTTGCAAATCATAGGTCGCAACGTCTGGTGAATGTATCAAGAGATGCTCTTCTCCTGGATTCTTGTCATGGTCGCCACCATTTAGGAAGTAAGTCACGTGAGGATATTTCTCAGTTTCCGCAACACGTAATTGCTTCAAGCCTTCTTTCCCAACAACTTCTCCCAGCGTATTAACCACGTCTTCTTCACCAAAAGCAACTTCTCCAACAACTGAATCATCGTAGGCAGCCATGGATGCAAAATTAATGGCTGTCGAGTAATCGCCACGATCGAATCCACCAAAGTCTGAATTCGTTAAGGCTGCTGACAGCTGGTTGGCGCGGTCTGGACGGAAGTTATAGAAGAAGATCGAATCTCCCTCTTCAATTCCGTGTCCACCGTCTACGACGAATGGCTTGACAAACTCATCGAAGACTTCGTCTTGATAAGATGCCTCGACACCTTCAACAGCTGAATCGAAATTCTGCGTTGCAGTCGCATGGGCGCTGGCATCAAAGGCAAGCTTTGTGCGTTCCCAGCGGCGGTCGCGGTCCATGGCGTAGTAGCGACCAGAAATGCTGGCAAATGAACCGACACCAACGTCAGCCATTCGAGCTTCTGCATCTTTGACAAAACCTAAGCCTGTATCAGGACCTACATCGCGTCCGTCAAGGATCCCATGAACATAGACTTCCTCTAGACCTTCTTGTTTGGCCAACTCGAGAACCGCGAACATGTGGTTCATGTGGGAATGAACCCCACCGTCGGAAAGTAATCCATAGATATGGAGAGCCTTTCCTGCTTCCTTGGCTTCTTTCACCAAGCGAACAAGGACTTCATTCTTATGGAAATCTCCATCTTCCACCATCTTGTTTAAGCGCGTCAACATTTGGTAAACAATGCGACCGGCACCAATGTTCAAGTGGCCAACTTCTGAGTTCCCCATTTGACCTTCTGGAAGACCCACATCAAGACCACTGGCTTTAATCGTGGTGTGTGGGAATTGTTCCCAATAACGGTCAAAGTTTGGTTTGTTTGCTTGGTGGAAAGCATTCCCATGCTCTTCTTCACGCAGACCAATACCGTCTAAAATAATTAATGCTACTGGACCTTTTGTCATTATGTCACTGCCTTTAGTAAATCCAAGAAGGACTCCGTTTCTAAACTCGCTCCTCCAACCAATGCGCCATCAATATGTTCCTGCGCCAAGTATTCAGCAATGTTGTCGGGATTGACAGAACCACCATACTGAATGCGTACTTTTTGCGCTGTTTCTTCATTGCTCACAGCTGCAACTGCTTGACGAACAACCCCACAGGTGTCGTTAGCCAATTCAGACGACGAAGATTTACCAGTTCCAATTGCCCAGATAGGTTCATAAGCAATCACAAGACCCGCAATTTGATCATTGCTTAAACCTGCAAGCGCTGCTTGAACTTGTTCTGTGACGAAATCATTGGTCTCGCCTGCCTCTTGTTGTTCCAGTGTCTCCCCACAGCAAATGATGGGCGTCATGCTATTGGCTAGAATCGCTTGAGCTTTCTTATTAATATCTTCGTTGGTTTCATGGAAATACTCACGTCTTTCAGAGTGACCGATAATGACATAGTCCATTCCAATGTCTGCCAAAGCTTGTGGACTTGTTTCTCCCGTATAAGCTCCAGCATCTTCAAAGTAACAGTTTTGGGCAGCTAGTTTTAAATCACTTCCCTCTGCAGCCACTTTCATGCCCTGTAAGAATAAGGCGGGTGCGCCGATGGCTGCATCCACTTGATCCGCTGAAGGAATTTCATTCTTGACGGCTTCGACAAAATCTACCGCTTCTTGGTAATTTTTGTTCAATTTCCAGTTTCCAACAATAATAGGTTTTCTTGACATGGTCTCATCCTCTCATTTGATTTGATCATCAGAATTACTTGTCAGCGATGGCGTCAATTCCTGGAAGTGGTGATCCTTCGAGGTAAGTTAATGACGCTCCTCCACCGGTGGAAATATGGGTGAAGTCTTCTTCGAAACCTAACTCTTTAACTGCCGCTGCAGAGTCTCCCCCACCAACAATGGTGGTCGCATCTTCAAGTTTAGCGGTGGCGGTTGCAACGCCAATGGTTCCGTGAGCGAAGGCAGGCATTTCAGAAACTCCCATCGGTCCGTTCCAGATCACTGTCTTTGCACCATCGAGAACTTCTTCGAATCGTTTGACAGTTGCCGGTCCACAATCCAATCCTTCCCAATCCGCTGGAATCGCATCAATCGCTACGACTTGTGTGTTGGCGTCATTGGAGAAATCATCCGCAACGACGACGTCTACTGGTAGAACCAATTTATCGTCAGCTTCTTCCATGACTTTCTTAGCGAAGTCAATTTGATCCTCTTCCAATAATGACTTTCCAACTTCTAGGCCTTGAGCTTTTAGGAAGGTATAAGCCATTCCACCACCAACAATGACTTTGTCAGCTTTTGGTAACAAGTTTTCAATGGCACCAATCTTGTCAGAGACTTTTGCTCCTCCAAGAATCACGATCAATGGACGTTTCGGATGATCAATGGCTCCTCCAATAACTTCCAGCTCTTTTTGGATTAAGAAACCTACCGCTGAATCTAAGTGAGAAGCAATTCCCACGTTTGAAGCGTGCGCACGGTGAGCAGTTCCGAAAGCATCGTTAACGAACACGTCTCCAAGAGATGCCCAGTACTTTCCTAATTCCGCATCGTTGCCGGATTCTTTGTTACCGTCAATGTCTTCATAACGCGTGTTCTGAACTAAAAGAACGTCTCCGCCCTTAAGAGCTTTAATAGCCTCTTCTAATTCTTGACCACGAGTCACTGGTGAGAAGGCAACTTCTTGATCCAGTAATTCACCTAAACGTTTAGCAACGGGCGCTAGGTCGTTTTTGGCTTTGTCCGCTTTTTCCTTGACACGCCCCATGTGAGCGAATAAAACAACCTTGGATCCTTGATCGATCAAGTAATTGATGGTTTCTAAAGCAGCGACAATTCTTCCATCGTCTGTGATGGTTTCGCCTTCCATCGGAACGTTGAAGTCTACACGTACAAGAACCGTTTGATCTTTTACGTTAATGTCTTTCAGTGTTTTCTTGTTCAATTAAATTCCTCCGTATATTTAAAAAAGACGGAGAGATGCTTATCTCTCCGTCAGCTGGATAGGCTCAGCTATCAATGTTCATTGGAAAATGAACAAATTATAGGTTACCGAAGTGTACAGCTGTTCTGATTAACTGTGACACGTATCCCATTTCGTTATCATACCATGAGACTGTCTTCACTAATTGCTTGTCACCAGCTTTGACAATCTTGGTTTGTGTTGCGTCAAACAATGATCCCACAGGGTAACCAACAATGTCTGAAGAAACGATTTGGTCTTCGTTGTAACCGAATGACTCGTTTGAAGCTTCTTTCATTGCTGCGTTGACTTCTTCAACTGTTACTTCTTTTTCAAGAACTGAGAATAGTTCTGTCAATGATCCCGTAACTACTGGCACACGTTGAGCGGCTCCGTCTAATTTACCGTCTAATTCTGGTAATACGAATCCGATCGCTGCTGCTGCACCTGTTGTGTTAGGAACAATGTTTTCTGCTGCCGCACGTCCACGGCGGTAGTTACCACCTGCGTGAGGTGCGTCTAAGATTGCTTGGTCAGAAGTATAGGCGTGGATGGTTGTCATTTGTCCAGCTTCTAGACCAAAGTTTTTATGTAGGGCGTTAGCCATTGGTGCTAAACAGTTTGTAGTACATGATGCACCTGAGATAACTGTTTCTTCACCAGTTAATGTGTCATGGTTCGTATTGTAAACGATCATTGGCACGTCTGCTCCACCTGGTGCTGAAAGGATTACACGCTTCGCTCCAGCAGTAATGTGCTTTTCTCCGCCGTCTTTAGAGTTGAAGAACCCTGTACATTCAAGGACTAGGTCGACTCCTAAGTCTTTCCATGGTAGATTTTCTGGATCGCGCTCAGCAAAGACTTTAACTTCTTTACCGTTCACAACGAAAGCATCTTCTTCTACTTTAACATCTGCGTCAAAACGTCCCTGTGCTGAGTCATACTTTAATAAGTATCCAAGTGTGTCAGCATCAGTTAAGTCGTTAACTGCAACAACTTCTAAAGACTCTGCTCCTGAATCCAGGATGTGACGGAATGCTAAACGACCGATACGACCAAAACCATTAATTGCTACTTTCAATGCCATATTTGACATCCTCCTAATTATATAGTTGTAAACTTAATACTTCTTGCGCTAATTGCTCGTCACAGATTAACCATCCATGGCGATTAATTAGTTTGTAGTAGGCAGTGACGGCTTCTGCTTTAGCCTTGCCTCCTACAATCGTCAGCAGTAAAGGGATCTTCTTCATATCCTCTAATTGCAGACCCGCGCGTGGTACACGAACGATTTCTTGGCCTTTCTTATCAAAGAAAACGCCAAAAACCTCTCCCACTGCGTGCCCCTCTCGAATCTGTTGTTTCTGCGTGAGTGTTACTTCACGACGTTCAGCCATAACCTCGGCCGTACCCACACTGACCAACAAACACTCGGCTTCTTGAACCATCTCAACCACTTGGCGAATTGAGGGGTCTTCTAACAAAGCGTTGGTGGTTTGAGTGTCGATGTTTTCAGGGATGAATAGAGGAACATATTTGGATCTCGTTTCTCTAGCCATTACAGCCCCAACACTATTCGATTGAATGTCGAAAGTCCCTTCCATTCCACCTCTGGCAGGTACAAAATAAATGTCACGACCTCTGGACAAGTCCGGCGTTAAATTGCTGGCAACCTTGGAGAGTGTCTCCCCACCGGTAACTGCAATGATGTGCCGTCCTTGTGACAGATGCTCCATCAACACTTCTTGGACCACCGAGGCAAAGGCTATCGCAACTTCCTCAGACTCCTTCAGACTCCCTGGAACAACCAAGCAATGCTCGACGCCCAAATGGGTCTTTACTTTATTGGCTAACAATCTCAACTCTTCTGTATCGGTGAGATACCCGCCGACTTGATGAAGGATTCTCCGTCCCTGATCGGTAATCGCGATGCCCGCACTGGTAATGTCTACCAATCCCTGGTCACGCAACTGCTCGATGTTGCTACGAATCATCCGCTCAGTAAAGCCGACTTTCTGACTTAAGGCTTGTCGTCCAATTCTTTGAGTTTCATGAGTCAATTGCTTTAGAATAGCCAAACGCTGAAAAAATAACTCCTCCACTTCAGGAACAACTTGAGAGAAGGCTTTATAAAGCGTCTCCATGGTTTCCTCCTGTTAATGGACAACTTATATCCAGCTAGGTGTTTTGACAACGACAGATTCTGATAGAATTTGAAGAAGGATCTTCTTCTCTACCGTTGCATTTTCATTGTATCACCCTAGTAAATTAAAAGCAACATCATTCGGATGTCTAATCTCAGCGTTGGCCAGAAATCGTCCAACACCGCGGTATGTACTTGCTAATAGCTTAAGGAATATATAAGATGAGAGGTAACTAAACCTTTAAAGGAGATTTTCTATGGATCCTTCTTACTATTACTTAGAAATGAAAGAACATTACCTCAATGTCCCTTATTACGGCAGTAAGCGTCGCATTCGAGTGCTTCTACCTAGAGACTATCACGAGAGTGACGACCGTTACCCAGTCGTCTACATGCACGATGGGCAAAACGTCTTTCACAGTTCGGAAGCCTTCTCAGGACATTCTTGGAAAATTATTCCCACCCTCAAAAGAAACCCAGATCTGCCACCGATGATCATTGTTGCCATTGACAACAGTGGCACTGATCGCGTCGATGAATATACTCCTTGGTCAATTACCAACGATGCCGTTCCGGAAGGAACGAGCTCTGGCGGACTGGGGAAAGACTATGCGAAATTTGTCATGGAAAATGTCAAACCTTTTATCGATGAACATTATCGCACCAAATCCCAGGCCAAATATACCGCCATGGCTGGCAGTTCTTTAGGAGGAAATATCACCGCTTTCATGGGGATCGAATACAAAGATGAAATTGGAGGCCTGGGAGTTTTCTCCTTGGCCAACTGGATCACCCAACCCCAGTTCGACCGCTACATTGCCCGTCATGAACTGAAGCCTCACCAGCGCGTCTACATTCAAGTAGGCACCAAAGAAGGCGACGCCACTGACCGTCCTTTCATGCAGGGAAGCATGCGACAAGGATACATTGATACCACATTGAAATATCACCACGACTTGCTGGCTTATGGACTCCCACTAGAGAACGTATCCTTGAATATTATCACGGGAGATACACATACTGAATCAGCCTGGGCCCGTCAAATACCAGAGTGCTTGCGATTCCTCAGCGAAGAATGGTAACAAGAGTAAAGGAGACTTTGTTATGAACTATATCATTATCTCACCTTACTTCCCACAGAACTTCCAAAACTTCGCCCACAGATTGGCCGCCCATGGTGTGACTGTCTTAGGAATCGGCGAGGAACCCTACGACATTCTTGGCGCAGATCTGCAAGGTTCCCTCACAGAATATTACCGCGTCCAGGACTTGAATGATTGGGAAGAGGTTAAACGCGCAGTCGCCCACCTCTTCTACAAACACGGTCCCATTGACCGCATCGAATCACACAACGAGCACTGGATGGAATTAGACGCCGCCTTGCGTGAACAGTTCAACGTTCTAGGAATCCAGCCTAAAGATTTGTTATCCACAAAGCTCAAATCCGAAATGAAGAAACGCTTCAGGCGCGTAGGTGTTCCCGTCACACCGGGTTACCGCATTGACAAGGAGAAAGATTTAACTGCCGCTATCAAAGCCGAAGGATTTCCTCTTATCGCCAAACCGGACACGGGAGTCGGCGCTGCGGGTACTTACCGTTTAGATTCGCAAAAAGATGTAAAAAAATTCTTGGAAGAGTGGGATCACCAAGAACCCTACTTCGTGGAGCCTTTTGTCACCAGCAAACGCATCGTTACCTATGATGGCTTATTAGACCGTGACGGTAACGTCGTTTTTGAGACCAGTTACGAATTGAATATTCCACCTTTCGAAATTGCAACCAGTGGCAAGGACTTATACTTCACGGTTATCAAGGAAGTTGATCCTTTACTGTCAGAATATGGTCAAAAGGCCTTGAAAGAATTCGGAATGAAAGAGCGTTTCTTCCACCTGGAGTTCTTCAAGGAAGACGATGACTACTTGGCACTGGAATACAATAACCGTCCATCCGGTGGCTACTCCATTGATACCTACAATTACGCCCATTCCATTGACCTCTTCGATCAGTATGCACGCATTGTGATGGGCAACGACTTCCAGGTGTCACCTTTTGAACCAGAATACGCCATTTACATTGCGCGCTATGACGGTGTGGATTATGCCCATAGCCATGAGGAAATCCTCCATCAATTCGGAGACAATGTCAAAATATTCGCCCGAGTGCCTGGAGCTTTTGCACCAATGATGGGGAACGATTTCTACATTATCAACACTGACCAAGAAGACAACATTGAAAAAGTTGCGGACTTTGTTCAAGAAAGGAAATAAATTATGCACGTTGAATTTTTAGAACACTGGAGTGGTCATTTGAACCGCCAGATGCCCTTCAACCGCTACGGATACGCCGGTATGCCGATTGTTGTCTTTCCTTCATCCGGAGGAAGTCACAATGAATATGCGGACTTTGGTATGATTGATGCTGCTCGAGAATACATCGACCAAGGAAAAGTTCAATTCTTTACCTTGTCTTCAATGGATTCTGAAAGCTGGTTATCTACCGATCGCAATGCTTATTATAAAGCTCTGACCCATGACGCCTACGACCGATATGTGATTCACGAAGCAGTTCCAGCCATTAAACACTTGGCACACTGGAACGAACCCATGATGACCACTGGATGTAGCATGGGGGCTTTCCACGCCGTCAACTTCCTCCTCCAACACCCAGACGTGTTCCAAGGAACCGTCGCTTTAAGTGGTATCTATGATGTGGAAATGTTCGTCGGAGACGCCAAACATGATCCGGTCGTCTATTTGAACTCCCCCGCCGACTATCTTTGGGATTTGAACGATCCTTGGTTCTTGGACCGAATCCGTGAGGCACAGATTATTATCTGTACGGGCCACGGTGCTTGGGAACAAGACGGATTACCATCCTTCTATCGTCTGCGTGACGCCTTTGCTGCCAAGCAACTACCTGCCTGGTTCGATGAGTGGGGAACAGATGTCGCCCACGATTGGAACTGGTGGAGAATCCAATTGCCTTATTTCTTAGGCCACCTATTCCACTAATATCTCCACAGCTGGAGCTCTCGGAGCTCTAGCTTTTTTTATCCAAAAAATCCCCTTCACAGCCTTCGGCTGCAAAGAGGATCTCTGGATTTATTTTTGTTCTTTGGCATTGACCATGACTGCGTCCACCAAGCCATAATCCACAGCTTCTTGGGCACTCATGTAATTGTCGCGATCCGTATCTTGTGCAATTACCTCAAGAGGTTGACCGGTGTTCTCACTCAAGATGATGTTCAATCGTTCGCGAATCTGCAAGATGTGACGAGCAGCGATCTCTATTTCAGTTGCCTGACCTTGCGCACCACCCAGTGGTTGGTGAATCATCACTTCCGCATTGGGTAACGCAAAACGTTTACCTTTGGCTCCTGATGACAGAAGGAAAGCGCCCATGGAGGCTGCCATTCCTATGACGATGGTTTACACATCGGCATTGATGAAATTCATAGTGTCATAGATGGCCATTCCGGCCGTGACGCTTCCACCTGGTGAATTGATGTAAAGATAAATGTCTCGTTCCGGATCTTGGGCATCTAAGAACAATAATTGAGCCACAATGCTGTTAGCCATTTGATCATTTACTTGACCACTCAACATGATGATACGATCCTTCAATAACCTCGAATAAATATCGTAAGCGCGTTCTCCGCGAGAAGTTTGTTCAATAACTGTAGGAATTAAGTTCATAAAATATCCTCCTAGGTGTCTTTAAATCATGCTCTATAAGTATATAACGTTCCTTGAAAAATATCAATCAATCCAAACAGGAGCTTCTTAGCGCTTTTTGTCAGGAACGAGCACTTTCCGGATGCTCTTCATCGTGCGGCGATACCAAGGATCGAAATATTTGCCCAAAATCACCGACACAGCCACTGAAAAGATGGTCAAAAGAATGAGCTGAAGACCAAAATGTTGTAAGCGTAGTCCTTCACTGACCACTGTGGCATAGGTGTAAATGACCAAAGGGTGATACATGTAAATGAAGAAACTATGGTCTCGACCCCAGCGCGACAAAGGATTATCCTTACCGGGGAAAACTGCCAAAATCGGAAAAAGTGCCACCATGGTCAAGAAGAGCATCAAATTGGTCCATGAGGATTTCAAACCAAAGTGCTGATGAACCTTGTAGTAAGGCACACTGGTTAGAACCAAAAAGAATAAAGATGGAAAAAGCATTCGGCGATAGGTTCCCATCCAATGCCCCAATGCGATGAAACTCAAGGCTTTCCAGACACCGCCGTTGGCATGAGTGTCCCAGAAAACATTTTCCTCCACAGATTCCCAGGCCACAAACCAGATCAAAACCGAGAAAAGAGTAATCAACCAGGAAGGCAATTTGAATCGTCGCAAAGAATAAAACAACCACAAAGCCAATGCTCCAGCCAGCAGATACCACAAGTGCAAGGCCGGAAAAGTACCATTAAAGAAATTGATCAGGGTCATTTGTTCGCCAATGACCTCTTTCATGGGAGCAAGACCTTGAAGATCTAAGGCCCAAGCCCTAAGTAAAGTAAAAATACTAAACAGAGGGAAATAGAGGGCATACAATTTGAAATGGCTCCAAGCCTGCCTTAGAATCCCTTCCTCTTTCTGGTCGCTTAAGAAGAAACCGGTCACCATGAAAAAGAAAGGCACTGCTAGATTACTGATCGGATAGAACCATTTTAGATTCTCGAAAGTTTGCTCACGCCAAGGAATATTAAAAACAACCCCATGGAAGATAACCACCAAAATAGCTGCTAGTAGCCTACCAGCATCGATGGTCTGATTTCTCTTCATTTCTACCTTCCTTTCGATTAAAAAAAGACCAAGATTTGCATCTTAGTCTTCCTCATTTAAAATTATTCAGTTTCTTCCACTGATTGTCCTTTGTAATTTCCACATGATGGGCAAACACGGTGGCTCATTTTTAATTCACCACAATCAGGACAGTTGTTCATTCCTGGTACACATAATTTTTGGTGTGTACGACGTTGTCTCTTTTTCATTTTTGAAGTTCTTCTCTTTGGTACTGCCATGTTGTTACACCTCCTAGTTTGCTCGAATAAATAATCATTCTTCAGCTTCGTTAAATAGTGTTTTAAGTTGTGTCAGACGCGGATCCACTGTTTCTTCTTTTTCTTTGGCACGTTGTGCAAGAAAATCGAATTCAGTGAGGACCACCCAAGCATTCCCCGAAGGCAAGGATTGGTCGTCTTCGTCTTCTCCAATGATGCGCGTTGGAATATTTAATAATATACCATCCACCACCGTTGGAATCAAATCAATGAAATCTTGTTCCAGTAAAATTGTAGTTTCTTCATACTCGTCATTGTCGAAATCCTGATTTGGATAGACGTAACGTTCTTTGATGGGAAATTCCAAATCAAAGGTTACAGCGTCAGTGGTTCGCGTTGACGGCATGGTTAACTCACACGCTGCCTGGCAGTGCAAGATTATTTCATGGTCATGAGAAACTAAGTATCCTGAAACATGGACGGGCTCGGCATGGATAATGTCTGAATTACGTGCTTGCAAATCTTTCATAAGATCCACGGTCTCTTCAAAAGACAAGGGCTCACGCGTGTAGCGACGAATTTCGCCTACTCCCCATTTCATAGTTAATCACCTCTAAAACGATACACCAAATTATACCTATCAAATCTTTAGCTGTCAACCATTCTTGGCGCTTTGATCTGCTTTTATTCGGAAAGGATAGCGCCCCATAATTTGGTCCTGAACAACTCCTCGAGCATTCATTTTGTAAATTCGATCGGCTCGTAAATTTAACCCATAACTTTTGGACAGGGGCTGAGTAAGATTTGCGAACAAATGAATCTTGCGATTTCGCTGTTGCTTTAAGAAAGTCTGTCCTTGCTTATTACAAGCCAGTACCCGCGCCACAGGATCATTCTGCCAATTCTCACGGTAGGTTTGCCACTGGGCGTCCGTAATGTTTAAGAGCGTAGCCATCAATAATCTTTGCAAGGAAACACGAGTCCAACGCCTGGAGGTTCGTTGAGCCACATACTCTTCAAAAGAGCCTGCCTGAGCCACTTGATTCAAGAGCAAATGTTCCACACCTTCGCGCATTCCAAATATTGTGCGCAAGGACTTCGGTTCGTGGCAAAGTAGTTGATACTTCAAAAAGGGCCAATAATCTTCCCAGGACACACCTTTCGAATTCTTCAGTCTCTGGAAAGTCAACGGCGGTAAATCATCCGGAAACAAGGAATCTTCTTGGTATTTTTGGCGGATCTGGCTGCCACTTAAGAGAACCCGACCAGAGAGGCCACTTATCCTGGGAAGTGCTATTAATTTCAAAGGCTGCTCCAGGAAGCGATTGGCTTTGGTGTATTGAATGCCTAAAGTATGATTGCTCGCGCTGTAATCGAAACTCAGGTCTGGATGTAACTCTTCCACCGCTTGGGACATAGCTGCTACATAGGAAGCCCCTGTTTTTAAACGTTGCCGAATCTGGGTCTGCAATCTATCATGGTGCTCATGCTCCCAGGTCAGAAAATCTTCCAAGTCTTGAGCACTGGCGGATTCCGTTCCAAAAAGACAATAAGTACAACCTATTAAAGACAAGCATTGCATGGACCAGGAGGCAAAATAATCAGCCCCTTGCAAACTAGCCAACAGCGGTGCTTCAACGACCAAATCAGCGCCTGATTGACAAGCAATATCAGCTCTTTGCCACTTGTCCAGAATGCCGAATTCTCCTCGTTGAACCACGTTGCCAGACATCAAAACAATGACCACGTCCGCTTGGGTCAAGGCCTTGGCTTCTTGTAGTTGGTAGTTATGACCATGATGAAAAGGGTTGTATTCAGCGATAATCCCTAGGATCTTCACAGACCTCACCCCTTACTTAATACAGCGATAAAAAATCCGATCAATGTCTGAATGTTTTTGTGGATCGTATGCTTCTTGACCGAAATTCACCAAAACTTCGATCTGCTGGAAGCCAAGATCTTTTAACACTTTTGTGAAATCTTCCACCGGATAAGTCTTTTCCTGTAAATGCACATCGCGCCGGGTATAAGACTCATCGGTGGATTCTTGATTAAAAACAGTCAGATAATGATCTACCATGTGCTTTCGCCCGTGGGTTTCGCTGTCCCAAAGAAGGGCCGCGGTTGGATCCGAATCAAAGTAATTAAAACCCTTGAAACCTTCTGTCAACATGTACACTGACCAGGCATCAAACAACAAGGTACCATCTTCCTTCAAGCAATTGTACATTTCTTGAAGGGCGCAGGTGACCTGATCAAAATCTTCTAAGAAACACAAAGAATCCGCATAACAGGTCACCAAGTCATAAATACCCGCATAATCGGAAAGATCCAACATGTTGGCGTGCTCAAAGGTGAGTCCACACGTACTATCGGATTCCTTGCGCGCAATTTCCAACATTCCTTCATCCACATCGATGGCGACGACTTCGGATACGAATGGCGCCAAAAGTTGAGCGAACATGCCCGTACCTGTTGCAACATCCAAAGCTTTCTCAGGGCGAGTATCTAGGGAGTTCAGGGTAAAGTCCAACCAATGTTCATAGACAGATAAATCATTGAAACGGTCATAGACAGAAGCTATTTCTGAGAACTTGGCGTATTTCATTCGGTTTCCTGAATCCATTCGTGAATCTCAACCAAAGGTGCATCTTCCCAGATACGCTCCAGGTTATAGTGTGATCGTTCTTCGTGATGGAAAATGTGGACGACGACGTCGTTCAAATCTACCAACACCCAAGCTCCACCATTCTTACCTTCGATGTTCTTAATATCCAAACCAGCCTCCTCTGCTTTCTTAACGACCGCGTTGGTCAAAGCAGTGATTTGGCGATCATTATTGGCATGAGTAATGACGTAATAGTCGGCAAAAGGTGTCAAATCTCCAACTTTCAATGCCAGAATGTCCTGACCCACCGATTCATCCAAACTTCTAACCACTAACTCCAATGCTTGTAAACTCTTGTTTGACATAATTTCCTCCTACTTTTTTGCAACTGAACGGGTGGAGTGTCTAGTCACCCAATTGTTATAAATTTCTAAAGACAAGGGGTAGACGTAAACGCCTCGACTGATGACATGTCGCAAAGATTCAATCATTTTAAAACGAACCGCCAAAGTGAGATCTTCAAAGGCTAGTTTTCTAGCCTTGTCCACTCCTGGAAAACTTCGCCCATCTTCAACATAATCCGCTACATAGATCACCTGGACCAAAGGAGTCATATGAAACCACCCGGTGGTATGACAAGCAATCGCTTGAAGGATCTCTGGATCTTTGCAACCAAATTTCTCACGGGTCAAGTAAGCCGCTGCCGGTCCGTGCCAGATGGCTTCTCCGGCAGATTCAAGCCTTTCCTCCGGCCAATACTTTTGAGCATAGATGAACATTTTTCCCAGTTCCAATTCCTTGGCATAATCATGCAGAAGCGCCGCAATGCTGGCCTTCTCTTCATCAACTCCATAGCTCTGAGCCAGTTCGAGAGCTTTAGCTTCAACTCGTAAGACATGCTCATAACGGTTACTTGATAAGACTTGGCGCAACTCTTTCAACAAGGCTTCGCGCGTCAAAGAAAGGTAGTTTTGAGTATAGATCATACTTACCATGGCAAAGACCCCCATTTGTGGGAATCTCGGTACAAACCATGAGCATCAATGTAATAACGCACAGCGTCCGGCACCTGGTAGCGAATCGATTGTTCTAAAAAGCAACGCATGCGAATAGAGGACGAGCTAAAGTCGACGGTCGGCGAATCGATCCATAGGATCGGGTAATCCCCTTCATAAGGGAATTCTCCGGGACGTTGCACACCGACAAAATTCACCAATTTCACCAAACGGTCAATGTCTCGCCAAGTATGCAAGTCATTGGCACTATCCGTCCCGATAATGAAATAAAACTCTGCTTCAGGGTGCCATTCTTGCAAGGTTGTGAGGGTATCGACGGTGAAATTGATTCCCCCACGATCCGTTTCAATGGTTTGAATCTTAAACAGAGGGTTAGAGTCAATAGCTAAACGAACCATTTCTAAGCGGTGCCGAGCAGCGATGGTTGTTTTGGTTTCTGCATGGGGTGGAGTAGCCGTTGGCATTAGCCACACCTCATCCAATTCCAATTGACAGCCCACCTGCTCGGCAATCAATAAATGTCCATAATGCGGTGGGTTAAAACTCCCACCTAGAATGCCTATGCGTCGTCTAGGGGACAAATTGTTCACACTTTGCGGATGGGTCAAAGGAATGGCTTGGTTAGATACTTCTTCTTCAATCATTATCTTAAGAACCTTCTTATTCACCACTGACAACCTCCCTATCCATGAATTAGCGTGGCAATTCTTGACTGATAACCTGGTGTTTTTGAGTAGAGGAAGGACGGTAAAGGATCGCCGTATGGCCAACAATGTGAACAATGGCAGCATCTGTAGACTCAGCAATCTTCTGGGCCGCATCCTTAACGTCTTCCGAAGTATTTTGAAGTAAGTTAAATTTAATCAATTCACGCTTCTCCAAGGCTTGGTCAACTTGCGTAATGAACTCCTCGCTAAGTCCAGCCTTTCCCATTTGAAAAATCGGTTTGATGTCATGGGATTTCTTACGCAAAAACTTCTCTTGCGGTCTTGATAATTGTCTCATAATAATAGGTACTCTCCTTTAAATAATGGAATCTCGAATGGATAATCCGACACCTTTCGGCACCCACAAACGCAGGCGAGCTTGATGGGTGGTTGTGAGCCAGCCCAATCCCGAAATAGCAATGTCCTGTCGTCCGTCAAGACGGAAATCACGGGATGTTAGCTCAGGGAAATCTTCTATTTCTTGGGGTTTGGGAGGTGACAAAAGGTCACCGACATGCTTTTGGTAGAACGCATCGGCACCTTCGGTTTTGGTGCGGTGCAGATAGACATCGTTGCTGACATAGAAAGTTACCCCTGCCTTTTCAGGACCTAGATAATCCATACGCCCCACTCCGGCCAAAAAAATGGTTTGACCAGGGTTAAGCTGGAAAGTCTTGGGACAAATCACTCGCTTGGGCGTTAGGGCGTCCATGGAGGAAGCTTCCAAATAATGCCCCAATTGACTGCGGTGGATGACCCCAGGAGTATCCACAATGGCGTGATCTTCATTCAAAGGAATGCGAATCAAATCCAAGGTTGTTCCCGGACGATTAGAGGTCGTGATAATTTCCGCATCGCCCCCATAATGTTTGATTAGCTGGTTAATCAAAGTGGACTTACCCACGTTGGTTACACCTACGATGTAAACATTTCGGCGCTGAATATTTCTTTCAATCAAAGAAATAATGGGTGTTAGAGATTCCGGACGATTGGCACTGATCAGCATCACATCGTCTGGACGCAAACCGTGTTCATGGAGTTCAGTGGTTAACCAATGTCTAACGCGATTCTCACGGGTAATCTTGGGTAATAAATCGTATTTATTACCTGCAACCACAAAGGCTTGGTTGCCAATGAATCGTTGCAGACCACGAATGACACTCCCTTCAACGTCGAAAAGATCCACCAAGTTAATAACTAGCGCATCATCTTCCGCAATCTGACCCAGCTTCTTCAAGAACACATCATCGGAAATGTTGACGTCCTGCAGTTCATTGTAGTGCCTCAAGCGGAAACACCGCTGACAATAAAAATCTCCTGTATCTTGTCCCTTCTCAAAGGCAGATTTAGGTAAATAGCCCGGCGCGTCCGGAGAATCTGTTTGAATGCCAGCCCCACACCCGATACATTGATACTCTAAATTTGGATTATCCATCTAATGTTGTCCCCCCATCAGTAGTTGGATCGATACCGAGCCAATAAAAAACCAAACGCTCCAAACGACGATTTACAAAACTCCAAATAATGTCGGATTTAACTATCGGTTTTACCAGAATACTTCGCAAACCTTTACGGTTTGCACCAATCACGTCCGTCATGATTTGATCCCCAATCACTACAATTTCCTCTTTGGGCAACTGCATGTAATCGATGGCTATTTTGAACTTGTCTCGGCGCGGCTTTAAAGCATTGGCTTGAAAAGGTATATCCAAGGGCTCGGCAACCCGACGCACACGTTCAGTGGTGTTGTTGGATAACAAGAAGGCTTGGACGCCACTATTTCTCAACTCCAGTATCCACTGCGATAATTCATCGGTGTGGTCCAAGACATTCCATGCCAATAAGGTGTTATCTAAATCGACAATGACCCCTTGAATTCCGTGAGCCAATAGATCTGCGGCTTTTAGATCGTAAGGGGTGTTAATGGTCCATGTAGGTGTTAATAAGCCTTTCATAACTACTCCTCTTCTGTGAATGAATTACTTTTCCAATTATACCACAGAAGTTGCCTTTAACGCCGTGAAAGCGCCAAAACAACAAAAAAATATTCAGTGTGATATGGTGGTAGCAAGTGTTAAAGCCCTTTTTCTTAACATGTATCCTTGCTACAAGATCAGGCATTTTTGTTTTGGAGGTGCTACAAATTGCGTGTTTTTTCTTATCTAAAGCCTTATCGACTAAGGATTTTATTGGTCATTTTACTGACGTTTGGAAACTCGCTGGGGGAATTATTCCTCCCCAAATTAATGTCCATCGTCATTGACCAGGGAGTCACTCGTGGAGATACTTCCTTTATTTTACGAATTGGACTTGTCATGATTGGCGTAGTCATCCTCACCGTGCTTTGTCGTGGATCAGCGGCTTATCACTCTGCCAAAGCGGCCATGGCTTTTTCCAGGGACGTACGCAAAGAACTCTATACCAAAGTCAACCATATGACCTTTGATGAGACTGAACATTTCGGCATTTCGTCTCTGATCACACGAACGACGGATGACGTGGGACAAGTCGAACAAATGGCTCTCATGGGGATGCGACCATGGATTCGTGGTCCCTTGATGTTTATCGGAGGACTTATCATGGCCTTAACCACCAACGTGACATTATCAGTCGTTATTCTCACTAGTTTACCTCTCTTACTCTTGGCCATGTGGTACATCATTAAGGTCGCCTTACCTTATTTCCCGAAAATCCAAGCCTATCTCGATCGGATCAATCGACTCTTTCGCCAACGTTTGACAGGTTTGAAGGTAATTCGCGCCTTTTCAAAAGATACTTATGAAGAAGAACTTTTTTCAAAAGCCAACAAGGACTACTATGAAATTTCCTTGAAAGTGAATCATCTGTTAGTCACCGTTTCGCCCATTCTTATGACTATTCTAAACTTTGCTCTTGTTGCCGTGGCCTACTTTGGCGCACATCTAATCGATCAAAATAGTCTCCAAATCGGTGACCTCATGGCTTATCTCCAATACATTTCTCAAGTGTTGATGGCCCTCATTATGATTTCTAACTTATTGACCATGACCCCTCGAACCGTCACATCGGCTGAGCGGATCGACGAAGTGTTGAGTTACCCCTCTCGCTATGTGGGCGGAACGACACCTTTAATCCCTCCTTTGACCAAAATCGAAGCCAAAAACTTGACCTTCTATTACCCGGATGCGGAGGCTCCTGCCTTGAAGGACATTCATTTCCAAGTCGAACAAGGAGAAACCTTGGGAATTATCGGAGGAACAGGCTCTGGAAAATCTACTTTATTAAAATTACTGTTGCAATTCTATGAACCGTCACAAGGAGAACTTCTCATCAATGATCTGCCCATTCAAGACTTAGAAACCAAAAGCTTGCGCCAAGAAATGAGTTATGTTCCCCAACAAAATTTCTTCTTCACCAAAACCATTCGAGAAAATTTGGCCTATAGCAATGAATGGGTCCAAGACCGTGAACTCCTGGAGCAATTGGAAGTGTCCCAAGCCCTTGAATTCTTATCGGAAGAACCCTTGGAAGAAGAAATGACCCGCGGAGGTAGTAATTATTCCGGTGGACAACGTCAACGCTTGGCCATCGCCCGAGCCTTGAGTCGAAAAGTCTCGGTTTATATTTTTGACGATTCATTCTCAGCTTTGGATTATCAAACAGATTACCGTTTGCGACAACAATTAAAAACGACTCTATCAGACGCTATTTTAATCTTAGTCGCCCAACGAATTGCCACGATTCGACACGCGGATAAGATTCTTGTGTTGGACGACGGTAAGGTCAGTGGATTCGGAAATCACGAATCTTTAATGGCCACCAATGGCCTATACCGCGAAATTGCCCTTAGCCAAGGAGAGGAGGAAACTAGTCATGAAACACACAGAAAGACCAGCAACCGTTAAACGACTTCTGCGGGACTTGGCGAGTTTCAAAGCTCCTCTTTTCCTCGGAGTCCTCGCGACCATCGTGATTACAGTTTGTGACATTCTAGCACCACGCATCATGGGGGACTTGACCAACCAGATCGCCGGAGATGTCGCCAGTGGCCAAACCATCGACTTCCAAGCATTGGCTAGAATCTGTCTGTGGTTAATCGCTATCTACGTGATCTTAGGACTATTCACCTTGGTTCAAGGACGTTTGTTAACTTTCATTTCACAACGTTTCGTCTTTAATTTGCGTCAAGAAATTTCCAAAAAGGTTCGACACATCCCATTGAGTTACTATGACCAACAACAAACAGGAGATCTTCTCAGTCGAATGACCAATGATGTAGAAATCCTTGGCAAGAACATTCAACAAACCTTTAGCCAACTTCTCTACGGTGGCTTATTATTAATCGGTACTTTTGGAATGATGATTCGCATCAGCTGGATCATGACCGTGATTTTCCTCATCACCATTCCTTTGAACTTCTTGGCCACCCGCTGGATCACCCGCCGTTCACAAAAGTACTTCAAAGCCAAAGCTGAAGGGCTGGGATACATGGTCAGCTATGTGGAAGAAAGCTTTACTGGTACGGATCTTATCAAAGCCTATAGTTATGAAGAGAGAGCCGACCAGGAATTCTCTCAATACAATGATCATTTGTACCATGTTTCTTACCGAGCCAGTTTCATCGTGGGCATCCTTCTACCGGTGATGACCTTCATTTCCAATGTAGGTTACGTAGCCATCAGTGTCGTAGGAGGACTTTTAGTCGTTGCCCGCGCCATCGGCATCGGAGATGTTCTTGCCTTCATCCAATACAGTCAAAAGATTACCCGCCCCATTGCCAGCATGGCTGAAATGGCCAATCTGCTGCAAGAAACCATCGCCTCTGCAGACCGTGTCTTTCAATTTTTAGACGCGCCTGAAGAAGTCGACGAGCAGCAAGAAGAGATCCAAAGCCCTATTCGAGACATCGTCTTTGATCACGTTGGCTTTAGCTACAAGGAAGACCAACCGATTATTCGCGATTTGAACTTAACGGTGAATCGTGGAGAAACAATCGCCATCGTTGGACCCACTGGTGCTGGAAAGACCACACTGGTGAATTTACTTTTGCGTTTTTATGATGTATCCTCAGGCGCCATTCGTCTCAACGGTATTGATATCCGGCATGCCACCCGCCACAACTTACGTGAACACTTCGCCATGGTGCTTCAAGATATCTGGCTTCAACAAGGAACCATCGCAGACAATATCCGCTACGGCAGTGAAGTGGCCACTCAAGAAGATATTGTCCAAGCAGCCAAACATGCCAACTGTTCTCATTTCATCCAAACTTTGCCCCAAGGATTCGATACCGTCCTTAATGAGGAATCAAGCAATATCTCCCAAGGACAGCGCCAACTTCTGACGATCGCCCGCGCCTTTATCAGCGACCCTGAGATTCTGATTTTGGATGAAGCCACTTCTTCTGTGGACACCCGAACAGAACAGTTGATCCAAAAAGCCATGGCCAATTTGATGCGAGGACGAACGAACTTTGTCATCGCCCATCGCTTGTCGACCATTGTCCATGCCGATAAAATCCTTGTCTTGGATCAAGGGGACATTGTGGAGCAAGGCTCTCATGAAGAACTTCTTGAAGCCAATGGACTTTATGCTTCACTTTACCATAGCCAATTCGCTGAATAATCAAGACCACAAAGAAACCCCGACAAATTTGTCGGGGTTTCTTTTATTTGTATCGAATAAGAGATTAATCGAGTTCAGCAACCGCCTTTTCGACTAATTCCATGACCTCTTCAACAGTTCCGCATTCGTTGATCGCTTTGTCAGCCAGGGCTTCCATTTCTTTGGAATCCAATTTGCTGATTAAGCTTCTCGATTCTAAAACGCTAGAAGCGCTCATGGAGAACTCATCCAGACCCATTCCAATTAATAATGGAATCGCCATCTGGTCGCCACCCATCTCTCCACACATACCGGTCCATTTACCTTCAGCGTGAGAAGCATCGATAACATTCTTAATCAAGGATAGAATGGCTGGGTTGTATGGCTGGTACAAGTAAGAAACTTTCTCGTTCATACGGTCCGCGGCCATTGTGTATTGGATCAAGTCGTTGGTTCCAATACTGAAGAAATCTACTTCCTTGGCGAATTGCTTAGCATTGACCGCCGCCGCTGGAATTTCAATCATGATTCCTACTTGGTAATCATCTGAAACTTTATGACCTTCGTCGACGAGCTCCTTATGAACTTCATCAAGAATGGCTTTGGCTTTGCGATATTCGTTCAAGGTTGCAATCATTGGGAACATGATTCGTAAATCTCCGTGGACAGAAGAACGTAACAAGGCACGTAATTGTGTCTTGAACATTTTTGGTTCAGCCAGAGAAATACGAATGGCACGATAGCCCAAGAATGGGTTCATTTCTTCTGGTAATGGAAGGTAAGGTAAGAACTTGTCTCCTCCAATGTCCATGGTACGAACAACGACGCCTTTACCGTCCATCTTTTCCAAGACTTCTTTGTAGGATTCATATTGCTCGTCTTCTGTAGGGAAATCCGGTGAATCCATGTACAAGAATTCTGTGCGGTATAATCCAACGCCATCCGCACCGTTCTCAACGGCTCCTTCAGCGTCTTGAGGAGTTCCAATGTTAGCGGCGATTTCTACTTCCTTACCATCTTTGGTGACAGAAGGTGCATCGACCAACTTGGCCCACTCTGCACGTTGCGCTTCATAAGCTTTGGCTTTCTCCTTGTATTCCGCAATTTCTTCATCGGATGGATCGATAATGACAACACCTTCTAAGGCATCGACAATCATCATTTGTCCATCTTTGATTTCTTGTGTGATGGATTCCGTTCCAACAATGGCTGGAATCTCTAAAGAACGAGCCATGATGGCAGAGTGTGACGTACGTCCACCAATATCGGTAACAAACGCACGGACAAACTCTTTGTTCAATTGGGCAGTATCACTTGGCGTTAAGTCATTGGCTACAACGATCACTTGCTCATTGATTCCAACAGGACTTGGTAAGCGAATAGCCAATAAAGCAGCCATGACACGGTCAGAAACGTCGCGGATATCCGCAGCACGCTCTTGCATGTATGGGTTATCTTCCATGGATTCGAACATAGTGATGAACATGTCGGAGACCTGTTTCAACGCATGCTCTGCATTGACCTTTTCATTGGTAATGATGTCTTTGACTTGGTCCATCATTTCCGGATCTGCCAAGACTAGAAGGTGCGCATCAAATACTTGAGCTTCTTCTTCACCAATGGATTTTGCCGCTGTTTCTCGAATTTGTTCGATCTCAGCTTGTGCTTGTTGCAAAGCTTTGTCTAGGCGAGCAATTTCTTCGCTAGGCTCACGGTCAGTGACTGTTTCGAAAGATAGATCTGGTTCAACGAGTAAATAAGCAGGGGCAATAGAAATTCCACTACTTGCCGCAATACCTGTTAAGCGACCCATATTACTCAGATAACCCTTCGTTAACCATTGTTTCTTCGATAGCTGCCATGGCTTCTGCTTCGTCGTCACCTTCAACAGTGATTGTAACGTCTGCGCCTTGGCCAACTCCTAAGGACATAACGCCCATGATTGACTTTAGGTTGACGGCTTTTCCTTGATATTCTAAGTTAATGTCGGATGAGAACTTGCTAGCGGTTTGAACCAATAAGGTTGCTGGACGTGCGTGAATCCCTGTATCCGCTACAATATTAAAATCTTTTTTCTCCATAATCAAAAACCCCTTTTATGTATGTATTTTGTAGAAAATTATCAATATGATAAGTCCCTTACATCACCATAAGGATAACACACTATGGGGTGGAAATCTAGAAAAATTAAAGCCTTTTCATAAAACGATCACAATTGACTAAGAATGGTGAAAGCAACAATGAAAGCAATTACATTAATTTATGTAATTTCACGTCTGGCCAGCGGTCTTCGAACCAATTCATGGCGAATTCATTCTCAAACAAAATGACTGGTTGATCAAAACGATCTTTGGCCAATATATTCCTAGAAGAGGACATTCTTGGATTCATATCTTCCGGATCGATCCAGCGGGTCACCTTGCTGCCAAGAGGTTCCATGGTCACTTCGGCCTTGTATTCATGTAAGAGACGGTGCTCAAAAACTTCAAACTGCAACTGACCGATGGCGCCTAGTAAATATTCATTCCCATGGTAGGTTCGGTACAACTGAATGGCACCTTCTTGCACCAGTTGTTCCATTCCAGTGTGAAAGGATTTCTGGCGCATCACATTCTTCGGCGTCACTTTGACGAACATCTCTGGTGTAAATTCTGGCAAGGCTGGAAATTCCACATAATGATTGCCTTCGTAAATCGTATCTCCAATTTGGAAGTTGCCTGTATCAAATAGTCCAATAATATCTCCTGCATAAGCGGTTTGGACGTTCTCCCGTTCATCGGCCATAAATTGGGTGGTATGGGCCAATCGAAGGCTTCGTTTGGTTCTGGACAAAGTCACAGTCTTACCCTTCTCAAACTGACCAGAAACGATGCGCGCAAATGCAATACGGTCGCGGTGAGCGGGGTTCATGTTGGCTTGAATTTTGAAAACAAACCCGGTGAGCTTCTCATCAGTTGCTTGTATTAATTCGCCATTAACATCTTCCATGGCACTTGGACAAGGAGCCAATTCCACAAAGGCATCAAAAAAGGTTTCCACGCCGAATCCTGTCAAAGCAGAACCAAAAAAGACAGGTGTCAGCTTGCCATTGTCAATGCGTTCCCTGTCGAACTCATTTCCTGCAATGGAAAGCAACTGTGCATCTTCCATGGCATCTGAATAAACGGTGGATGTCTTGAAATCATGATCTCCTTGGGCTTCCCCATTCCCGTCCAGAGGCACGAACCGCTCATCGCCCTCTTTGCCACGAAGTTCCAAACGGTCATTGTACAAATCATACAAACCAAGCAAATGGCTCCCCATTCCCATGGGCCAATTCATGGGATAAGCATCGATACCAAGAACCTCTTCCAATTCTTCCACCAATTCCAAAGGAAAACGACCATCGCGGTCTAACTTATTAATAAAGGTAAAAACTGGAATCCCACGACGACTAACTACCTCGAAAAGTTTCTTGGTTTGCGGCTCGATTCCTTCGGTCGAATCCACTACCATGACTGCCGCATCCACGGCCATTAAAGTACGATAGGTATCTTCTGAAAAATCATCGTGTCCGGGCGTATCAACAATGTTGACACGGTGTCCTTGATAATCCACTTGCATCACTGAACTTGTCACTGAGATTCCACGTTGTTGTTCGACTTCCATCCAGTCAGAAGTCGCAAAACCTGCAGAATTTCGACCCCGTCCTTGAACCGTTCCTTTTTCGCGAATTACTCCACCCACCAATAAAAACTGTTCAGTAATGGTCGTCTTACCTGCGTCTGGGTGAGAGATGATCGCAAAAGTGCGTCTTTTTTCTACTTCTTCTTGTAGCAGTTGATTCATGATTACTCCTTTAAAAAACAAACAATCGATAACGTCCATTCAAGGGGTTATCGATTGGTACAATGCTTACTTATTTGCTTGTTGAGGTTTGAATTTGACGAGATTACTTGCACGTTGAACCCCTTCAACCTCTTCAGCGGATTCGTGACTTTCATTCTTGATGACTTCTTGAATCAGGCGTTGAAGTTCGATTTTTTCTTCGGCAGTAATGCTGCTAGTTGCCCAGATCTTCTCTTGATCTTCTGGACGTGGCGCGGTCTCTAAATATTCCGCTTCATATTTATTAACTTCTTCGTTCCACGAATCCAAGGTAGCATCAGGAAACATGGCGTCGAAGTCCGTATTATCCAGCATGGCCTGGTAGGTAGTGAGAACTTCTTGCATTTGTTCTTTCATATCGTTGAGGTCATCGCGCAACCCAATCCCGTCATCCATTAAACGACGGCTTTCGTGAGTAAACTCTTCCTTGTATTGTGCGACACGCTCATTGGTATGTTCAATTAAGCGGTCTGCTTCTGTTGTTGAATCGTCAATGATCTTTTGACCGGTAACACGCGCGTCCAGGATTCCATCTTTTAAAGCTTGCTCCATCCCAGTATATTTGATCAAAGCGTCTTCCACCTGGGTCAGTTGTTCCACTTGTTCTTCAAGCGCTTTTTCAAGTTCGCCAATGCGCGTCGCTTGCTCTTCCATGTATTGATCGACCTGTCGTCGGTTATAGCCAAATAAACTTAAAGACAATGATTTTGACGTGCTCATGGAACCTCCCTCTCTTCTTAAATGTGATCACTCTCAACAATCATACCAAAGTCTTGCAAATAAATCACCTTTGAAAAGACGATTTTCATAAAAAATACCAGAGTTCATTGCTCGGGTCTTAAAATGTGAAACTATTGAAAGTTTTTTCCGAATGATCCTTCTTGTCGTTTGCGTGGATTCACTGCTCATCCACTACCAAGTGCTATTAAAAGAAGCCCTGCAAGCACCACTAAACCCTGGCCGGTGTGGGTGAAAGTTCTGGCTGAACATCTTCTGGCATTGCTGTTGGACGGTTATGGAATCAGGTGTCGAATTCGACCGCTTCTGCAGGAGCTTCAACCGATGCACTTGCTTACGCTATTGCTGTGAAGTCTCCGGCTGTTCCAACATGGGTATCTGCAATTGGTTCTGGAACCGAAACTGATTCTGCTTGCGCATGAGTAACTGCTGAATTTGCTGTAAAGAATAAAGTACTAGAAATCGCTACTGAGGCTACACCGACGGATAGTCGACGCAAGGCATGGCGATTAACTTTATCGGCTCGTTTCTGATGTAGTAGTTTTCTGTTGTTTGTTTCTACTATGTTTTTCACTCCAGATAGATTAGTAATTCGAATTTACCGCTTTATTTC
>CALYPW010000005.1 GCA_945278685.1 uncultured Dolosicoccus sp.
TGGCTATAATCAGGAGTTTTTAAATACTTGACCATTTTTCTTCTTCCAGGACTTCGATGGCCCGGACTTCCTCAAAGACGACCATCTGCTCGGACAACCAGAAGACTTCCAGAGTACTCTCCCCGTAGAAGTAGCCTTCCAAGGGTTTCTCGTATCGACCCCAACTGTCCCGAACATTGCGGTAAACACGCAGAGGCGAATGAGTCAAATAGCCTTCCCTCAAAGCTTCGTTCAATTCCTGATCACTCATGGCTCGGGGCATTTCGACCTGATATTCAGCGGCTTCCCGCTCTTCTTGAATGGCTGCGACCAATTCATCCATGGCAAAAGCTGTTCCCCATTTCAAACCAAAAGGCCGGTCTTGGTAGGCATTGTAATTGATAAATTCCTTAGAGGTTCTTCGTGATTGGTGTTCCTTCAATGCCACTCATGCCTCCTGCGTGTCCACCGATTAACTGACTTCTTTCAATGGCCCGGCTACCTGCTTGCAAGGAGTTGCCGTAGACCAAGGAGGAAAAGCCATATTTCTGACGGACCTTGTCGACGATTGTGTCCAAGGCGTCCCGACGGTCTTCTTCCATCTGATCGGCAAACAAATCCAACTGCTCCCACCAGTCGCCGATCAAGTTGGTCGTGTTGACCGATACTGAGCGAATGATCTGGCCGTCATAGATCCAATCAAAGAGTTGCAAGAAATACTCGATCAAGGCCTTGCTTTGGTGGGTAGCTGGAATCTTCATTTGTTGTCGGACGCTGGTGCGTCCGTCTTTGTCTTGGTAGCCGATGGAGTAGCCCAATCCCAAGGATAAGCTCTGGGCTTGATAGCCTTCCCGGCGAAGGCGGGTGCCTACTTGGTCGGCCATCTCCTTGATTATATTGCGCACCTCTTCTTCCTGGGTATAATCTCGCGGAAGTGCCTGGCTGTTGCCAATGCTTTTGGATTTGGGTTGGTAGGTTTCTCCTAGAAAGGTGCGGTCAATGCCCCAGCTGTGGGCAAATAACTGGGTACCGATCACGCCAAAACATTCTTGGAGCACATAATAATTGGTATGGGCCAAGTCATAAGGGCTGCGGATTCCTCGCGCTTCTAAGCGCCGAGCCATCCGTCTACCAATGCCCCAAAAGTCTGTCAGTTCGTCGATCTGCCAAATTGTATTCGGAACATCTTGGTAGCGCCATTCCGCCTTCATATGAGACTGGGTCTTGGCTTCATTGTCCAGGGCCAGCTTGGCCAACAAGGGATTGTCCCCGATCCCTACAGCGACATAGATGCCCGTTTCCTGGTGGACTTTGATTTGAATTTTCCGCGCCAGATCAAAGGCCGTGTCCGCGCCAAATAAATGCATCGTATTGGTCACATCCAAGAAGCTTTCGTCCACGGAATATACATGGTGGTTTTCATCGTCGGCAAATTGCTTGTAAATGTTGTTAATGACCCGATTCATATCCATGTACAATTGCATCCGAGGGGGCACAATCTGCAAGGAGTCTGGGTAGGGGAAAGGTAAATCACGGGCCCGGCTCACATTGTTCAAATTGTAAGCTTTCTTGGCCGCGGGAGAAGAGGCCAGGATCAAGCCACTGCCTCGTTTGGTCGGAACATCGCTCGGGTAACTCATGACCACTAATTCCGTCGTCAAGGCGTCCCAACCACGGTCCGCACACTCCACCGAGGCATAAAAGCTCCGGCAATCCATACAAAGAATGTCTCGGGAGGGTTCCCGATCGTAGTCAAAAACCACTTGTTCAATAAAACGTTGGCTCATAGTCCTCACTCCCTTCTTGCATTTATTCTATACGAACATACGTTCTGTTTCAAGGGCGAGTTTTGCTTTTGTTTAAAATTTTTCATCAAAAAACCGGCCACCCATCCTCGGATGAGTTGCCGGTTCAAAGTTGATTTACATTTCTTCAGGTGCTTCTAGGCCTAACAGGGCCAAAGCATCTTTCAAGACGATGGTGACTGCTTTCACCAAGGCCACACGGGCTTCCAATTGGTCGTCTTCTTCCAAAATTCGGACGTTGGCATAGTAACGGTTGAAGGCTTGCGCCAAGTGAATGGCGTATTTGGCCACCACAGAAGGTTCATAGGATTCCGCCGCATAGATCACAGTGCGCTGATAGTCCGCCAATTGCTTGATCAAACGCCAGCTGTAATCATCGTCTAGCTGATAATCAACGGCTGGATCAATGTCTTTGCCATAACGGCGCAGCATGCTCATGGAGCGGGCATACGTATACTGAACGTAAGGCCCCGTCTCCCCTTCGAATTGGACGATTTGGTCCAAGTCAAAGTCGAAACCAGTCATGCGGTCGGTCTTTAAGTCATAGAAAATGACCGCTCCGACACCCACGACACGGGCCACTGCTTCCTTGTTTTCTAAGTCAGGATTCTTTTCAGTGATTTGCTTCTCCGCCAATTCCATCGCTTCGTTCAAGACGTCTTCTAAAAGAACGACTTTTCCTTGGCGGGTGGACAAGGTTTCACCGGCTAGGGTAATGAGACCAAAAGGCACGTGGACAATATCCTCGGACCAATCACGGCCCATACGCTTCAAGACGGCTTTCATTTGGCGGAAGTGGTTGGCTTGTTCGTTTCCGACCACATAGACGGCCTTGGCGAAATCGTAATTATCCTTGCGGTAATTGGCAGCGGATAGGTCCCGGGTAATGTACAAGGTCGCGCCGTCGGTACGTTTAATCAAAGCCGGTGGAAGGTCTTCTTCATCCAATTTGACCAGGGTGGCACCATTGTCGATGGTGGTGATGTGCTTGTCTTCTAATTCGTCAATCACCGCTTGCATCTTGTCGTTGTAGAAAGCTTCTCCTTGGTTGGAGTCAAACTCAATGCCTAAAAGATCGTAGACGCGCTCGAATTCTTTCAAGGATTCATCGCGGAACCACTGCCAAAGTTTGAGGGCTTTCTTATCGCCATCTTCCAGACGTTTGAAGGCTTCACGACCCTCCTCTTCCAATTCTGGGTGCTCTTCCAATTCTTCGTGGAATCTCACGTACAGGTCCACCAATTCCTTCACAGGATTGGCACGTACTTTCTCCTCATCGCCCCATTTGGTATAGGCTACGATTAAACGACCGAACTGGGTACCCCAGTCTCCTAAATGGTTAATACGCACTGGCGTGTAGTTAACCTTTTTAGCAATATTGGCGATGGCATTCCCAATCACAGTCGAACGCAAATGCCCCATGGACATGGGCTTGGCAATGTTGGGACTGGACATGTCAATGACCATCTTTTCCCCGTGGCCCAAGTCGACGTCGCCGTAGTGGGATTTTTCTTCCAAGATTTGATGAACCACCCCTTGACCGGTCTGGGCGCGTTTCAACTTAATATTTATAAAGGGTCCCATGGCTTGAACGTCCGCAAAGTTGGACGTATCCATTTGCTCGGTCAAATCTTGAGCAATTTTGGGAGGAGATTGGCGAAGTTCACGGGCCAGTGTGAAAGTTGGAAAGGCGAGATCTCCGTGTTCTTCATGGTTGGGAACTTCAATAAGATTGTAAATGTCTTCAGTTGTTAAATAATCTGATAAAAGTGGCGCTAATGCTTGCGCAAATAATTGACGATTATCTTCCATGAGGGCCTCCTATATATAATAAAGTCTCTAGAAATCTAGAAGAATCGTTTGTCTTTAATCTTGTTAATTCTATCAAAGAAAGCCGACAGTGTCTAATTCAAATCCATGCTCCCAAAGAAAAAAGCAACCACGCTTGATGGTTGCCAATGACTGCTACAAAGCCTTGTGCATAACGTACATATTAAGATAAGTACCGTCTTTGATTTGAAAGCCTTGAGGGATAGTGCCGACAATGGTGAAGCCACAATGGGTGTAAGTCCGTAAGGCAGCATAATTATTGGCCACCACCGCATTGAACTGCATGCCATGAAAGCCCGCTGCTTTGGCTTCTTTCAAAGATTCCTCTACCAAGACTTGAAACAGACCTTGTCCGCGAAAGTCGGGGTTCATGCAGTCACTGGCGTTGGCGGTGTGGCTGCAACGGCCAATGTTGTTAGGTTTCACAGCATAATAACCCGCTAAGACTTGGTCTTTTAATAAAACCGTGACCAGGGTGTTCGCCTCCATGTCGTTGGCGAATGCCTCGGGAGATAACTCCTCCACACCTGGAAACACCATCCCGTCATCAAGAATTTGGTTCCAAATCTGTCGCATCAAGGGCAAATCTTCTAGGCGATAGCTTCTAAATTGCAGAGACATCAGAAATTCCTACTTTCTTAATCGGGAACCGTTTGAGTCATTTCAAAGGCATCCAACATTTCCTGAGTGGCCTTAGTTATCGGGGTTTGGTCCACCAGTTCCCCTTGCACCACGATGCGGTTTACCAAGGACGCGTCACAAGTAATCAAAGTCACGATGGGGGTTGGTGTCGGTTCGATCAAATCAATCCGGTCCGCCGACACTTCTTGGTTCATGACCACGCGGTACTCATAAATCTGGTCCAAGTCCGTCAGAAAGATGGAATCTCCCAGTTGCACATTGGGCAAGGGGGCAAAAAGTAAATCCTTATGAATGGAGTGGTGGCTGGCGATGGGGTAATTGGATATCCCCATTTGTTGGTCCGGCAACAAGGTGCCAGCGCCCAGGTACATGCCTTCATTGGACACACCCTTGTAAATGGGGATATTCATTTTGACGCTGGGAATGGCCACTGCCCCTACTGTGGGCAGGTCGGCGGGGTTGGCCTGGTCTATTAACACATCCGTTGCGTTCAAGGTGTGGACGTTGTCGAAGTCAAAGGACACGTCCGCATTCTCGTTGCGCGCAATGTCGTCACGGGTCAAGTGGACAATGCGATTTTCTTCGGTTCCCTTCTTGATCAAATAATTCTTGTACGGGTCCACCAATAGCAAAACGGCCGCTAGAACAAGGAGCAGGTAACCCAGGACGCGGGTAAAATTCCCCCGATTTTTTTTCTTTCGAGTCATGAAATCGCCTCTTTTTTCTTTCATTCATGTTTTTATTATATCAAGTTTTGACTATTTGTCATCTTTGGTGAAATTCAGTCAATTATCTAGACCTTGAGGAAAAGTTTTTCTATAATGAAAGTAACAATTAAAGATTTCCACATAAGGGAGTAACTGGAGTATATCTTTCTAATATCAACAACGATAAGTCCATGCACATGAAGCATGGATTGGTATTAGACTAAGCGGTGAGACTTATGTCACAAGGTGTGCGCTCATTTTGTGACCTTGGTTTTTTTTGTTGTAGAAAAGGAGTGTTAACATGAACTATAAACCTTACGAAGACTCTATTGAAGACGTCGTCAATTATTACGAGACGGACCTGGTGAAGGGGCTTAGCCAAGCCGAAAGTCAAGAGCGTTTGGAGCGTTACGGCCGTAATGAATTGGAAGAGCAGGCCGGCACCACCCTCTTGCAAAAATTCATCGCTCAATTCAAGGACTTCATGATCATTATTCTATTGCTGGCTGCACTGGTGTCCTTCTTTGTCACCAAAGAAGCGTCGGATGCCTTGATCATCCTACTAGTGGTGATCTTGAACGCCATCATGGGGGTCTATCAAGAAGCCAAAGCGGAAGAATCCATCAATGCCTTGCAGGAAATGTCCTCCCCGGAAGCACGGGTTCGCCGAGACGGTAACGTGCAAGTCATCAAGAGCCACGACATTGTGCCCGGTGACATTATTCTCTTAGAAGCTGGAGACGTGGTGCCTGCGGACGCGCGCATCATCGTATCCAATTCCTTAAAGATTGAAGAAGCCGCCTTGACCGGAGAATCCGTCCCTGTCAGCAAGAACGCTGAGCCTCTCAAAAGTGACGATCACGGCATTGGTGACCGCCACAACATGGTCTTCTCCAGCACCAACGTGACTTATGGACAAGGAGAAGCCTTGGTCACCGATACAGGAATGGACACCGAAATTGGCCACATTGCCACCCTCTTGGATCAGGCAGAAACTTCCCTAACACCTCTGCAAAGAGACCAGGACCGTTTAGGAAAAGTCCTGACCGTGGCGATTCTCATCATTGCGGTCATTACCTTTGTGGTGGGATTGATGCGGGGCCGTGAATGGACCGATATGCTCTTAATTTCCATCTCCTTGGCCGTAGCGGCCATTCCAGAAGGATTACCGGCCATTTCGACCATTATCCTGTCTCTAGGTTCCCAGACCATGAGTGAGCGAAATGCCTTGGTGCGTACTCTCCCTGCCGTTGAGACCTTGGGAGCCACCGACATCATTGCCTCCGACAAGACCGGGACACTGACAGCCAACCAAATGACCGTGGAGAAAATATATACCGATGGGCACCTCTTTGATCGTAGCGAAGAACTTTCCTCAGATGCTTCTTTACTACGCATCATGACCTTTGCCAACGACACCAAAATCGGTGCCAATGGAGAGTTGATCGGGGATCCGACCGAAACAGCGCTGGTGGAATATGCCCTGCACCAGGACTATCCCTTGCAAGACGTCTTGGCCCAAGAACCTCGAGTAGCCGAAATCCCTTTCGATTCTGAGCGCAAGTTGATGACCACCGTCCAGGAATTACCCAATGGGAAGTTCCTCGTCGCCGTCAAAGGAGCGCCAGACATGCTCTTGGAAAAGACCAACCGCCTAGAAATCGAAGGAGAGGTCGTGGAATTAACTCCCGACACTGCCCAGACCATCAACGCCAATAACGAAGCCATGGCCAAAGAGGCCCTGCGCGTCTTGGCAGCCGGTTACAAGGTCTTGGACGAACTGCCAGAAGAAATCACCAGTGATATTTTAGAAACAGACCTGATTTTTGCAGGTCTTATGGGCATGATTGACCCTGAACGCCCGGAAGCCAAAGAATCCATCGCCGTGGCTCGACAAGCGGGTATCCGTACCATCATGATTACCGGAGACCATGCCTTAACGGCTCAAGCCATTGCAGAACGTTTAAACATTCTAGACCCTCAAGCTGACAACAACGAGACCCACGTTATGACGGGGGCTCACTTGAACCAAATGTCCCAGGAAGAGCTGGAAGACCACGTTGAAGATTACTCCGTCTATGCCCGAGTTTCCCCCGAGCACAAGGTGCGCATCATCCGCGCCTGGCAAGCCAAGGGCAAAACCATTGCCATGACCGGAGATGGCGTCAATGATGCCCCATCCCTCAAACAAGCCGACATCGGAGTAGGAATGGGAATTACCGGAACGGAAGTTTCCAAAGGTGCCTCTGACATTGTCTTGGCCGATGACAACTTCGAAACCATCGTGGTGGCCGTGGAAGAAGGTCGAAAAGTCTTCGCCAACATCCAAAAAGCTGTTCAGTTCCTTCTATCCGCCAACCTCGGAGAGGTTCTCATCCTCTTCATCGCGACTTTATTGGGCTGGCAAATCTTAGAGCCCGTCCACATCCTGTGGATCAACGTGGTCACCGACGTCTTCCCAGCCATTGCTTTGGGAATGGAACCGACCGAAAAAGCCGCCATGAACCGTCCGCCACGTAGCCAGCGTTCCAACTTCCTGTCCAACGGCGTCTTGCCTAGTATCGCCTACCAAGGGGTGCTGGAAGCCCTCCTAACCCTAGGTATCTACTGGTACGCCGTGGTCTATCAAGGTTGGGACAATAACTTGGGTGAAACCATGGCCTTTGTCACCTTGGGATTGATCCAATTGTTCCACTCTTACAACGTCAAATCTGTCTTCCAGTCCCTCTTTAGCGACAACCCCTTTAAGAACACTTACTTAAATTGGGCCAACTTGCTTTCTGGAAGCTTGTTGTTAGCCGTTGTCCTCGTGCCGGGTATTAATACCTACTTCAACGTGACACTGCCTAACTTGCAACAATGGGGCATCATCGTCTTCGCCGCTGCCAGCATTATTCTCTTGGTTGAAATCTTCAAGGGAATCTTACGCGCCAGTGGCCTAGCCGAAAAACTCCAAAACCTCGACTAAACCTTTGAACTCTATTTACCTCTGGTGAGTAGAGTTTTTGGTTTTTATGTCAGATCTTTTTCCACTAAAGAAAAGAATATGGTATACTGATCCTGTTAGTTATTAAAAATTTCTTAAACACCCACAGATCAAGGAGCTCATTATGCATAAATGGAAAGTGATTGTTGATTCTTCCTCCGAAGCCATCGACTTAACCTCTTTAAAAAAACGTGTCAAACCTGGTGTAGACCTGACCTTCGGGTACCTATCCTACGGCTTCACTATTGATGATGATTTTTATACCGATGAGGATGCCTTCATGGATCCCGACTATGATCTAGATGCCATCATGCACCGCATCGAGCGGGCCAAGGAAATCACCACGGGGGTCAACGCTCCTGGTGTGGTCATGGAAACCATGGAAGGGGCTGAGAATGTGATCTTCATTGCCTTGAGTAGTGCGTTATCAAGCGGCTTCCAAACCGCCAAAACTGGCATGAACTTGCTCTTGGAGGAATATCCCGATGTCAATGTCCACGTCTTTGACTCACGGTCCGTTTCGGGACAAGAACGTTTGCTGGCCTATAAAGCCATTGACCTGATCAATGAAGGGTTGAATTTCGACCAAGTGGTGGAAGAATTAAATGCCTATCACGCGTCGACTTATATCCTTTTCAACCAATCCCGCATCAACCGTTTGATTGCCACCGGTAGAATCGACGTCAAGACCCCCAAAGGCATTGGTTTCTTCCACAAGCGCGGTCTTGTCCGTGCGGACATGGATGGGATCTTCTACTTGGACGACACCGTACGCGGTTCCCGTCACAGTGCTCGTAAGACCTTGGATTACATGGAAAAGAATGGTTACCAAGGTGGGAGAGTCATCTTGACTAATGTTCTGAACGACCGCTTGACCCGCATCTTGAAATACAAGATCTTGCGCAAATACCCTCAGGCAGAGCTGGAAGTTCACCCAGCCCTTCCGACCATGTCCATTTACTATGAACGTGGCGCTGTCAACATTGCCTTTGAAGGACAGCCCCGCTCGTAATGGACGACAAAATTGAACAAACAAAAAGCCCACCTGCGTGGGCTTTTTTGTGCGCAATTATTTTTCTTGAGATTCCTTCAAGTCGATCAATTGATCCCGGTTCGTATAGAAATGATAGTAGATCCAAAGGGAAGACAGGAAGGTTGAAATGGCGCCCAAAGAAATGACGAAACTATGGTCAATCCCCTGTCCCCTTTTTAATACGTGATAAGAAGCATAGAGAATGATGACCACGGTAAAGGCCACCTTAATGGCTGGAGGGTCTACTTCCCCCTATCATTTATTGAAACATCCTCATGTCAATGTGCTCATAGTCCCTCGGTATTTATTGCCAAAAATTTCTCAACAAAAAACCGCCAACCCTGACAGTTAGCGGTACCAAAATTATTTCTCATGCACGAGGCAGCCTTGCACGTACACTTGCCGAATATTTTCCTTGTCAGCCAAGTAGAGAATGCGCTGCAACTCATGTTCGGGATCTGTGAAGACTTCAAAACTCGGTAAGTCCGTCGCATCAATGACTTGGAAGTCTGCGGTATAGTCTTTAGCAATTTGACCAATGGGTAGATCCAAGGCTTCTCCTCCACCGGTGGTGGCTAGGTGGAAGGCCTGCAGGACAGAGATTCGAGAATTGTCCACCCCACGTTCGCTTTGCGCCAGGTCGCGGTCAACTCCCTCTTCCAACTGACGCGATGACATAACGGCTTGGCGAATGTTGTCGTAGAGACTGGGGGAGAATCCTCCCGAAATGTCTGAGCCTAGACCTACCTGTACGCCCAATTCTTTGAGATGACGAATGGGAATCACGCTGTTAGCAAAGTAAATATTGGAGATGGGACAATGAGCCACCGCAGTGTCATGGTCCATAAAAATTTGAGCATCTTCGTCACTGATAAAATTGGAGTGAGCCATGACCGATTTGGGACCAAACAATCCAAAGTCTTTCAAAGCTTCCGTGTCCGATTTTCCAAAACGTTCCTGGGTCACATCGTGTTGCCACTGCCCTTCGCTACAATGGGTATGCACGTGACAGTCATATTTCTTGGCCAAATCTCCCAGTCCTTGCAGAGCCTCTGCCGTACAAGACGGAGCGAAGCGAGGCATAACCACCGGGTAGACGCCTTGATGAACGTCTCGGCCATAGTCGCGCACCTCTTGAATGAAAGCCTCTGTATCCTCCAAAGCTTGCTGGGTGGAGACGTCTCGGTAGAAATCCGGATTACCTTCCGGGCAATCCATAACGACCTTCCCGACCAAGGCCCGTTGTCCTTTGTCGGCACAAATCTTCACCAATTCGAAGCTGGATTCTTTATGAATGGTGGCGAAGTATAAGGCGGTCGTCGTTCCCCGGGTCAAGAGTTGATCGACCAGGTCTGTGTAAACCCGACGCGCGAAAGCGACATCGTCGTATTTGGCCTCGAGTGGAAAAGTGTGTTGATGCAACCAATCATCCAACGGCTTGTCCAAGGCAATGCCTGCTTGGGGCCACTGCGGAGCGTGAATGTGCGTATCGATAAAACCAGGCAGCAAATATTCTTGGTCTTTTAATTCTACCAAGTGACCGGCTGCTCGCTGAGTGGCCAAGGCCTCCTCATAACCGACAGCCTCTGACAACAAAATCTCTTCGATCATGCCCGCCTCATTGACTAAAATTAAGGCTTTCTCTTCGTAAGCCAATTCCCCATAGGTGGGGGTTGTAAAGTAATTTCCCAAAATTGCACGAACCGTCTTTGTCATGTACATGTCCTCCTTGATTGTCTGTGTTCATTCTAACATAAAATACGGGTCAAGGTGTTTGCCTTAAAATAGAAGAATTCGCCACTTTCTTAATCTTTCCTTAATGTTTATGGGGTGCTTATTTTGTATTCTTTAAGAAGAACTTAAATGATCAATCCCCTGTTTCTCCAGAACCTTTAAAGGTGTTTATGATGCACAAATGGAAAATTATTGTTGCTTCCTCATCAGAAGCCTTCGATCTTAGCAAGCGGGAAAGACGGGTCAAACCTGGTGCACCTTTGTCCATAGGGGATGATTCACTTCTACAAGACCCTGCGTGGAATGACTCCCATCGTGCGCTGTGTGATTAAGTACTTGAAGGTCCATGGGTATCAAGGGGTACGGTTAATTTTAACCAACTCCTTGAACGGCCATCTCTTCCACATGACCAAGGAAACATCTTGGAGGAATTCCCAACGGCTGATGTTGAAGACTCTGAAACCTTGCCTACATTAGCTGTTTATTATGGCCACAAAGCCGATAACGTCTCCTTAGAAGTGCGCCACTGTCAAAAGCTTAAACAAAAGATCTCCCAGCGAAGGACTCGCTGGGAGATCTTTATTATTGATAGTCGCTGGGACGCAGATCGTCGGCCAATACCCACTGGTAGTTGTCCACTTTCTTGCCGTCACCGTCGGTATAGGAAATCATATAGATCTGTCCATAAAAAGCATCCTCAATGGTTGCCTTGGCACCTTTCATGCCTGGAAGATGGTCGGTTTTTAAGGTAACTTCTTGACCAATGTCATAAATTTCCTCTTCTTCTTCCAAATCTTCTTGAACCACCCACTTATAATTCATGACCGCTTCTCCGCCATTTTGGGGTTCATAGCTCACTTCGTAAATGGTGGTTTCAAAGACACCGGTGACTTCGGCTTGAGCATCCTGCATGCCTGAGGCATAGTCTGCCGTCACAATGACTGTCTCGCCTTTCTCATAGAAAGGTTCTTCAGGCACCACCATATCTTTGGTATCGACTTGGTCTGCTTCATCTTGGCCGTCCATTTCCAAGCCGGATTCTGATTCAGACCCAATCAGTGTTTCCATGTGAGAGCCACTGTCCACGGTTTCTACACTGCTTTCCTCCACTTCTTGGGAAGTATCTTCGGAAGGCGAACACGCTGCCAATAAGAACATGGCGCTTACTCCCACGCCTAATTGTAAAAGTTTTTTATTCATGTCATCTCTCCTTTTTACTTTGTGTCACTTTTATTCTAACATATATTCTCTTTGGTATAATACCTATATCGACCATTTTCAAAAAAAGAGGGATAATATGCGGATCGGTTCTTATTATTTATATTTGCACTTGTACGACAGTCAGTCGTTGAAAGATAAACGGCGCGTGCTGCAAAGTTTCTTTGACCACACCCGACAAAAATTTAATGTCTCCATCTCTGAAGTGGGTGCCTACGACCTTTGGAATGCCAGTGAAGTGGGCATTGCTTGTGTGGCCAATGAAACCGCCCAGGTTCAAAAGATCCTGGACCAGGTGCTGAACTTTAGTGACTCTTTCCATGAATTTGAAATTACCCAGGTGGACCAAGAAATTCTCTAAAGGAGGCGATGGGTTTGTTTGTAGCTGTAGACGTTGAAACCGCCAACCAGAACGTGGGCAGTATCTGTGCCATCGGCCTGGTCAGGTTTGACCACCAAGGCATGGTAGATTCTTATTACACCCTGGTAGATCCCCAGACGGATTTTCATCCCATGAACATTTCTGTTCACCGCATTTATCCGGAAGATGTGGTAGGGGCGCCGACCTTTGCACAAATCATCCAAGACCTTGAAGCCTTCATTGGCGACTGGCCCTTGGTGGCTCACAATGCTCGCTTCGACACCTCGTCCTTGATTCAAGCCTATCAAAAGGCCCGCCACCCCATCCGTCCCTACTCTTATTTTTGTTCTCTGGCCTTGTCGCGCTCACTCTTGCCTGGCATGTCCAGTTACCGCTTGAACCGAGTGGCCCAGCGCTTCAACATAGACCTGGACCACCACCAAGCCTTGTCCGATGCCCGTGCTTCGGGGTGGATCATCCATCACCTGATGAAGCAATTCAAGGCGGATTCCCTGCCAGATTTGTTGCGACTGGCCCATTATGACCGCTTCGGCCAACTAGGACGGCGAGGATTTCTCAAGAATACTTCCCCACGCGCGGTGGCTAATCCCACCGCCCAAGATTTGGAAAAACTAGATCCCACCCATCCTTTCTATAAGAAACATTTCGTCCTAACGGGACGCTTCCAAGGATACACCCATTACGATTTGCAAAACAAAATCATATCGGTGGGTGGCTTTGTCCACGACAGTCTGGACCTGGAGACGGACTACTTAGTCGCCAGTCTAAATGAAATTTATAAAATTCAAGAAAATCGTCCCAATCGCCTCATGCAAGAAGCCATCGAACGAACCCATCAAGGTCAGGACCTTCAACTCTTGTCTCAAGACCATTTCTTCAATATCTTCCGTCAGTTTAATTAATAGTCTCTAAAGCAAATGATCTCGTCCATCGAAGGCGAGATCTTTTGCTTTGTTTAAAAATTTTCGATTTGAAATTCCAAGGTCGTTTCTTTCTTGGGGATGCCATGGGCCCGTCTTGAATTTCCTTCATCTGAACCTGCCCCAGACAATTGTCTAACTGCTGGGTGGCTCGTTCTTGGCGGGAGGTACTCCGTGGATCTTGGGTGTTACTGAGGAGATGAATCCCAGACGCCAGAGATATCAAAGAGTCGTTATAGTTGCTGTAGACAAAAAGCTCCTTCAGAGAACCAAACAAGAGAAAATGGGTCGCAAAGGCATCGCGCTGGTTCTACAAATAAGCACCATCGCTGGCAGCATGCCCGAAGAGGTCAACCACTCTTTGACCAGATTTCCCCGAGACAGCGGATCTTCTGGATGGGGAAAACTTGTGAAAGGCTGGTTGGTCAGTGCCACTAAGAGCCCTAGCCCTTGCTCGGTCACTCCCAACCAGGTGCCCAAGGCTTCCAAATCGCGTTCCCCCATGGATAAAGGTCAGACCTTCCCAGACATAAATGGGCGCACTTGGTCTGGCATAGTTTTCATCCCGATTGGCCACAAAACCAAGGGGTATTCTCCTTGAGGCTAGTAGCGCAAAGCAATTAAACACATGGACAGTTCTCCTCGCATCTTCCATGAAAAAATCCCTTTACACACTTGGTAAAGGGATGGTAATTATCTATCTTGAAGGGACAACCTGGACCTCTTCGTGGCTGCAAGACGGGAAGGAAACTTTCAAAGCTTCAAGAATGTTTGAAACATCGTCTTCGTGACACAGGGTTAACAAGGTGGGTCCAGCCCCTGAAATCACGGTGGCATAAGCGCCGAGATTCAAGGTTAACTCTTTGAGTGGGGTGAATTCTGGAATAAGGATCTGACGGTAAGGTTCATGGATTAAATCCTTCATCATTAACTCACCCATCTTGTCATAATCCTTCTTCATACTGGCCAAGAGCATGAGACTGCTCACCGCGTTTTGCTTGGCCATTTCTTGCCGGTTGTAGTGACCGGGCAGAATTTCCCGCGCATCGCTGGTAGAAATCTCGTAACCGGGTACCGAAACGATCAGGGTCACCCGCTCTAGATCCATGACTTCATAGTAGAGTTCTTCTGGATGACGGGCATCGCCTGCTTGATAATACCCCACAAAGAGGCCACCAGTCACACAAGGACCGATGTTATCAGGATGCCCTTCAACGGCACTTCCAAGGCGAACCTTGTCATAGGTCGACAATTCTAATTGGCAATAGTGATTGGCCAACTCCACGCCGGCCACAATGGCTGAGGCAGAACTTCCCAACCCATGGGTCAAGGGAATCTCGCTGGTCATGTGAAGGTGCAAGGGTTCCAAGGAGCGGTTGTATTGGCGGGCCACTTTCTGAGCCACTTGAATAACCAAGTTCTCCGCTCCCGCCGGCAACATTTCCAATTCTGGTGATTGGAAGGTGACCAGCCAGTCCTCGTGAGGCTGAGCCTCAATTTCCAAAAACTTGTCCACAGCAATTCCCATGGAATCAAAACCAATCCCCAGATTGGCGCTGGTGGCCGGAACTTTAATCTTCAATAAGTCTGACATGAGGCGCCCCCATTATTGGTCCAGTTCTTGGATGAACTTGACAATGGTGGCTTCATCGTTTGGAAGCAGGGTTGGCTTTTGAGTGATTTGTTCAATGGCTGTTTCTGGATCTTTCAGACCGTTTCCAGTCAGAATAGTCACAATCGTTGCGCCTTTTTCGATCTTGCCTTCTTCTAGAGATCGTAACATTCCGGCCACAGAAGCGGCAGATCCCGGTTCACAGAAGATACCTTCTTCAGAGGCAATGCGTTCATAAGCCTTGAGAATCTCTTCATCCGTCACTGCTTCGATGACTCCTCCCGATTCGTCACGGGCTGCCTCGGCCAGTTTCCAGCTGGCTGGGTTTCCAATTCGAATGGCAGTAGCGACCGTTTCCGGCTCAGCGATTGGATGTCCGACCACAATCGGTGCAGCACCTGCTGCTTGGAAACCAAACATCTTCGGCAATCGACTGCCTTTTTTCTCATGGTACTCCTTGAAACCTTTCCAATAAGCGGAAATATTCCCGGCGTTCCCCACAGGAATGGTTAAGTAGTCCGGCGCATCTTCCAAGGCATCGACGATTTCAAAGGCTGCCGTCTTTTGACCTTCCAAGCGGTAAGGGTTGACGGAGTTCACCAGGGCAATGCCTGAATCTTCAGCGGCGATTTTTTGGACGATTTCTAATGCGTCGTCAAAGTTTCCTTGAATTTCAATGATTTGGGCACCATACATCATGGCTTGGGCCATTTTACCCATGGCAATTTTGCCTTCAGGAATTAAGACGATGGTGTTCAAGCCCATGCGAGAACCATAAGCTGCTGCAGAGGCTGAAGTGTTTCCAGTAGAGGCACAGATAATGGTGTGCGCACCCTCTTCTTTGGCCTTGGCTACGGCCATGACCATGCCTCGGTCTTTGAAAGAACCGGTGGGATTTAATCCTTCATATTTGGCATATAAATTGGCGCCATATTCTTCGCTTAGATTGTTCAAGCGAATCAAGGGCGTGTTTCCTTCGTAAAGGGATGTCTCAGGGGTTTTGTCGGTGACTGGTAAACATTCAGCGTATTCTTTGATAAGTCCTTGCCAGTATTTGTATCCCATAATTATAGCTCTCCTTCAATTTGGTAAATGGCTGCTAATTGATCATTGGCTTCTAATTCACGGCGCAGCTCCAAGGCCATATCGAGCACCAAGGCAACCCCAGATTTTTTGATCTTGATTTGGTCCTTGGACAGTCCCAAGGCTTCAAGAATCTCGGCGGTTTGCTTAGAAGCTTCCCGCTTGAATCTGACATAATAATTCAATGGGCGCTCGTCTATTTGCATGCGGGCTTGACGAGTCGTTGTAAAGTTCTTCGGACGGTAACGACGCTTAGCAATCTGCATCACATCGGACACGATGGCCGATGCGGTCTCCATACTTCCAGCTCCAGGCCCAAAGAGCGCGGTTTGGCCAACGGCATTTCCTTGGATAACTGCCCCGTTCTGGGCATAGTGAACGTTGGCCAGGGGTGATGCTTGGGTCAGCATCATGGGGGCTACTTGAATGGACACGCGGTCCTCGCCCAGCCAATCCCCTTTGGCGATTAATTTCACTGTCAATCCCATGTCATTTCCAATCTCAACATCTCGAGAATTGATATTGGAAATTCCTGAAACTTGAATTTGATCCGCATCAATGGACAAACCAAAGGCCAAGCGGGACAAGACTGCAATCTTGAATTGCACGTCATATCCTTCCACATCGTTGGTGGGGTCTGCTTCAGCAAAGCCGGCTACTTGCGCTTCTTGAAGGGCTTGCTCATAGCTCCAATGGTCGAAGTCCATCTTGGAAAGAATGTAGTTAGACGTTCCATTTAGGATCCCGGTCAAACTGGTAATTTGGTTGGCGGCCAGCCCCGTTTCAACAGCATTGAGCAGAGGAATCCCACCACCCACACTGGCTTCATAGAGTAATAATGTGTTGTGCTCGTTGGCGATCGCCACCAATTCATCAATGCGGTTGGCTAGTAAATCCTTATTGGCAGTGACCACATGTTTCCCTTTAGATAAAAGTGTGGCAATGAAGTCTCCTGCAGGATGCAATCCTCCCATGGTTTCGACAACCACGTCGACATCGCTGTTATAAATCTCTTCAATATTGTCGGTCACGGTTACATGGGTGGTGTCCACATCCAAGTCTTCCGCTTGGCGCCGGTCCAGTGCGTAGGTGATGGTCAATGGTTCACCCAAAATTTCTTGAATTTTTGCTTGGTTTTCTTGAATCACGTTGAAAACACCACTACCAACTGTTCCGACGCCCAAAACGGCAATCTTCATTATTAAAATCCCCCTCTTATGTGTATATACCCTTAAGTTTAGTGCTAAATGACACAAAATACAAGGTTAACTTCCTGAAAGGTCTTCTCATAATTCCAACTTTCGTGTAAGATAAGAACTATTATTAAAACAATTGCACATTAAAGGATGATTAAAAATGAAAGTCGCAAAGTTCGGAGGAAGCTCCTTAAGTAATGCCCAACAAATCAAAAAAGTATCCGCCATCATTCAAAACGATGGGGACATTCGCATCGTAGTGGTTTCCGCACCGGGAACGCGCTTCGATGATGACATTAAAGTTACTGACTTGTTAATTGACCTCTACAACAGCAAGTCCCAAGGAGACGCCATTGAAGCCCCTCTCCAACGCGTCCTCGAACGTTATCAAGCCATTATTGTGGACCTTGATTTGGACGAGTCTCTGGTGGCTAAATTCGACCAAACCTTGCGGACCTACATGGACACTATTGAAGATCCTGACCGCTTGTCCGATGCCTTGAAAGCTTCCGGAGAGGACTTCAACGCTCAAGTCATTAGCCAATACCTCACCAGTATCGGCACGCCCGCCCGATACGTTTCGCCCAAAGAAGCAGGCATTATGGTCTCGGATGAACCAGGAAACGCCCGCCTCTTACCAGAATCCTACGACAACATTTATAAGTTGCGGAATCAAGACGAAGTCCTCATTGTGCCAGGGTTCTTCGGCTATTCCAAGGATGGGGACATTGTCACCTTCTCCCGCGGAGGGTCCGACATTTCCGGAGCGATCTTGGCCAGCGGTGTCAAAGCCGACGTCTACGAGAATTACACCGACGTTTCTTATATTTACTCCGCCCACCCAGGGGTGGTGCATCAACCAGGTCCCGTCTATGAACTTACCTATAAGGAAATGCGTGAATTGGCCTATTCAGGCTTTGTAATTTTTCACGACGAGGCCTTGGAGCCGGTCTACAAACATCAAATTCCCGTCATGATCCGCAACACCAATCTCCCAGACATCGAAGGAACCATGATTGTGGCTCAGCGGGAAGTCGATCCCAACAAGCCAGTCACAGGAATTGCGGGAGACGACGGTTTCTTATCGGTCACCATCGAGAAATATCTCCTCAACCGTGAAGTTGGTTTTACTCGTCGCCTACTGCAAATTTTTGAAGACTTCGGGGTGTCGATCGAACACGTCCCGACTGGAATTGATAACATTTCCGTCATCTTGCGAGAACGTCAACTGGAGCTTTGCCAAGTCGAGCTTGACGACATCTTGAGCAAGATCAGCGAAGTCCTTCAACCCGAAGAGATTATTGTAGAAGAGAACCTGTCCTTGATCATGGTGGTTGGGGAAGGCATGCACGAAGGCGTCGGGGTATTAAATACCGCGACGGAAGCTCTCAGCCAGAGCGGCATCAACATCCGCATGATTAACCAAGGAGCGTCAGAAACCAGCATGGCCTTCACCATCAACTCCAGTAAAGAAGTCAAAGCTTTGAACACCTTGTACGATGCCTACTTTAGAAGTTAAAAGGATCATCAAAAAGTCCTTGCCTCTCACAAGAGAAGCAAGGACTTTTTTATCTGCCTATGTTTATTCGCGCACTTGGCCTTGACCTTCCACTACGTATTTATAGCTGGTCAAAGCTTCCAAGCCCATTGGGCCACGGGCATGTAACTTCTGGGTAGAAATACCAATCTCTGCTCCCAGACCAAAGATTTCACCATCAGAGAAACGAGTCGAGGCATTCACGTAGACCGCTGCAGAATCCACATCGTTCAAGAATTCTTGAGAAACCGCGTAATTATTGGTCACGATGCCGTCTGAGTGAGCCGTTGAATATTCTTCAATATGGTCCACGGCCTGAGCATAATTATCAACCACACGAAGAGCCAGGACATTGTCCAGAAACTCGGTGGCATAGTCTTCTGCCGTCACAGGAACAATATTATCTGCCAATGCTTGGACCGTGTCGTCTCCACGGATTTCAACACCGACACCTTGTACGTCGTTGACAATGACTGGAATAAATCTATCAGCAAACGCACGGTCGACCAACAAGGTTTCGATGGCATTACATACAGACGGACGTTGGACCTTGGCGTTCATCACAATGCGTACCGCCATGCCCTCTTCCGCATCTTGGTGAATGTAGAGATGGCCGTTGCCTTCCCCGGTTTCGATGACCGGAACGGTGGCTTGACGCAAAACGGCCTGGATCAAACCGGCACCTCCACGTGGAATCAAGCAGTCAATGGCATCATCGTAAGTCATCAGCTGTGCAGCCACTTGCCGAGAGGGATTGGTAATGAGCTGAATCGCTGCCACTGGCACTTGGGACTTGGCCAAGCCTTCTTGTAGGGCTTTCATAATGGCTTTGTTGCTATTCATGGCCTCGCGACCACCTCGCAGAATCACCGCGTTCCCTGCCTTTAAACACAGGGCGGAAGCATCCACCGTCACGTTGGGACGGGATTCATAGATCATGGCAATGACACCCAAAGGTACACGACGACGACTAATGCGCAAACCTTGCTCGTTCACAAATTGTGAATCGGACAAACGGGTCGGGTCTTGCAAGTTAGCCACCTGCAAAAGTCCCCCGTGAATACCATCCAAGGTTGCCTCATCCAAGGACAAGCGCTCGATCAGTGCTTCTGTCAGCCCCTCTTCTCGTCCCGCCTCGATGTCTTTTTGGTTGGCTTTCAGGATTTCTTCATAATTGGCTTTGAAAGCTTCTGCCATTAAGTGCAGGGCCTCGTCTTTGACCTTGGGATCCAATCGACGAATCACTCGGGCGGCCTGTTTGGCCTGCTGCCCCATCTCATACAACGTTTGATCCATGACTGTCATTGATAATTCTCTCCTTATTTGTTTGCAAACAACGTGCCAATGTTTTTGCCTTCGAGGACATCGAAGATATCGCTAGGTTCATCGCCACTCATAATCACCATCATGTGATCGTTCTCCATGACAATTTCCGCGGCTTTCAATTTGGTCGTCATACCTCCAGAGGAGAATTCAGAACCCTTTCCGTGAGCCATGTCGTAGACTCCCTGGTTGATCTCCTGGATGATTGGAATGAGGGTCGCGTTGGGATCTTCTACCGGGTTAGAAGTATACAATCCTTCCACGTCGCTCAAGATGATTAAAAGGTCCGCTTCCATAATCTCCCCGACAATGGCCGATAAGGTATCATTGTCTCCAAACTTATTGGAAAAGCGCAACTCGTCGACAGACACCGCATCATTCTCATTGATGACTGGAATAATCCCTTCATCCAAAAGTGTGAATAGGTTGTTACGAACATTTTCGACCGCTAGGGGTTGGTCCGTCACGTCACGGGTAATTAAAATTTGGCCCACATTTTGAGAATAGTAGCCGAAGAAACGGCTGTATAAATTCATCAAAGCTGTTTGCCCCACAGAGGCGAGGGCTTGTTGTTCGGGAATAGAATCGGGGTATGTGTCACGTCCTAAGAAAGAAGCACCTACTCCAATGGCACCCGAAGTCACCAATATTACTTCTTTGCCACTGTGATGCAATTCCGTCAATACATATGCCAAGCGATCAAGTTTGCGGTAATCAATTTCCGAAGGACTCTTCATTACCGTATTGGTTCCTACCTTGACAACGATTCTTTTACACGCCTTTAAATGGCTTCTATCCATAACAATCATAACCTCCACATAGTTCCTGTTGATACAAGACAGTATAACACTTTCGGATCTGTGATGAAAACCTTACTTCTTAGGTTCATACGCAAAAACCCTCGAGAAGAAAAACTTCCCGAGGGTTTTTTTAGGCTTCACAGGCCAAACATACACTGGAACGGTAGAACTCTTGGGCCGCATTGGTTGAATGCTGATAATAAAGAGACTTGATTCCGTTCTCCCAAGCATAAATGTGCAACTGGTTAATGTCGCGCGTAGTCGTCGAGGCGGGGTTGATCATGATGTTCAAGGACTGGGCTTGATCAATGAAACGCTGACGAACACTGGCTTGATTAATAATTTCGTATTGGTTCAATTCCGCAAAAGTCTTGAAGACATTTTTTTCATGGTCACTCAAGAAGTCCAACTGTTGGACAGAACCGTCATGGTTTTGGATGTTTTGCCAAACTTCCGGCAAGTCTTGACCATGGGCTTGAAGGACTTCCACCAAGTATTTGTTCTTGATGGTAGTTTTGATTTTACTCATGTCTTTGACATAGTAATTACTGAAGAGAGGTTCGATGGACTGCGAGACCTGCCCAATGATAAAGGCCGACGAGGTGGTCGGTGCAATGGCCATGGTGGTCGCATTGCGACGTCCGGTACCTTTCAAGACCGCGGGCTCGCCAAACTTCTTGGCCAATTCCCGAGAAGCCTGATCCGCCCGCTGGGAAATCGTCTTATGAATTTCCTCATTCAACAAGCTGGCTTCTGTGGATTCAAAGGCCATCAAGTTGGCTTGCAGGAGGGAATGCCACCCCAGCACGCCAAGCCCCAAGGCACGGTTGTCCTTGGCAAATTGATAGGCTCGTTTCATGAAGTAAAAAGCATCGGAATATTCGCGATCATCGGAATCTCTCAACGCTTCCAATTTCTCAATGAATTCACTCATGACAGCATCCAGGAAGTAAATCATGGTTTCCACGGCATCCGTGTCCTTCCACTCCGCGTAGTGCAGGAGATTCATGGAGGACAGGTTACAGACAAAGGACCACTCGTCATTGTCGGGCAAGGCGATCTCACTACACAAATTGGAATGAGTGATGGGATAATCCTTGTACCAATCGGGTTTGTGACGGTTAACAGTGTCCGTGAAAAAGATGTAAGGGTAACCCATTTCGACGCGGCGTTGCAGAACTTTGGCCCACACTTGACGCTTCTCCTGATCCCCAGCAATCATGTCACGCATCCAAGCATCGGTGACGGTAACAGCATGGTTCAAGTCTTGAATCTCATTGCCCTCGACCCCGATTTCTAGAAATTCATCAATATCCGGATGGTCAATGGGCAAGTATGGCGCAAAGCGTCCACGTCGGCTGGAGCCTTGGCTGACAGTATCCGTCATCTGTTCAAAGAGTTTCATGAAGTGCACAGTTCCACTGGATGTCCCGTTGTTGGTGATGGTTGCTCCTCGTGGACGTAAATTCCCAAAGTAGCCCGAGGTGCCTCCACCATACTTACTCATCATGCCTACTTCTGAGGCCGTATACAAAATACTGGCCATGTCGTCGGAAAGCGCGCTCCCAAAACAGGAAATCGGAAAACCACGGTCGGTGCCAAAGTTGGTCCACACCGGAGTGGATAAGGAATAAAAACCTCGGGACAGGTAGTCGTAGAATTTATCCGCAAAGCCTTCCATTTGGAGGATGTCCTGAGCACGTTCCGCAATTACGCGCAGGCGCTCTTTAGCATCTTCACCTTCTTGCAAGTAACCGCGAGACAGGAAGGTTTGACTGTCTTCTGTTAGCCAGTAAAATTTGTCGTAATGTCTTTTTTGTAATTTGATCAATCGATTCACCTTTTCTTCAAATGGTTAAAACAAGTCATCCGCTGTGACGGATTGGGAACGTTTGGTGTAGTTGACGGAACGTTTGGCGAAGAAGTCCACATGCTTGGTGCTGACAATCTCCTCGTCGAACCACAGAGTTTTCTCCACTTCCGTCGCATCGGTTTCAAAGATTCGTTCCAAACCGATGGCTTCCAAAGAATTGTTCAAACGGTTCTTGATAAACTCTTCCACGGTATGGGAAGGTAAGAAGTCAATGTCGCCGTCTTCATAGATCCAGGCCAGTACTTCTTTTTCGGATTCGAAGGCCTGACGGGTCAGGTGGTAAATTTCTTCTGCCAAGGCGTCGTCAAACCAGTCCGGATTCTCTTCGCGAATCGTATTGATCAAATCAATCCCAAACTCGCCATGCAATTGCTCCTCCTTGGAAGTGGCTTCAATCACATTGGAAATACCACTGAATAAGTTGCGGTGCTTGTTGAAGCTCATGATGATTAAAAACTGGCTGAATAGAGAAATATGTTCAATAAAGGCGGAGAATAAAAGGACAGAAACGGTGTAGTCTCGGTTAGAACCTGTTTGGGAATAGGCAATGTGAGACTCTAAGTAATCCACACGCTTGCTAAGGGCAGGAATGTCGTCAATTTCTTCGAAGATTTCATTCAAGCCCAACAGTTCCAACAAGTGGGAATAAGCGTCACTGTGGCGCACTTCGGATTCAGCAAACGTCATCCCCACATTGGCCAACTCTGGCTTGGGTAAGCGGTCATAGAGCTTGGCCCAGAAAGTCTTCACACTGACTTCTACTTGGGAAATGGCCAGCATGGCATTCTTGATGGCGGTTTGTTCATGGTCCTGGGTATTGATATGATAATCTTGGATATCACTGGTGTAGTTGTATTCCGTATGCAACCAGTAGGAGTGCTGGATGGCTTCTTTATACTTCTCCAACTCCGGGTACTCGTAGGGTTTGAGGTTACGACGGGGTTTGAAGATGTCCCGCTTGCGGGCTTCCTTTTGTTTTTGGCGGTACAAGATGTAGGCTTTGGCAGTTTTTGGGAAGAATTCGGCAATCAATTCTGTCTCCACCAAATCTTGAATCACTTCCACATGGACGGGATCGTTGTCGATATTAGCAACAACTGTCAGGGTGACTTTTTCCACGTCTTGCTCGGTCAATTCTTGAGTTTCTTGGTTGGCCTTTTGAATCGCTATTTGGATCTTTTCGGGATCGAAATCCACTACATGCCCTTCGCGCTTGGTCACCTTGGGTAAATGAACCAGTTGGTCATCATCCCCTGAACCATGGATATACTCCAACAACCCACTATAAATCGGTGTGTGATCACGGTGCACGCCATCAATAAAGACTTGGGGCACAGACATGAATCCATGGTTTCGGATCACTTGTAAGGCCTCTGGATCTGTCGTAATATCAACGGCTTGGTAACTAATGGATTGTTCATCCATCCATCGCATCAACTGGTCGCAGGCCGGACAATTGGGTCGGCTATAGACAATAATTTCTGTCATCAAGGACACTCCTCTTCTTGGATTAAATAAAATAAACACTCACTAACACCACATATGGTGTTCAATTTAGAATTATAGCACAATATGTGCTGATTGCATGACTGATTTGCTTGTTATTTTTGGGACCGCTCTCAAAGACGGTAGATAATGCTTTTGTGAAAAAATAATTTTGATCAAGAAAAAAACTAGAAGGAATTGCACCTTCTAGTTGCACGTTACGCTTTGAAATTGTATACCGGTCGAATGTGTTTTTCGATCTCTACCGTATCTTCAATGTTGTCTACGATGTCAGCCATGGGCTTGTAGGCGAAGGGTGCCTCGTCCAAGGTTTGGTTACTGATGGACGTGGAATAAATTCCTTCCATCTCCTTGCGGAAGGCTTGAAGATTGCCACGCTTTCTGGCTGCCGTTCGACTGAGCTGACGCCCCGCTCCATGGGGTGCACTATAATTCCAATCGGGATTGCCTTTACCGATAGCGATGAGGCTCCCGTCCCGCATGTTGAAAGGAATCAAAAGACGTTCTCCTTTTTGAGCAGAAACAGCTCCTTTTCTTAAGATGTTGGTGTCATGATCGATGTAGTTATGAATGGTGGTGAAGTGATCTTCCGCGCACCAGCCCATACCTTCCAGAATGGTATCAATCATGGCCATGCGGTTCTTATAGGCATATTGCTGGGCGATGGCCACGTCATTCAGATAATCTTCCAACTCCTGACCTTCCAAATAAGCCAAGGCATCTTCCACGTGCGCAGACAGACCTTGACGCTTCATGTGCTCCACAGCTAGTGATTGGTAATGGGTCGCTAGGGAATGCCCCAAATTCCGACTACCAGAATGGATGACCAAATATTTGTTGCCTTGATCGTCTCGGTTCACCTCGATGAAGTGATTGCCCCCACCCAGCGTACCGATGCTGCGTTCTGCTCTTTGACGGTCGAAGGCTTTCTGGGCCCGTAAGGCGTCCAGATCTACCTTCTGCACATAAGGGTGCTTATTCTTGCGAATATTAAATCCGGCAGGAATTTGTTGGCGGATGAGGCGATCCAGGCGCTTGTAATCCACATCTTTGGTATCCAAGCGCACAGTCTCCATGCCACATCCGATGTCTACCCCGACCAGGTTAGGAACGACTTTATCCGTAATGGTCAAGGTCGTTCCAATGGTGGATCCCATTCCCGCGTGAACGTCCGGCATAACCCGTACCTTGCTGCCTGCCATGAAGGGTTGATTCAATAAGTTGACGATTTGATCATGGGCCCGTTGATCCAAATCATTCGTAAAAACTTTTGCTTCTGTAAATTTACCCGTTAATTCTTGCAATCCTCTTTCTCCTTCAAAAGTATTCCTCTCAAACTTACCACAGATCGTCTCCAATCAAAAAATCCCCCAGTCTGGAAGGCTGGAAGATTCATTCATGTATGGATTTATCTTTCGTTATATTTCACAGCGATTTCTGTTCCTACACGAGCGTTGTTGTAGACCAAGTCGATGTTGGCACGGAGGCTGTCACCTTCAGTCAACTCAACAATGCGTCCCAGTAAGAAGGGTGTGGAGTCTTTTCCTTTAATGCCTTGTTCTTTTTCTTCTTTTAAGGCTTGTTGGATGATGGCATCGATCTTCTCATGAGGAATTTCTTTGTCCGCAGGAATTGGGTTGGCCACTAAGATTCCACCCTTGAATTCCAATTGGTCAGAATAGTCGATGATGGCTGCGACTTCTTCTGCAGATTCCACGCGCGTATTCAATTTATACTCGGAAGTTCTTGAGTAGAAGGCAGGTAGGTAGTCTGTTTGGTAACCCAAGACAGGAACACCCTTTGTCTCTAAGTATTCCAGGGTACGTGGCAAGTCAAGAATGGCTTTACATCCAGCCGCAATGACTGTGACCGGTGTTTGTGCCATTTCTTCCAAGTCCGCAGAGATATCCATGCTGTCTTCTCCTCCGCGGTGGACGCCTCCCAGTCCTCCAGTGACGAAGACTTTGATGCCTGCTAAGTGAGCCGCAATCATGGTCGTCGCTACTGTGGTTGCCCCTAATTTACCAGTGGCTAGAATCTCAGCCATGTCGCGGCGGGAAACCTTGGCCACATCTTCGGCAGTTGCGAATTCATAAAGTTCGTCCTCTTCAAGACCGACTTTGATCTTGCCGTTCATAATGGCGATGGTTGCTGGAGTTGCTCCACCATCACGGATGATTTGTTCCACTTCTTTGGCCATCTCCAAGTTTTGTGGGTAAGGCATTCCGTGAGAAATAATGGTTGACTCTAAGGCCACCACTGGGCGCTTTTGGTCGAAAGCTTCTTGAACTTCTGAGCTAAATGATAATAAGTGATTCATAATCAAACTCCTCTTTCCTTAAGATTTATTGACAACTACTCCTCATGAAGCAGCCCCTGATGGAATCCTTCTAACGAAATCTTATCAGAACACATATTATAACATAAACCCCTTCAATTAACAGTCCTCCTCCGATTAAAGTATCCGCTTTCATTCTCATTCTTTTCTAATATTTTTTGACAGCTTGTCCTGTCGGTGATAGACTGGTGATCACATTCAAAATGTTGGTTGTCCCCAGCCTGTTCGCTCTTTAAAGCACGGGCCTAGCAATTTTAGAGGAGGAGTTTATTATGAAAAGGTTGCTCGAATTATTAACAGTCCTGGTCCTGGCTTTGACCGGGATCTCATCCTTGGCTTTTGCTCAGGAAAAGGACTTTGACGGTGAAGTTGTTAGCGTCGGCGTGGTCGGCGAAGAAAGCGAAGAAATCTGGCGCTTTGTCGCAGAAAAGGCCAAGAAAGAAGCGGGCATCGATTTACAAATCGAGTTCTTCACGGATTATGTCATTCCTAACGAAGCTTTGCATGACGGCTCCTTGGACATCAATGCCTTCCAGCATACCGTCTTCCTTGAGGAGTGGAATGACAGCCACGACGGCGACCTGACACCTATCGCCTATACTTACGCCGCACCGGTTCGCATCTATTCTGAAAAGTACGATTCCGTGGATGATATTCCTGAAAGTGCCACCATTGGAATTCCCAACGCACCGACCAACAGCGCCTATGCCCTGGTGACCTTGGAACGCGCCGGAATCATCACCCTAGACGAGAAAGCGGGCGACCTGCCCACTGTGGATGACATTGTGGACAACCCCAAAAATGTCGATGTGAAAGAATTAGACGCTGCCCAAATCGGTGCTGTTCTGGAAGACCTTGACCTGGCCTTTATCGACAACACCTTCTTAGAATCCGTCGACCTCACCCCTGAAGATGCCATCTATGTCTACGGGGACACACCTGAAACCATCAATAAATCCCGTGTCAATATTATTGCTGCTCGAGGCGAAGACAAAGACAGCCCCTTACTGGCCAAAATCGTGGGACTCTATCAACAAGACGATGTGGGAGAAGTCATTGAAGAAGTCAGCCAGAAAGGCTTGATTCCTGCTTGGGACATCATGGAAGCAGCTGGAGAAACTTTAAAGGATTAGAATTTTTTTGAAAGTGTTGACAAAGAAACAATCTGTGATAAGATGCTTCGTAAGTGAATAATTAAACATCGAAACGGTAAGTATATTTCCATCCCTTCCCCAGAGAGTTCGCACCTGCTGAGAGCGAATGAAGCTGATGAAATAGAAAATGGCCGTGGAGTTTTCCATCTTCGAGCACAGCGCAAGAAGTGGACGGCAATGTCCGTTATCATGCATAACAGTATGTTTGTACTGGATAAGTCTAAGACTGTGAAGTTTTAGAAAATTAAGGTGGTAACACGAAGTGAATGCTCTCGTCCTTTTTAGAAGGATGGGAGTTTTTGTATTTTATAGGAGGAAAGAACATGAAACGATTTTTTAAATTATTAACCGTTATTTTATTAGCAGGCCTGGGATTGGCACCGGTTGCTCAGGCAGAAGACAAGCCTTTTGCTGACGAGACTGTAAAATTAGGATTAGTCGCAGGTCCTTCTCAGGATGTGTGGGAAGTCGTCATCAAAAATGCAAAAAAAGAAGGCATTAACATCGAAGAAGTGGTCTTTACTGATTATAACCAACCAAACGCCGCTCTCCAAAACGGCGAAATTGATTTGAATGCTTTCCAACACGTGGCTTTCTTGGAGGATTGGAACGATGCAAATAAGGGTGATCTAGAAGTGGCTGGTTATACCTTTGTATCTCCGATGGGCGCCTATTCCGAAAAAATTGATTCTCTTGATGACTTAGAAGATGGTGCCACCATCGCCATTCCAAACGATCCTACCAACGGTGGACGCGCCATTCTTGCCCTAGAGATCGCGGGATTAATCAAAGTCGATGAAGATGCCGGTGCGTTGGCCACTCCGTCAGACGTTATCGATAATCCTAAAAATATCAAATTTGTCGAAATTGACGCCGCTCAATTGCCACAAAGCTTGCCAGATGTGGATGCTGCCTTCATTAACACCAACTTTCTCATAGATGCTGACATGACCTTAGAAGAGGCTATTTTTATTGATGCAGACGAACCTGAAAAACTTAATGAAGCTTATCGAAACGTCATTGCGGTCAAGGAAGAAAATAAAGACAGCGAGTTACTTTTACACATTGTTGAGCTTTACCAAACCGATGAAGTCGCTCAAAAACTCTTTGAAACAACTAAGGGTGGCGATCGTCCCGTTTGGGAAGGTGCTCCGGTTATCACCGAATAAATCGTCAAGTCGCACCACCTGGTTGACGGTACAAACCTGGGAAAACCTCTTGCTTAAGGCAAGAGGTTTTTTGTTTGGAACTTTTATTGAGCTTTTTGACGTTGATAAGGAATACCGAAAATCAGAATGGCTAAGATTGGCACCATCAAGACCAGACCAATCATCCCAAAGCCATCCAACAAGCATCCGCATGGGGGATTGTTTCTGAAGCCCCTTGAACGAAGACCAAGAAAAACATAGACGCTTCCGATCATAATCTTTCGCAAGGCATAATGGTGCAGACGAAGTTTAAAGCTTTGATACATCCGGAAGACCAGAGTCACCGGAAATACAGAAGAGATCCTTCAAGGATTTGTTCTTCGGTAACTTGCCAGAAATAGGCAAGAATGTGTTCAGGGACATGGGAAGAAACATCCAAAGCGCCTGAAACTTCACTTTGCTCGCTGACCAAACTTAAGACCATCACTACCATGGTAGCACCCACTGGTACCAAACCCGTCAAATCGAAACTATCTGCCTCCTGGGCATTTTTCTTAATGGAGGCGATGCCACTTCCCATGGCCATAATAAAAGGGACCGAGATAGCGCCTGTCACCGCCACTGACGCATCGAAGGAGATAAAAACAAATCCATTAGATGTGAAGATCATGGCTAGGAACATCAAGCCGTAAAGAATCATCAGCAGGCGTTGGATGGGAAAGCTTTTAACAATTCGAAGGGATCCCAGCGCCACAATCAATCTCACTCCTGCAGAAACAGTGACTCGGATCATAGTGCTGGGAATGACTCCCTGGGTAACCGTTGTGATTTGTTGAGCTCTTCAATGACCCCCTCTGACTGTCCACGATCGTACAATTGCTTCATACATCGCGTTTTCCTCCCCACGTGTTTTCTTGCGAATGTGTTTCAAAATCACCGTGCACTCCAAGCAAACTTTGAAGAGCCATCGTAAAAGCGACGTCACGGTGTGGCTTCCTAAGATCAAAAGCCTCGTTAAGCTGGGTAAGAGTTTCTTGAATCTGAAACGTAGGCACCGCGACTACCAAACACTCCTAAGTCACTTCATCCAATCCCAAAAAACGCCACAGTTTTTGCCTAGACGTCCCTTGGGCATAAAAGACTGTACCTAGACCCAAGCCTTGGGCGCGTACTATTTTCATGGCCTAATCCGTCAAATGCTTTTTCAAAATCACACACAATACTGATACATCCATGGTTGTTTACCTCTTTAAAACCTTAATAAACCCCCTTGAGGGGGAAATCTACATGAACAAGAACAGGTGACAGATCTATCACCTACTTTTGCCATAACAAAAAAACTCAGACACGCCTGGGCGCATCTGAGGATGTGATTATTTATGGAGAATTTCCTTGCTGATAACTTCGAGGTCTTCGTTGATTTCGTAAACGATGGGTTCGCCCGTCGCGATCTCAACCCCCATGATGTCTTCATCGGAAATATCTTCGATATACTTGGTCAATGAACGCAAGCTGTTTCCGTGGGCAACTACCAAGACGTTTTTGCCGGCTTTCAAATCAAGAGCAATGTGGTCTTCCCAGTAAGGAATGGTACGTTCCAGCGTATCTTTTAGACACTCGCCCGCCAACATGTGACGGGTATCCAACAGGTCGTAGCGGCTGTCGAAGGCTTGCTCACCCGTTGCTTCTGGGGGACGGACATCGTAGGAACGGCGCCAAATGTGTACTTGCTCGTCGCCGTACTTTTCAGCAGTTTCGGCCTTGTTTAATCCTTGAAGAGCACCATAGTGACGTTCATTCAAGCGCCAGTTTTTGGATACTGGCAGGTACAAGCGCTCCATTTCGTCCAAGACAATATGGCATGTCTGGATGGCGCGAGTTAGAACGGACGTGTGAACAGTATCGAATTCGATTCCTGCTTCTGCCAAATCTTTCCCGGCTTGCTTGGCTTCCTGATAACCCGTCTCACTTAAGCCAGGGTCTAGCCAACCTG
>CALYPW010000006.1 GCA_945278685.1 uncultured Dolosicoccus sp.
CGGTGGTGTGAGAGGTCGACTAGTCAAATAATGGCTAGTCTCCTACTCGATTCGTCTGAGCAGAAGACTTGTCGTTCGACGGTGTTTCATAGTATAATGGAAGATGATCGATTCAAACAGAGTAAATGGAGGTGACGGATCAATGGAAATGGAACATATTAATGATGACTTGATTAAGGTCTTTATTACTCTGGCGGATCTTGAAGACCGCGGGATTGATTTCTTAGACCTGATTGATAATCAGGGCGAAGTCGAAAAGTTTTTCCACTCGATCTTAGAAGAAGTGGATATCAACCGCCACTTCCAATCATCTGAAGCAGTCACATTTCAAGTGATGCCCAAGACGGATGGCCTGGAATTATACATCAGTCGGAGCAACGGGGATGATTTGAATGATTTCTGGACGGATGAAATCTCCCGCCTCATTCAATCGGATCAGGCAAGAGAGCGTCAGGAAAAGAAAACCCCTTCCGTGGATGAAGTGATTTTTGACGCCCCTCCTCCGGATACTGATAGAGTTTTGGTTTTCCAAGAGCTCAATGATTTCCTTCATTTGGCACGGGAATTCCCCACCGATCTCTTGGAAACCGACCTTTATGAGAAAGCCGGCCAGTATTACCTGGTGATCGGTGAATTGTGTGGTACCATGATGAGTGAACAAGCGAGAATGACCTACCTGCAAATGCTGGAATACGGCCAAGAAACTTCTGTAACATCTGCGATGTTGAAGGAGCATGGCAATCTTCTCTATGGAGACCATGCCTTGAAATATTTTGGCGAAAACTTTTAAATAAAAAATGCAAAACCTCCTTTACCGTGTATTTATAGGTAGAGGAGGTTTATTTATGTACGCAGCTTTTAATTCCCGCGATGAATTGGTCTATCCTTTGGAGGCTATTCGACAAAGCAAGGCTGAAAAATATTCGTGTCCCGTCTGCTCGCAGTCCCTGGTCTTAAAAACCAGTTCCCGGGGGTGGCCTTTCTTTAGTCACCGCAGCGCTTGTGGCAGTGGTCAACGACCCGAAGGCGGTGGAGAGGGGGCCCGGCACGTGGCCATTAAGGAATGGCTTTACCAAGAATGTCAACAAGTTGGCTTGCAAGTAGAGATGGAAGGGGAACTGCCCGATACTCTCAACCGCCCCGATCTATTGATTTACCACAAAGGACAACCCGCTCGCATCATTGAGGTTCAACTCAGTCCCATCAGTGCCGATCATTTGCGCGAACGCCAGAAGGTTTACCAGAAGTTTCTAGACGCAGTGGTTTGGCTCATTGATGATGCGAGTCTTTCTTCGGGTCTGGACCAAGCATGGTTCCAGCGGAATTTGCATCACCGAGATTCCTGGGGCTACTATGTCAAAGCTTTGGACTGGCCCCGCAAGTCTTTGAAGATTTACCATGGTTTGCCCTTGTTTTATTCGGCCAGTCTTGGGTCTTCTTACCGCTGCTCGACCTATGGCATCCAGGTTCAAAGGATGGATCTCTTGGCTCACCCAGCTCGCACTCATCGCAAGATTCAGTTAAAGAAGGGGCGCTACAAGGTGCAGGATAGGATTCAACAGTTGCGGCGGAGTCCCTACGAGGCGCCTTTGGTCCGTGAACTTTACCAAGTGGGTCTTTCTTTGGGAGAGTTACCGTATTGGGTTTTGGCTCACCCTTGGCGTAGTCCAGTCTTGGAGACACCTGCTTGGACGGTCATGGCTTGGGTTTATGGCACTTTGCGAGATATAGACTCAGTCACCTTGCCTGATTTCAAAAGTCTCCTTCTGGAATTAATCGCTGAGGGACGAATCGTTTTCCAAGTTTTGCCTTTTCTAGAGCAAGTACATTTCCAAGACCAGTTCCTGGCAGAAGTCTTTCAGGCCCTGGTGCTGGTGGGCTTCCTTCGGCAAACTTGCGACCAAGGGTGGGCAATCATTTCTTGACCCAGATGTGTTAAAATAAAAGGACCAGAAGATTTTAAAAGGAGAATCAACATGTCTGCAGAACAATTAAAAACACGCGACCAAATTGACCCACAAGATACTTGGGATTTAATGCCTATGTTCGAAAGTGACGAGGCTTGGCAGGAAGCTTACGAATCAGCGGCGCCCAAGATTGCTCACTTGGAAGCTTTGGCCGGCACGCTGTCTCAGAGTGGGGAACACTTGGCTCAAGCCATCGACCAAATTTTGGAAGTCTCCCGCTTTGTGGTGCAAATCTATGTCTATGCCCACTTAAAAAATGACCAAGATCAATCCAATGCTACCTATCAGAGTATGGATGCCCAAGCGGTCCAGTTGTATAGCCAATTGAACCAAGCCTTAGCTTTCTTTGAGCCAGAATTGCTGGCCATTCCTCAAGCGCAGTTGGAAACCTTTATTCAAGAGACACCTGCTTTGGAGCTTTACCAGCAATACTTGGACAACACCACTCGTTACCGACCTCATGTGCTGTCAGAAGCAGAAGAACAACTCCTGGCTCAAGGAAGTGAAATCTTCGGAGCACCTTCGCGAACCTTTGGGGTTTTGAACAACGCGGACCTCGCCTTCCCACATGTCACGGATGATCAAGGCCAACCCGTTCAATTGACCCATTCGGTCTATGGCAAGATGTTGGAAAGTACCGATCGCCGCGTTCGTCAGGAAACCTTTGAAGAGTTTTATTCCGTTTATGACCAATTCAAAAACACCTTCGCCTCTGTCTTAGGCACCTCGGTCAAGACCAACAACTTCCATGCCAAGGTTCGTGGCTTTGATTCTGCCAGACAACGGGCCTTGTTCACCAACAATATCCCAGAACAAGTTTTCGATACCTTGGTGGATGTGGTCAATGATCATCTCGAACTGTTACATCGCTATGTGGCTCTTCGCCAAGAGCTTCTAGGCCTCGAAGATTTGGAAATGTACGACATGTACACCCCGCTTCTCGGGGAGGCGCCCATCAAATTCACCTACGAAGAAGCCAAGGCCATTACCTTGGAGGCTCTTGCGCCTTTGGGAGAAGATTATGTGGCCATTATCCAAAAAGCTTTTGACGAGCGTTGGATTGATCTTTATGAGAATGCGGGCAAGCGTAGTGGGGCCTATTCGTCTGGGACCTACGACAGCAATCCCTACATTTTGATGAACTGGCAGGACAACGTGAATTGGTTGTACACCCTGGTGCATGAATTGGGGCACAGTGCCCACAGTTACTTGACCCATCAGCATCAACCCTATGTTTATGGTAACTATTCAATTTTCTTAGCAGAGATTGCTTCCACCACCAATGAGAACCTTCTGACCACCTACTTGTTGAATAAGTATGAGGATCCAGAAAACCGTCTGTACATCTTGAACCATTTCTTGGACGGAGTGAAAGGAACGGTCTTCCGTCAGACGCAATTTGCGGAGTTTGAACACTGGATGCATACCAGCGATGCCGCCGGTCAACCTTTGACACAGGAAGTTCTATCCATGGAATACCAAGCCCTGAACCAACGTTATTACGGTGAGGAGGTCAATTCAGATTCTCAGATTGCCCTGGAGTGGGCCCGAATCCCTCATTTCTACATGAATTACTACGTCTTTCAATACGCGACTGGTTTTGCAGCGGCTGCCTTCTTTGAAAAAGGCATCTCCAGTGGTTGTGAGATGACCGTGGAAAATTACCTGGGCTTCTTGAAGTCCGGTTCCAAGAATTACCCCATTGACACTATGAAGGCTACCGGTCTGGACATGACCCAAAAGACCTACCTCTTGGAAACCATGGATTTATTTGAAGAACGTTTGAACGAGTTTGAACACTTAGTGGCTCAACGATTTTAAAGTACAAAAAGAGCGCGCAGGAGATTTAGCTGCGCGCCTTTTTGTTGTGTTTATCTTGGGAGGATCGGTAGATCGCTCGCAAAAGTAGGATGGTTTCGTTCATTTTGTAGGAGTGGTTGGACAAGAAGTAGCTCTTGATCAACAAGAGGCAATTCATCAAACTGTACCACTCCACACGCTTGTAAAAGCGTGGGGTGAAGTCGGTGGTCTCGTAGCCAAAGGATTTAAACCAGGAATACCAACGACTGGGACTGAAATATTGGCACAAGAGCATGGTCAAATCACTGAGAGGGTCTGAAATGCAGACGGACTCCCAATCCACCAAGAAGAGCTCCTCTTGCGGGGTGAGAATGAGGTTGTTGTGGTTCAAATCTCCGTGACAGACCGTATACTCCACATCGTAAAAACTGTCGTCGATGGATTGTTCCAAGTAAGTAATGACTGCTTCGAACAGCTGGTGATTAGCAAGGGCTTGAGGCAGATCATAAAAATACTCATCAATATAATCGACGGGTCGCTTGGTGGAGCCACCGACTTGAGACAACATCTCCAGAAGAAATTGGTTGTCCTGGTAGAATTTAATGATCTGGGTGACCTCGTGCTTTTCCATATGGCAGGGTTGTAAGAGTTGGCCATCGATCCATTCTTGGGCCGTCAGCACTTCTCCCGAGTAGGTGCGCTGGGTCCATTTTAATTGGGGGACTAACCCAATGGCGGATAGAGTCGAAATGAAAGGTGAGGTATTTTTCTTAAAGAAAACCCGTTCGTCATCGTTGACGCCCATGAAAGCTTCGCCCGAAGATCCCCGAAGGGGGTAAAGGGTCCATTTCTTATTTCCGTTAAGAGGCATGCTACAACTCCTTTCTTCCAACCGAGGTTCTTTGACTTCTATCTTAAGGTATCTATCTTATTTGTTAGTCTTTGAAAAATCAAGTATCTCTCCGGAATAAGCATCGGCTAAAAATACATAATGGACATCTTCATGGTTTTCACGACGGGTAATCCCTCCTTGATAGATGAAAGGATGGTTGTCGTCGGCATTGTCCAGAACATTGTGGTTAATCCAACCACCGCTGAGTTCTTCGTGGGGACTGGCGCTGTGTTGGATATTAACCAGCACTTTTTGTGGATTCATGAAGCGGTTTTCTTTAACGAAGTAGGTCAAAGCGGCGCCGGCCAACACACCGGTAGCAAGGACTAAGGCAGAGGCGAGGTTATTTCTTTTTTGATCATTGTGGAACATGGTATCAACCTTTCGATTATCGTGTATTTATGGATCGATTCAGAGGCATTATAACATTTATTTTTTCGAGGGTATATGGAAAGGCGGGTCTTAGGTAGGCTTTCTTGATTTAGGGAGCAAAGTATGGGAAGATAACAGGGCTGTATTTTAGTAAAATACGACGATTTAAAGGAGAGAATGTCATGGATGCTGAGCGTTTCAAATTATTGAAAGAGCTGACAGAATTGCAGGGAATTTCCGGTGCAGAAGGACGAATACGCGACTTCTTGAAGGGGCACATGGCTCCTCACGTTGACCGTTTGGAGACTTCCCCTTACGGGAATTTATTCGGCATCAAAGAAAGCTCGGTTCATGACGCGCCTCGTTTAATGGTGGCAGCTCACATGGACGAAGTGGGGTTCATGGTTTCTCACATTACGGCCAAGGGCTTGTTCAAGGCGGTCCCGATCGGGGGTTGGAATCCGGCCGTGGTGTCGGCCCAACGGTTTACCTTGCAGACGGTCCAAGGAGACTATGTCTGCATCTCTTCGGCCTTGCCTCCTCATTTAATGGGGAGCCAGAAAGACTCCGGCAGTCAGATCCTGGACCAAGTGCTGTTTGATGCAGGCTTTTCTTCCAAGGAAGAAGCGCAGAGCTACGGGGTTCGAGTGGGAGACGCCATCGTTCCTCAAGTTGAAACCGTGAAGACGGCTAATGGCGAGAACATTATTGCTAAGGCTTGGGACAACCGTTATGGCTGTCTGGTCTTGTTGGAAACCTTGCAGGCGGTGTCCCAAGAATTTCTGCCCAACACGTTGATTGCTGGCGCTAGCACTCAAGAAGAAGTGGGCTTGCGAGGCATTCAAGGGGCTGTCCATACCTATGAACCAGAGGTTTTCTTTGCGGTGGATTGTTCCCCGGCCATGGATACTCGTGGTTCTCAAGAAGATCAGGGACACTTAGGGGACGGTTTTCTTTTACGGATCCAAGACCCCGGCATGTTGACCCACCGAGGCATCTTGGAGTTTGTGACAGATTTAGCCAGTACTCATGATATTCCCTACCAGCCCTATTTTTCCAAGGGCGGAACGGATGCGGGAGCAGCGCACACCATGAATCAAGGCATCCCCAGTGGGGTGATAGGTGTTCCGGGGCGTTACATCCATGGGCATCAAACCTTGTTTAACATTTCCGACTATGAGGCGGCCAAGGAGCTACTCATTCACCTGGTGAGAAGCTTTGACCGCACCAGCTACCAGACCATCATTGATGCGATCTAGTAGTAAGTATCTTTATAAATCATGCTATTTAAGTTAAAATGAAGAGTAAGAAAGACACACATCAAAAAGGAGACAGTTAAAACATGTGGTTAGCATTTTACAATCCAAAAGTAACGGGTGACGCTCTATTATTGACAGCAGGAACCATTGGTGACGACTTTGCAGTGGCTGAGACAAAGGGCTCTGTGACCGTTATTCGCGATCGTCGCAATGACGCGGTTAAAGGCGTGAACATCTTTGATCAACAGGAAACTCTGGGACTTGAAGGTCAAGGACAGATTTTCTTGCAGGATGAACAAGTCTCCAAGATTAACCAACTGATTCAAGACCAAGACTTTGACGTCGAAATCGCCGTTGACAATTCACCGAAATTAGTGGTGGGCTATGTGGAAGAATGCGACGATCACGAAGATTCGGATCATTTGTCTGTGACCCAGACCCGTGTGTCCGAGGATGAAGTATTGCAAATCGTGTGTGGCGCCTCCAATATTGACCAAGATCAAAAAGTGATTGTCGCCAAGCCTGGGGCGGTCATGCCCGACGGGATGATCATTTGGCCGGGAGAGCTTCGCGGAGTGACCAGTAATGGCATGATCTGTTCAACGGATGAATTGAACTTGGCGGATCTCAGCGATGAAGACGGCATTTGGGTGTTGAATGACGACCACACGGTGGGAGAGCCTTTAGAAGAAGTTGTTAAAGTCTATCAATAACCATTAACTGCCAACCATCAGAAAGGAGCGAAGGCTTTGAAAGAACACCCCCCTTATGCATGCAACCACCCATCTTCTCTGCCGGGTGAAGGCATCTTTCAAAGTCATTCTTCTTACCGGCCGGCTTTAAAAGAGGACCGGCAGCGACCTCTGGAGACTCTCAAGGACATGATAACTGCCACCTCGGGCACTACTGAACGAGTCCTAGATTTAGAAGATGACTATTTCAGTCAAGAATTAGAAAAGCAGAGTGCTCAAGATTTTAAATTGCCAGTCAGAAATCAAGGTTCGGTGTTTGACCGTCCCCGCCAGTCTTCAAGACCGACTGAAGAACTCGCGAGTTCCCAAGAAGTGGGGACTGACGTTGCCAAAGAAGAAGCGACAGCGCCAATCTTTGGCCGTTCTTCCTACGAGATTCCTTTTGCGAATGGTCAGGAATCCAAGGCTTTGACCATTGCTCGGGAGAACATACGAAGTTATGCCCCGGCTTTGAAGCAAAATTCAAGCCATCAGGGGTTGCCTCAACCGCCTTTTGACAAGTTGAGTGAACCAGCAGTTGAAGACCCTGTAGACCAGCATTTGAGAGACCTTGCGAAACGTTTAGTGAAGTCCAAGCGATCGTTTATATTATTGAGTGATTAGGAGGAAGTTGAATGACCCAAGAAGGAAAGACCCACCACTTCGTAGGTATTAAGGGATCAGGAATGAGTTCACTGGCGAGAATTGTTCAAGGTGTCGGCTATAAAGTTCAAGGTAGCGACGTGGAGACCTATTTCTTTACGGAAGAAGGGTTAAAAGAAGACAACATTCCTTATATGGTCTTTGATGCGGATAATATTCAAGAGGATCAAACAGTCATTGTGGGCAATGCATTCGGAGAAGATCATCCCGAGGTTGCACGCGCCAGAGAATTAGGGTTAGACGTTTATTATTACCATGAGTTTTTGGGACAGGTTATTCAGAAGTACCTCAGTGTAGGTGTGACAGGTTCCCATGGGAAAACTTCTACCACCGGGTTATTGGCCCATACCTTGGATGGATTGGCCAACATTAGTTATTTGATTGGTGATGGAAGCGGTCAAGGAAAGCTTAATTCTACGCATTTTGTCGTGGAGGCTTGTGAATATCGTCGCCATTTTCTAGCCTATCATCCGGATTATGTCATCATTACCAACATTGATTTCGACCATCCTGACTATTTCAAGTCCTTGGAGGACGTCATTGATGCCTTCCAATCTTTTGCCAACCAAGCGTCTAAAGCAGTGATTGCTTGGGGCGAAGATCCGAATATTTCAGCCATTACCAACCAACAACCGATTTATTATTATGGCCTCAAGGACACTAATGATGTGTATGCGGCGGATGTTGATCGAAATCCGGAAGGCTCCGAGTTTAATGTGATCTTCCAAGGAAAAGACATTGGCAGATTCCAAGTGCCGGCTTATGGCGAGCACAACATCTTGAATGCCTTGTCGGTCATTGCCTTGCTGCATTTGGAAGGTTTTGCTTCTGAGGACATTGCTCGTGAATTGGCGACTTTCCAAGGAGTGCAGCGCCGTTTTTCAGTGACGGAGTTGAAAGGCTTAACCATTATTGATGATTACGCCCACCATCCGTCTGAAATTACTGCAACCATTGATGCGATCAAACAACGCTTCCCTGGAAAGAAAGTTGTGGCGATTTTCCAACCCCATACCTTCAGCCGTACCCGAGCCCTTCTAAATGAATTTGGTCAGGCTTTGGCCTTGGCAGACGATGTGTATTTGGTGGATATCTTCCATTCCGCTCGGGAAGCGTCAGGGACGGTGACTATCGAAGATTTGGCAGCGGCCACTCCTGGTCACTTTGTCAATTACGTTTCCAATGATACCTTGGATCCTTTGATGGATTACCAGGAGGCTGTCTTGGTCTTTATGGGCGCTGGAAACATTGATCAGATCGCCCGTCAATTCGAAAAAGAATATCTTGCAAGTAATCATTAATTCCTGGACCAACGACACCTTTGCCGCGTTGGTCTTTTTTATTAAGTTTTGAGGAGGCACTGATGAATGTCAGAGAGAAAAATATTATTAATTGATGGAAGCAGCTTGGTTTTCCGGGCCTTTTATTCCATTTTGGATTTGAACCGCTTCCAGAATCAGTCGGGTCTGCACACCAATGCCTTGTTCAGCTTCAATCGCATGTTAAACAATGTTTTGGCAGAATTTGAGCCCACCCATGTTTTGGTGGCCTTTGACAAAAGTGGCAAGACTTTCCGACACAAAGAATATGCCCAGTACAAGGCGGGACGTTCCAAGACGCCAAGTGAGTTAAAGGAGCAGCTACCTTATTTTCGAGTTCTCTTGGATGGCTATGGTATCAAGCACTATGACCTTTTAGAGTATGAGGCGGACGACATCATTGGCACATTATCCACCATGGCAGACGAAGATGACGAGGTGGTGGTCCTGTCTGGAGACAAGGACTTGATGCAATTGGCGTCGGACAATACGACGGTGTATATTACCCGCCGAGGCATTTCTGACTTGGAGGCTTATACTCCTGAAAATATCGAAAAAGAATATGCTCTTACTCCGCGCCAATTGATTGATTTAATGGGCTTGATGGGGGACCCCTCGGACAACATTCCCGGGGTGACCCGAATCGGTGAGAAGACAGGGCTGAAGCTTCTTCACGAATACCATTCCTTGGAGGAATTGTATGAGCGTCTGGATGAGTTAAACCCCACCAAAATGAAGGAAAACCTCATCAATGAAAAGGATATGGCTTTCCTCAGCCGCGACCTCGCGACTATCAAGCTTGATACGCCTTTGGACTTTGACATTGAAGATTTAGAAATGAGGGGGAAAGATCCGGAAGCCTTGGGTGAATTCTACCGCCAAATGAATTTCAACAGCTTCATCCAAGACTTGCAAGAAGAATTTCCGGGAGAAGTGGGCGATGACTCACAGGTAGCATCTCTCCCAGAATATACCTTGGAGCGCTTAGAGACCATAGAAGATCAGCACCTTCCTTCGAAGTCGGCCTATTTGACGGAAGTGTTTGATGAGAATTATCACTTCAGTCCAGTCACGGCAGTGGCTTGGGCAGACCGCGAGGCCCATAAGGTCTATGTGGCAACACCCGAGGTGGCCTTTACCAGCGCAGAATTCAAGGCTTGGTTGGCTGATGAGTCCCAAGAGCGAGTCTACTATGACTTTAAAGCTTCTCAGGTGGTCGCTTCCCATTACGGTGCGTATCTGGAAGCTTTGGATTCTGATGTCTTGATTGCGACTTATCTGATTGACACCCAGTACGCCAAGGAATTGTCGGACATTACCCAACTGGTGGGCTTGCCTACTTTTGTAGAACGCGATGAACAAGTCTATGGTAAGGGGGCCCGCAAGCAAGTTCCCGAAGACCAGGAAGTTCTTGACACTCATTTGAAGAACAAGTTGGTTGCCATTTGTGAGTCGGTGGAATTGTTGGAAGAGCGACTGGAAGAAGACGGCATGCTGGACTTATACCACGATTTGGAATTACCAGCTGCTAAGGTTTTGGCATCCATGGAAATTCGTGGAATCTCCGTGGATGCCCAAGCGTTTAAAGACATGGATGAGGCCCTGAGTGAACAATTGGCAAGCATTGAAGCGCGCATTTATGACATGGCGGGTGAGACCTTCAATATCAATTCCCCCGCACAGTTGAGTGTGATTCTTTTCGAGAATTTGAAATTACCCGTCATTCGCCGCACCAAAACGGGTTATAGCACGGCGGCAGATGTCTTGGAGAAGCTTCAAGACGAACACCCAATTATTGATGAGATCTTGGAGTACCGTACCTTGGCCAAGTTGCAAGGAACTTATTTGAAAGGAATGCCTCGCTACATCCAAGAAGACGGTAAAATCCACACGATCTTTGTGCAAACCTTGACTCAAACAGGGCGCCTCAGCAGCATGGATCCTAATTTGCAGAACATTCCTGTGCGTCTCGAAGAAGGGCGCAAGGTTCGCAAGGCTTTTGTTCCTTCTCAAAAAGATTGGCAACTTTTCTCAGCGGACTATTCCCAAATCGAATTACGGGTCCTGGCGGATATTTCTGGCGATGAACATTTGCGTCAAGCCTTTATCGATGATGAGGACATTCACGCCTCTACAGCTGCCCGGGTGTTTGGGGTGGAATCGGTGGATCAAGTGGATGCAACCTTGCGGGATCAAGCAAAGGCCGTTAACTTTGGAATCGTTTATGGCATGAGCGATTACGGCTTGTCTCAGAACTTAGGCATCAGCCGGGCCCAAGCCAAGGATTTTATTGACCGTTACTTTGCGACTTATCCCGGCGTTAATCTATACATGAAAGACATTGTCAAACAGGCCAAGTCTAAAGGCTATGTCAGTACCATGTTCAACCGTCGTCGCTACTTGCCAGACATCAATGCCAGCAACTTTAATTTAAGATCTTTCGCGGAACGTACAGCCATCAACTCTCCCATTCAAGGAACAGCGGCCGACATTATCAAAGTGGCCATGAACCGCTTGGACGCGATCTTGCAGGAAAAAGGGCTCCAATCCCGTCTTCTACTTCAAGTCCATGACGAGTTGATTCTGGAAGGACCGGCTGAAGAGATGAAAGAATTGGAAGTGCTGGTGCCGGAAATTATGGAACATGCAGTGGAATTATCCATTCCCCTCAAAGTCGATTACGGTATTGGACATAACTGGTATGAATTGTAGGATAGTCAACCATCGGGGATTTTCCCCGATTTTTTTGGATGAAGGAGGATATAGATGCCTGAATTGCCCGAAGTAGAAAATGTTCGCCGGGGACTCAAGTCTCTGGTCCAAGGGAAAATGATTGAAGAGGTGACGGTCCTGTATGCACCCATGATTGACCGGTCAGGATCTTTAAAAGAATGGACGGACGCCTTGAAAGGTGAACACTTTGAGAACTTTCGCCGCCGAGGCAAGTTTCTGGTTTTTGACCTGACCCATTGGGTCCTAGTGAGTCATTTACGCATGGAAGGTAAGTATCTATACTTTCCCGCCAAAGAGCTTCCAGAAGCACCAGACAAACATACCCACGTCATTTTTCAATTCACGGGTGGTAGCCAGTTGCATTACCACGACGTACGCAAGTTTGGCCGTATGCAACTATTAGCGCCAGAAGAAGAGGAGGCTTTCTTTGCTAAGCGCCTAGGACCAGAACCCGAAGAAAACAGTTTCTTGTTGGAAGATTTTTACCAGCGTTTGCAAAAGACTCGACGAGCTGTGAAGACTGCGCTTCTGGACCAAAAACTACTGGTGGCCGGGCTCGGGAATATTTACGTGGACGAGGTCTTGTATCGGTCAAAGATTCATCCATTGCAGCCAACCAATACTTTGACGAAAGATCAAGCAGAGCGTTTGCGTCACCACTTGATGGTTGTTTTGGACAAAGCCACCCAACTGGGTGGGTCCACTATTCGCACGTACAAGAACAGTTTGGGCGAAAGCGGTCGCTACCAAGAGTATTTAGAAGTGTATGGCAAAAAAGGCCAGCCTTGTCCCCGTTGCGCCACACCCCTTGAGAAGATTCAAGTCAATGGCCGTGGCACTCACTTTTGTCCCCATTGCCAGGTGTTGAAGGAGGATCCTTAATGAAAGTGATTGGCATCACCGGTGGTATCGCCTCGGGAAAGAGCACGGTCAGCCGTTATCTATTAAGAGCGGGCTATCCCGTCATTGACAGCGACCAACTGGCCCGAGAGGTTGTCGCCCCTGGAACAGCTGGCTATGAGCAGGTAGTGGCCGTTTTTGGTCACGAATATGTTCAAGCAGACGGTCAGCTGAATCGGGCGTTGTTAGGAGATCGTATCTTTACTCATTCGTCAGACCGTCAACTCTTGGAGGCCATTACCCATCCGTTAATTTTCGAAGCCATCGATCAGAAAAAGAAAGAATTGGCCCAAACCGAAGACGCCCTCGTTTTCATTGACATGCCACTCTTGTACGAAGTGGGTTACGAAGACAAGTTGGATGAGGTGTGGGTAGTGTTTGTAGATTCTTCGACCCAAGAAGAGCGACTGATGCGACGCAATCACCTGTCGAAGTCAGAAGCTCGTGCCCTTCTAGCAACACAGATGCCCATTCAAGACAAGGTTCAACGGGCAAATGCGATCATTAATAATTCGGGAGGGCTGGAAGAAACTTATGGTCAAGTCGAAAAACTTTTGAGGAAAGCTCTTTCTTGAGTCAAGGGATGGGAGTGTTTCTTAGGACGTTTTGTGCTAAAATGAACCTACGTTTATTAACCACACCCCTTGTCAGGAAGGAGCTAACCAAGAATGCGTTGTCCCAAGTGTTCCCATATCCAATCCAAGGTCATCGATTCACGCCCCATGGACAATGGCGCGTCCATTCGTCGCCGACGTGAATGCCTCAATTGTCACGAGCGTTTTAATACTTTTGAAAAAATTGAACAGACGCCTTTATTAGTGGTCAAAAGAGACGGTACTCGGGAAGAATTCAATGCCGAGAAATTATTGCGGGGAATCGTTCGTTCTGCCGAGAAACGTCCAGTGTCTCGTGAACAAATGGATGAACTGGTCCATCAAGTGGAAGAACAAATTCGTTCTGAAGGCGACCAAGAAATTGACAGTCGCCGCATCGGAGAATTTGTTATGCCTCTCTTGTTAGAGTTGGATGAAGTGGCTTATATCCGTTTCGCCAGTGTCTACCGGGAGTTCCAATCTCGGGAAATGTTCTTAAGGGAATTGGAATCCATGCAGAAGGAAAGTCAAGACCATGCGTCAAATTAGTCCCAACCAACCTTTCCAAGTGCGCCATCAAGGCCCTTTGTCCACTCGCGAGCAGGAGGGATTGGTGAATTTTTACCAACCCTTAGTGGGAAGCGATAGTCTGGCTTTGTACTTGGCCTTGATCCATCAACCTCAAGAAAGGCTTTATTGGAGCCAACGGTCCATCCACGCCCAGCTCTTAAGCACTTTGAACATGGGCATTGAACAAGTGGACAAAGCTCGGGTGAAGTTGGAAGGGGTTGGCTTGTTGAGAACTTACCGAGAAGTGGACACACACCCGGATTTTGACCAGCAGACCTTGTTATACGATGTGTCCTTGCCCTTGACGGGTCAAGAGTTTTTGTCTCACTCGCTCTTAAGCACTGCCTTGATGAGTCAAATTGGGGATCAAAATTATCACCAGTTGGTTCAGGAGTGGGAGGTTTCCCTGCTGGACAAGAAAAAGTATACGGAAATCACGCAAAGTTTTGAGCAAGTCTTTACTTATTCAATTGCAAAAGAGGAAGTTCAATCCTTGCCGTCCTTGCGCGGGGAACGTCAGCCAGTGCCCACGACTGGCGAAGAGTCTTTCAATTATGGGAATTTCCTCCGCTATATTATGGCAGAGGGGATCAGCCATCACCAGCTGAATCAAGCTTTGAAACAAGAAGTTTTGGCTCTTCACAGTGTCTATGATTTGAACGAAATGGATGCCACTGAGATTGTGAAGATGAGCATCAATAACACTACTGGCCAAATCCAGTTGGACCAACTCAAAGAAATCGCCCAGAGGCGCCAGCATTTTCGCCAGAAACGCTCGGAAGCCTACAAAGAGTCTCAAGAAACGGCGGCTGACACAGCGTTCCCAGCGATCTACGACCGTCAGCAATTGAAAGAGCGTAAGGAGAAGATTCAGGCAAGGTATGAGGAACTTTCCTCCAGTGAAATCGATCTGATTCTAGTCACAGAACAAATTCCCAATGAGGATTTCTTGATGCAAATTCAAGAGCGACGGGGTGGTTTTGCGACGGATCAAGAACGGTATTTCGTTCGGGATTTGAAGACCAAGACCCAGTTGGATCTTCCAGTGATTAATTACTTGATTTATCATTTGTTGATCGAACGGGAGCAAGAGAGCATTTTCAAAGGCAGTTTGGAGCGAACCGCCAACCAGTGGCAACAAGCCAAGATTCAAACTGTCGCTCAGGCCATCTTGTATGTCAAAGAAGAGACGGTACGTCGCCAAAAGCAAGCTGAAGCCCGTCAACAAAGAAGTGGCTACTCCAGAGCGAAGCACCAAGAGGTTCAGCCGGAATGGTTCCAATCTACAGCTGAGTCAGCGTCCCAAGAGGACACGGACTCAGCAGTGGATTCTCAGGAGTTGCAGCGCCGGGTCCAACGCTTATATGAAGAAGGAGATGATGATTGATGCAATCGGTTAAAGGAATGATGCCGGATCCAGATAAATTTAACCAGCTACCGTCCATGGAAGAAGTCCGCCAAGAGATTCTCCAATATCCCGCCATACAGGAATTTCTTGAGGAACACGAAGCCATCATCGATCAAAAGATGTTGTCTTACAGTTTCTCCAAACTTCATGAATACATGCGGGAACACCAGCGATTAGAAGCAGGAAAAGAAGGGACCAAACCGGGCTTTTATCCGGAACTTTTTATTAACAATCAAACATTTATCGACGTTCGCTATCTGCCCACCCAGCGACACCTCAAAGAACGTTCGGAAAGAAATCGCCAAGCGAGAATCCACAATCAGACCATGTCGGCTGAAGCTCGTCATGCTGAGATTCGTGATTTTGATCTAGATACCTCCTCGCGTCAGCAGTTGTTGTCGGCGGTGATGACTTTCATCGAAGAGTATCAAAGTCAGGGCGGTTTCACCAAGGGCTTGTATATTTCAGGCCCTTTCGGGGTTGGGAAGACCTTCTTAATGGGAGCCATGGTCAATGATCTTTCGCGCATGGATCACCAATTGACCATTGGGATGGTTCACATACCGACATTTGCCAACGACTTGAAGGAAACCTTCCAAAACAACACGACCCAACAAGTCATCAATCAGATCAAAGAAATGGATCTTTTGGTCTTGGATGACATCGGGGCAGAATCCGTGACGCCCTGGTTACGAGATGATGTCTTGAGTGTGATCTTGGAGCACCGCATGAAAGAGAATTTAGCAACCTTCTTTACGTCGAACTTTTCCATGCGGGATTTACAAAGTCATTTGGCCCAGACCCGGGACAGTGTCAGTGAAGTCAAAGCAGCCCGAATTATGGAACGGGTGAGGTACTTGGCCAAGGAATTCCATTTACTGGGAGAAAACCGCCGTCACTGACAAACTCTGACTTGAGTATTGATTCAAATTATGAAATAATGTTGAAACAGAATTAAAACATTGAAGACAGCTTCGTGACTTTTGAACGGCAGAGAGGGATTGTTGGGTGAGAAATCCTGTTCACGGTCATGGAAGACCCCTTCATGGATGTGCTTTTCCCAACTTGAAGTAAGAAAAGTCGTACGGGTGCGTTAAACCCTTCAAAGAAGGATACTTTTTGGAGTATCGAACTTGGGTGGAACCACGAGTTTCAATGACTACGTCCCATTGTTAATAGTGCATTAACAATGGTTTTTTTATTGGTTTTTTAGGAGGATTATCATGAGTCAAATTACATTAGTATTTCCCGATGGCAATGAAAAGGTCTTTGAGGCTGGCATCACCACTCAGGAGGTTGCCCGATCCATCTCACCGTCTTTAGCACGGGCAGGTCTTGCTGGTAAATTGGACGGTCAGCTGATTGATTACCACACACCGATTACCCAGGATGGATCCATCGAGATCATTACGGATAAAAGTCCGGAAGCCCTTGATATCATGCGTCATTCTGCCGCCCACGTCATGGCCCAAGCCCTCAACCGTCTACATCCTGGCATTCAATTAGGAGTCGGTCCAACCATCGCTAACGGTTTTTATTACGATACCTATCAAGAACATCCGATCTCTGAAGAAGAGTTCCCGGCCATCGAAAAAGAAATGAAAAAGATTATTTCAGAGGACTTACCTTTTGAAAGAGAAGTGGTCTCTCGCAGTGAAGCCTTGCAGATCTTCCAAGCAGATCCTTTCAAGGTTGAATTGATTGAGGATCTTCCAGAAGATGAAACGATCACGATTTATCACCAGGGAGATTTTGTGGATTTGTGTGCGGGAATACACTTGCCATCCACTGGTAAAATCAAGGTCTTCCAATTATTGTCCGTCGCCGGTGCCTACTGGCGCGGAGATTCCGACAACCAAATGATGCAACGCGTCTACGGAACAGCTTTTTTCTCACAGAAAGACTTAGACGCTTATCTGAAAGAAAGGGAAGAAGCCCGCGAACGTGACCATCGACGCTTGGGTGCTGAGCTGGATCTCTTTATGATTTCCCAAGAAGTAGGGCAAGGATTGCCGATTTGGTTACCCAAAGGTGCGACTATTCGCCGCATTGTGGAGCGCTACATTACGGACGTTGAGGTTTCCTTAGGCTATGATCATGTGTATACACCCATCATGGCCAAGACCGATCTGTACAAAACATCCGGTCACTGGGAGCATTACTATGAAGACATGTTCCCACCGATGGATATGGGAGACGGCGAAGAATTGGTCTTGCGTCCCATGAACTGTCCGCATCACATGATCATCTATAAGAATGACATTCGTTCTTACCGTGAACTTCCCATTCGAATTGCGGAACTGGGTCAAATGCACCGTTATGAAAAATCAGGTGCTTTGACGGGCTTGCAACGTGTGCGTGAAATGACCTTGAATGATGCACACATCTTCGTGCGTCCCGATCAGATTAAAGAAGAATTCTTACGTGTAGTAGAGTTAGTGGAGGCGGTCTACAAAGACTTCAACATTACGGACTACAAGTTCCGCCTCAGCTACCGTGATCCAGAAGATACGGAGAAATATTTCGATGATGACGCCATGTGGGAAAATGCGGAAAGCATGTTGAAAGAAGCCATGGACGAAGGCGGCTATGACTATTACGAAGCCACGGGAGAAGCCGCTTTCTACGGTCCGAAATTGGACATTCAAATCAAACCAGCGGGTGGCTCCGAAGAGACGCTGTCAACGGTTCAGCTGGACTTCCTCTTGCCGGAACGTTTCGACTTGACCTATGTGGGTGAAGATGGCCAAGACAATCATCGCCCAGTGGTCATTCACCGCGGAGTGGTGTCAACCATGGAACGCTTTGTGGCCTACTTAATTGAAGAGTACAAGGGTGCGTTCCCAACCTGGTTGGCACCGACACAAGCGGTCTTGATTCCTGTGAGCTTGGATGCCCACAGTGATGCGGTTGAGAAGATTTATCAGAAATTGCGTGACAATGGTTTCCGCGTGGAGATGGACTTGCGCAATGAAAAATTGGGATACAAGATCCGTTCGGCTCAAACTTCCAAGGTTCCCTACCAATTAGTCATTGGGGATAAAGAGATTGAAGAAGGAGCGGTCAACGTTCGTCCTTATGGGTCTAAGAATCAAATGAGTCTTCCATTGGATGAGTTCATTCAAATGATGAAAGAAGACATTGAAAGAAAAAGCCGTCCCCAAGAATAAGAACCATTGACAAAGGGTCCTCGGTTGATCACCGAGGACTCTTGTTTTGTCTGAAGACCATTAAAAAAGACCTGCTCCCAGAGGAACAGGCCTTGAATTTGTTCATTCATTAATTAAAGAAGCTTTTGATTCGACGGACGAATTCAGTGATTGGTGAGTTACGAGGAGCAGTAGTATCTGTTGCTTGCTCGTCGCTTTCGATCATGGATTCTTTACGGCTGGCTTCTTCGACCGCTTGTCTTTCAGCAAGGGTCGGTAAGGAAATAATTGGCAAGTCCTTATTCTTGTAAAGATCTGCAAATTCGCCAGCAGTTTCTAGAAGGTTGTAGGTTTCTTCATAAGAAGACATGTCTTCTTGGTCTGGAACTTTCAGCACAACAGCAATTTCTTTGCGGTCATTTTCGGTAGTTGTTGTGACGAAGCACTTACCCGCGGCATCGGTGAACCCAGATTTCAATCCGGTCACGCCGTCACGGCCCAAGCTATTGTCAGGCAAGAGAGCGTTAGAGTTTGCGATGACTTCTTCGTAGTCCGTATCTTCCATGAAGACGACGGAATTTTGAGCAGTCATTTCTAATAGTTGTGGGTATTCTTCGACAACTTTCTTAGTCATCAAGGCTACGTCTGCTGCTGACATCATGTTTTGGTCGTCTTCGCCAGAGCCTGAGACCCAAAGAGATTCAGGAATGTAACGGTTTGGGAATCCTGAGGTCGTATAGAATTCAAAATCCGTCATTCCCCACTCGTAGAGTTGGTTGCGAATGGCTTGAACCGCTGCTTCTTCAGATCCGTAGATTTCCCACATTAAAGCGGCAGTCGCATCGTTGGCGGATAGAATCATGGTTGCTTCTAGGAGGTCTTTGACAGGATAATTCACGCCGGCATAAAGTCCGACACTGGATGATTCTGGGTTGAAGGAATAGTAATCTTCAATCTCTTGAGATACTTCAATAACATCTTCCATGGCAATTTTTCCTTCTTCGACAGCTTTGTATGTCAAGTAAGCCGGCATGATTTTGGAAATAGAGGCAATGGGGTAAGGATCAATGGCGTCTTTGGCTGCGAGAACGCGCTCAGTCTCTTGATCGATCAAGAGGTAACGTTCGGCGACAGTTTCGAAATTTTTAAGTTCTTTTGGATAGCTTTCAGGAAAAGAAAGCGTGTCTCGTTTAATGATTTCCATGCCATCGTGGGCTGTTTTTTCTTCATCCAGCAAATGTACTTGTTGGTCCGCAGTGATGGTTGGTGTGCGGTGGAGCCCGTCATCGACTTCTGACATTAATTCAGTTTCATCGACTACTTCTTCATCGGCCAGTGTCAGAACAGTGGTTGCTGAGAACACGAAAAGACCAGCAGATAGCAAAGCAATCTTCTTGGGCGTTAATTTTTTAAACAAAAAGGAAACCTCCTAATGATAATATAAATTCACCTGTGTATTATATCGAATATTCATAAAAAAATCTACAATTTTTTGTTATAATGATAAGAACGACTAAGAATTGAGAAATTGGAGGCCTCAATGTTTGAATATGAATCTCCATTGCAGAAAGAAGCTCCCAAATACGATTGGATCTTTCTCGGTATCGCATTGTGCGTGTCTTTGCCTTTTTACATCAGTGCTTGCGGCATGATCATTGCTTTACTGTACTTGATGGCCAGTGATCGCAGTCATTTAAAAGACATGATTACTCAAACCGGGTATATGGGATTGTTTGTGTTAATGGCAGCCTTGACGGCGACTTTTCGATGGAACATTATCGGGGTGGCAACGGCTTTGGGCATGTGGCTGTTCATCTTGCTGATGAGTTTTTATTACAGCAGCATTACTCCCAGACGCTACAAGTGTATGCAACAAACCCTCATTGCGACCAGTTTGGTTCCCATCGGTGTCACTTTGTGGAGTTATTACAAGTATCTTCAAAGTGAAGGTTTGGGATGGCTCTACATTGTCCAAACGTCCAGCCCGCGTTTTCGTGCGGATGCCACTTTCTTCAATGCGAATTACTATGGTTATTATTGTATCTTGATTATTTTAGTGTGTGTGTATCGTCTATTTAAAGATCGTTGGGGTATCAAGAGTTTGTACTATGTGTCCATGATCTTGATCAATCTTCTGGGGATTGTGATGACAGCTTCACGCATGTTGTATCCTGCCTTGGTGGTGGGAGTGGTTGTGCTTCTTATCTTCATTGACAAGCGCTTTGGATTTCTTGCCTTACTTGTGGGTAGTCTAGGAGTGGCGACCTTGGTATTGAAACCCAGTCTGTTTCCGCGTTTTTCCTCCCTGGCCTATGCCTTTGAGGACCGCTACAAACTTTGGACCACAGGCTGGAAAATCTTTAAACATTCACCGTTGACAGGTCACGGTCCCTTGAGTTATTTGCGGTATTATTATCTCTTCCAAGGCAAGGCGACCCTTCATTCCCACAGCCTTTAAATTGATTCCTTGGCTAGTTATGGGCTGTTCGGAGTCTTTGTTTTATTTTTGGGATTGGTCGACTTTATCCGTCGTTGCCTGACAGCCATTGAGCAGCGGTATGCTTTGCCAGAATTGGGCCTGGTGCTTTCCTTTATCGCAGTGACTTTGGTGCATGGCATCACCGATGTGTCCATCTTTTGGCCCCAGACCGCGTATGTCTTTGCGGTGATTGTTCTCGTGCCCTTTGATTTGTTGGGAAAGTTAGAAAAATGATTAAAATCCTTCCTTTGTGGAGGGATTTTTTGTTCTATCCATTGTAGTTATGTCGTTAAATCGATAAAATAAGGCTATGTATTTATTGGACTAAGGATGAAGAGTTTTAGGAGGAAATAGTGTGAAAGCAGTAATAACAGTTATTGGTGCTGATCAGGTGGGAATTATTTATCGTGTCAGTAAATTGTGCGTCAAGTATCAACTCAACATTGAAGATGTGTCGCAAACCTTGATGGATGAGTACTTTACCATGGTTACTTTGGTGAGTATGGACCAAATGGTTGGAAGTTTCAGTGAGTTGGTGGCAAGTTTTGACCAGTTGGCAGACGAGATGGGCCTAACTATTCGTGTCCAACACGAAGAGCTTTTCAACCATATGCATAATGTCTAGGAGGATTTTCATGAATCAACAACAAATACTTGAAACCATCAAGATGCTGGACGAAAATAATTTGGACATCCGCACAGTCACTTTAGCCATTAGTCTGATGGACTGCATTGACAGTGATTACCAAAAGGCCTGTGACAACATTTATGCCAAGATGATGCATTATGCCAAAGACTTAGTGGAAACGGCGGACCACATTGGGGAAATGTATGGTGTGGCGGTCATCAACAAGCGTCTCTCGGTGACTCCCATTGCCTTAATTGCTGGGGCGACGGATCTGGAAGACTACACACCTTTTGCGAAAGTTCTGGACCGTGTGGCCAAGGAGACCGGCGTTGATTTTGTCGGCGGATTCTCGGCCTTGACCCATGCGGGCACCAGTTCGGCCGACTTGATTTTGATGAATTCCTTGCCCCAGGCACTGTCAACCACTGAGAGGGTGTGTGCTTCTGTCAATGTGGGCAATACCCGTGACGGATTGAACATGGATGCCTTGCGCATTCTTGGCGAGAAGATCGTTGAAACCGCCCAGCGCACCAAGGATGAAGATTCCCTGGGTTGCGCCAAGTTGGTTGTTTTTGCTAATGCTGTGGAGGACAATCCCTTCATGGCCGGTGCCTTTCACGGGGTGGGCCAGAAAGATGTGGTCTTGCATGTGGGAGTTAGTGGCCCTGGCGTAGTCAAAGAAGCCTTGGAGAGGCATGATGGCGAAGATTTTAATTCAATCTCTGAAGTTATTCAAAAGACGGCCTTTAAGATTACTCGCATGGGTGAGCTGATCGGGTCCCGAGTGGCGAAAGAGTTAGAGGTTCCCTTTGGAACCATCGACTTATCCTTGGCCCCTACTCCAGAAGTCGGAGATTCTGTAGCAAGAATTCTGGAAGAAATTGGGGTGGGGCAAGTGGGTGGGCACGGCACCACCGCAGCCTTGGCCCTTCTAAATGACGCGGTCAAAAAAGGCGGTGTCATGGCTTCTACCCAGGTGGGTGGCTTAAGTGGCGCTTTTATCCCTGTGAGTGAAGATGAAGGAATGATTGAAGCGGCCCGAGCTGGCGCCATTACCATTGACAAATTAGAGGCCATGACCTGCGTATGTTCTGTCGGCTTGGACATGATAGCTATTCCCGGAGATACCCCCGCTGAAACAATCACAGCCATTATGGCCGATGAAGCCATGGTTGGAATTATTAATAACAAGACCACCGCTTCTCGTTTAATTCCTGTCATTGGAAAAGATGTGGGTGATGAGGCAGTCTTTGGAGGACTGCTGGGAAGTGCGCCAATTATGCCTGTCCATGCCTCCAATGCTTGTCGATTGGTCCAACGCGGTGGACGCATTCCAGCACCGATCCATTCCTTTAAAAATTAACAAGCAGAATCTTTGACGATGACGAGAATCTAAGGTACAATTATTAACAAGCGAAGTTCAGTTTAGAATGATTCTAAGCTGACGGCCGTTCGTGTAGTCATTATTATAATTTATGGAGGTAGATTTCATGTCATTAATTGGTAAGAAAATCGAATTTTTCAACGGGAATGCTTATAACCCCCAAACTGAAGAATTTATCACGGTCGATGTGTCAGATTTACAAAAGGGGTGGTCCGTGGTGATCTTCTACCCAGCCGATTTTTCTTTTGTATGTCCGACTGAATTGGAAGATATGCAAAAGATTTATGGTGAACTTCAAGAGTTAGGGGTCGAAGTTTATTCTGTATCCACAGATACACATTTTGTCCACAAAGCCTGGCATGACCATTCGGACAAGATTTCATCCATCGAGTACACCATGGTGGGGGATCCAACCTGGCAAATCGCCCGTGAATTCGATGTCTTGGACGAAGAAGCTGGACTGGCACAACGCGGAACTTTCGTGATTGACCCAGACGGTGTGGTTCAAACAGTTGAAATTAACGCAGATGGCATCGGACGCGAAGCTGCCTATACCTTGGACAAGGTGAAAGCTGCTCAATATGTCCGCGAAAATCCAGGAGAAGTTTGTCCAGCGGATTGGAAAGAGTCCGGTGACACTTTAACCCCAGGTTTAGACTTAGTTGGAAAAATCTAAGTATTTCACGAACAGTAAGGAGAAATAAGCATGAGTTTAGACGCAAGTCTGAAACAACAATTGGCCCAGTATCTCGAATTATTGGAAGAACCAGTGGTCTTCACGTTAAGTGTGGATGAGAGCGAAAACTCCCGGAAGGTGGAAGCCTTTGTCGAGGAGATTGTGGCCATGTCAGACAAGTTATCCATTGCTCGTCAAACTCTCGATCTTACCCCAAGCTTTTCATTAAACCGTGCGGACGCATCTGTCGGCGTGGTTTTTGCGGGCTTGCCTTTGGGTCACGAGTTTGCTTCTTTTGTATTGGCCTTGTTACAAGTCAGTGGGCGTGCACCTCAAGTGGATGCCCAAATGATTCAACGCATCCAAGCTTTAGATGAAGACATTCATTTTGAAACCTTTGTCAGCTTGACTTGCCAGAATTGTCCAGACGTTGTTCAGGCCTTAAATATTCTATCGGTGTTAAACCCCAAAATCACTCACACCATGGTGGAAGGTTCCATGTTCCAAGACTACGTGGCCAGCAAAAATGTTCTGGCTGTTCCAACGGTGTTTGCCAATGGGGAACAGTTTAGCAGTGGACGCATGACCCTGGAACAGATCGTAAACATGATCGAACCGGCAGATGCCTCGACCTTTGAAAACAAGGGACGTTTTGATGTCTTGGTCGTAGGTGGGGGTCCCGCTGCCGGAAGTGCCTCTATTTATGCGGTGCGTAAAGGGATTAAAGTGGGAGTTGTGGCAGAAAGTTTCGGCGGTCAAGTCGCTGAAACCGCTGGCATTGAGAACTTCATTGGGACCAAGTACATTGAAGGTACTCAATTAATGAGCCGTGTCAAAGAGCACATGCAAGAGTATCCCATCGACTTGATGGAAGGGTACCGTGTTGAAAAGTTGACCGACCAAGGGGATTACAAAGAAGTGACCTTGGACAACGGAGCCATTCTTGAAGCTAAGACGGTTGTCATTGCGACGGGCGCCAAGTGGCGCCGCATTGGGGTATTAGGTGAAGAGGAATTCCAGACCAAGGGAATTTCCTATTGTACTCACTGCGATGGCCCCATGTATAAGGGCAAAGATATTGTCGTCATCGGGGGCGGAAACTCCGGAGTAGAAGCGGCCCTGGACTTATCAGGCATTGCCCGACACATTACTTTGCTGGAATATTCGGATCATCTTCTGGCGGACCAAGTCTTGCAGGATCGTTTGGCAGAAATCAAAAACATTGATGTTCTCTATAACATTGATACCCAAGAAATAATGGGTGAGGGAACAGTCTCTGGCTTGCGTTACCGCAATTACAAGACTGACGAAGAGGTTGAAACAGATTGTCAAGGAGTCTTTATCCTGGTTGGCTTATCAGCAACTACAGACTTCTTAGAAGGTATTCTGGATCGCAATGAGCGTGGCGAAATCTTGATCGACCGGTTCGGTGCTACCAGCTTACGGGGTGTTTATGCCGCTGGAGACTGTACCGATGTACCTTACAACCAAATTGTTGTCGCGGTAGGTACTGGTGCAACAGCAGGCTTATCTGCTTACCATTATTTGATTCAAGAAGGAATATAATTCAATTTTAAAAGATCTGCTTGTGTGCGACCACCCATCAAGGACGATTCGTACTGGGGCAGGTCTTTTTTTGGTTTTTGATTAGCGGATATAGCGGAGAAGTTGATCGGCGATTTCCAAATGACCCAGTGGAGTAGGATGAACACCGTCTCCTTGGGTATAACGATTGAAGTCACCGGCAATCCCTAAAGCGTTCAGGTGTCCGTCTAAGGGAACGTAAGTTAACTTGTACTCACGGGCCAGTTGACGAATGCTTTGATTCATAGGATTCAGGAAGGTTCTCCATTGGTAACGATCAGACGGATAAGGCAAAACAAAAGGCTCCATCAGGGAGAGACTGGCGCCGCTGTCCAAGATGGGGCAAAGGATGTTGCGGTAATTGTCCTTAAATTCCTCCACAGCTTCTTCCACCGCTAATTGTTGGTGATAAAAATAATTGGTGCAATCATTTATTCCCACAAACAAGATGACCTGATCAGGTTCCAGGTCGAGGCAGTCCGTCTGCAGACGTCGCAAGAGGTCCGACGTCCGGTCTCCGCTGATCCCACGATTGATAAACTCCAACTGCAAATCCGGATAGAGTTGTTGTAAACGGGCACTGGCCATTAAAGCGTAGCCCCTCCCAAGACAATCGGCTCGGTGGCGATCACGATGACAATCCGTAATGCTGTCGCCGAAGAATAAAATGCGGTCTCCAAATTTAAAATTCATACGAGTCACTCCTTTTTACTATGGTAACACATATCGTTTTCTGATACGTGCGCTATATAAGGAAGTAAAAAGGTAGCAGACGATAATCCAGGAAAAACAAAAAACTTTCTTGACAGAAAAGCGAATTCGTGTAATAATAATAGTCGTTGTGAAAGACGGCGGTATAGCCAAGTGGTAAGGCAGGGGTCTGCAAAACCCTTATCACCGGTTCAAATCCGGTTACCGCCTTTTGATCAATGGGGTATAGCCAAGCGGTAAGGCACCGGACTTTGACTCCGTTATTCGTTGGTTCGAATCCAGCTACCCCAGTTTCCATTAAGATGGAACAATTATATTGACAGGCGAACTCTCGCATGTTAATATAATGAAACACTCAAGAGAGGTAGCAGAAAATAAATTCTTTATTTTCTTCCTTGACACACCAAAAGTAGTCGTGCTATAATACTTGATGTTGTCTCGAAGGAACC
>CALYPW010000007.1 GCA_945278685.1 uncultured Dolosicoccus sp.
GCTATTCCCTCTATCTTTAGTGTGACCCTTTTGAATTTCTCTTCCGCCATCTTTACGGAAGTCTCCCTGAGTTTTCTAGGTATCGGGATTCCCATGCACATGGCCAGTTGGGGAAACATGCTGCACTTTGCCCAACGGGATCTTCTATCAGGGGCATGGTGGGTCGGGCTTTACCCCGGTCTTATGATCGTTATCACCGTACTAGACGTCAATTATCTGGCGAATCATTGGGCGCAAGTGGAGAAGGGAAGTGTGCAACATGTTGACCATTAAAAACCTGACCATCTATGCGGGAGAGACCCAACTGCTGGAGATTCCAGATTTAACTTTCTATCCAGGTCAAATCACAACCATTGTTGGGGAAAGTGGCAGTGGCAAAACCCTTACTTTTCGCGCCTTGGCCCAGTTGTCTGCGCCAGAATTGCAAGTATCGGGTCAAATCACCTATGACGGCTTGGACATTGCGGACTTATCTGCCGAAGATTTGCGAACCTTTCGCCAGGAATCCCTTTTTGTCATATTTCAGGATGCCTTTGCTTCCTTTAGTCCATCAACCAAAGTGGGTCAACAGCTCTATCAATTTTGTGAACCACAAGGCGCACGTTCTCAGACCGCCTTCGTGAAGCGTTTGACTCCAATTTTGGAAGACTTGGGCCTGCTTAGGACGGTCTTGGACCAGTACCCTTACCAGCTATCGGGAGGAATGTTGCAACGGACCTTCTTGGCCATCGGGATTTACCGGCAGGCCCCCTGGCTTTTGGCGGATGAACCGACGTCAGGTGTAGACTTGGATACCCAATCCCAATTCTTAGACCTCTTGGTAGAAATGAGGAAAAGGGATGGTCAATCCACCGTTCTCATCACCCATGACATTGACGTGGTTCGGCAAGTGGCGGACCGAGTGGTGGTTATGCTGGATGGGCAAGTAGTGGAGGTAGCGAGCAAGGATCAAATCTTTGAGTCTTCCCAACATCACTACACCCGACAATTATTGCTCAGCAGTTTCAAGAAATGGGAGGACGCTCATGGATAAATTGACACTCCACCATGTTCAGAAAAATTACCGCCAAGGCAAGGAGATTCATGCTGTCTTAAAGGATGTGAACATGGAGATTCCCCAAGGACAAGTGATCGGCTTGATCGGGCGGAGTGGGGCAGGGAAAAGTACCCTGATTCGCCTCATCATGCAGTTGGAGCCCCTCTCTGGCGGTGATATCCGCTATGAAGGAGAGCCAATCACACGCAACAATCAACGAGAATTCTATCGATCCTGCCAATTGATTTTCCAAAATCCGTCGGGTTCTTTGAACCCGTCCTGGACCATCGGCAAAATTCTGCAAGAACCTTTGAAGGCTACCGGGCGGTCTTGGGGAGCTTACGAAGATCATCTGTTGGAACGTTTGGGTTTGTCTCCAGGAATTCTCACCAAGAGGCCCTACCAGATTTCTGGCGGACAGCAACAACGGGTAAATATTTTGCGTGCCCTATTTATGCGCCCAGAAGTCTTGATTTGTGATGAGATTGTCTCTGCCTTGGATCGGGTCACTCAGCACCAGTTGGTGCATCTCTTAGAAGAGTTGAAGGAAGAATTGAATTTAACCATTCTTTTTATTTCCCATGATTTGACGTTAGTCCGTCATATTAGCGATCAAATTTATCATCTAGAAGACGGAAAGACTGTCAAAATTGTTTAAGAAAAGTTCCGCGTGAAGTTCTTTGTATATCCTTGAGAAGGTTTTCATGGTATAATTAACAAGTCAACTTATCACGAGGACTGACGAATAAGTGGAACACAGGAAGGTGTAAATCTATGTTAATTGAAGAAATTATTGGAAACATTGCAGATCAAGAACATGACCACCCCAAAACGGTGGAATGGATCGAACTTGATTGGGAACATTTGCGCAAACGCATTGTTCGAACAACCACAGATGCAGGTACTGAAGTACGTATTCGTCTGCCTGAAGGACAAAGTTTTGAATATGGCTCTGTCTTGTATGAAGATGACGATCGTGTGATTGCGGTGCGCACCGAAGAAGAGATGGCCTTTGTCGTCCAACCAAAGAATGACGAAGAACTCTACAAAGCGGCCTACGAAATTGGGAACCGCCATGCGGCCGCCCTTTACCAAGACGGTGAAATCGTCCTGCGCGACGACCACACCTTGGATGAGCTCATGGACAGCATTGGGGTCGCTTACACTCGTGACAAGCGCCGCTTTAAGGAAGCTTTTGTCTACCGTGGGCACGGGGACGATGACTATGTACATCCTGACCACGACCACGACCATGATCATGAACATGACCATGATCACCACCACTAATCAGGCCGTCGAATAAGTAGTAAATTATAAGGGGTAATGAAGAATGTCAAAACAACCAGTGCGTTTAGGAATCGGAGGACCGGTAGGAACAGGTAAAACCGCCTTGGTCCGTCGTTTAACAGAATTAATGAATGATGATTATGCCATCGGCGTCATCACCAATGATATCTATACACGAGAAGACGCCGATCAATTGATTCGTGAATCCGTCTTGAATGAAGATCAAATTATTGGGGTAGAAACGGGCGGTTGTCCACACACAGCTATTCGTGAAGATGCTTCCATGAACTTTGACGCCATCGATGATATGATCGCGGCCCATAACGAAGAATTAGACTTAGTCATCGTTGAAAGTGGAGGAGACAATCTATCCGCGACTTTCTCACCGGAATTAGTAGATGCCTACATCTTCGTTATTGACGTCGCAGAAGGTCCGGATATTCCACGAAAGGGTGGTCCTGCACTGTCCCGCTCCGACTTATTAGTTGTTAATAAGATCGACTTGGCACCTTACGTCGACGTCGACTTGGAAGAATACGAAGAAGACGTGAAGAAGACCCGTAACGGCCGTCCTTACGTCATGGCAGGTATGCGTAATAAAGAAAACCTTGACCGAATCGTTGATTGGATCAAGAAAGATTTATTCTTGGAAGACTAATTCGAAGAAACCAAACAAACACACCGATGGAATTCTCACCGGTGTGTTTGCATTTAAAAACCATGTACAAATTTGTACATGGCATTTACGTTGATTACATAAGGCCTAGGAGAACCCTAACAGCGACTAGAGCAAATAATCAAAAAACCAATTGGTTAGCAGATTAGTTTTTCTTCTTAATGAGATAATAACTAATGAGCATTACAAGCAACGGCAGTAAGCTTGGTCAATGTGCTCATCGATTTTCTCCTAGGGCTCTTGGACAGCCACTTAGTCATTGATGGCTGTCCCATTCATGTGGCCATTATTGGTTTGGCCTTTGGATGCCCATCGAATTGGGTACGTTCTCTTCCAGCATTGTCATTGCCTTTTTCTTGTTCACCGATCTCATGTCCATGTTTGGCAGTAGCTTGGCTTGGCAGGCGGACTTTAGCCTCTTGCACTTGGCCATTTCTGTCGGTTCGATCGGAAGAACCCTAGGTGCTTGGGTGTCCTGTCAAGTGAACCCACGAATTATTCGCAAGATCTACGAATAGACCATCGCCTGGCTCTGGTTAATTAATTTCTATAACGCTTGGCAGATTCTTTCTTAGATCTCACAAGTAGATTACAAGCCAAAAAGCTCGACATCCGGTAAAATAAGAATACTTAGAAATTTTAAATCAGGAGGATCTCTGATGACTCATTCATTATTCCAACCCTTTACTTTCCCTTCGGGGAATGAACTTCAAAATCACATCTTCATGGCACCAATTACCTCGCAATCCGCCCTTTATGATGGGCGAGTGTCCACGGAGATGGTTGAATTTTATCGTCGCCGTGCCCGAAATACCGGTGCGATCATTATCGAAAGTACTTTTGTCCAAGACAATGGACGTGGCTACCCGGGAGCGGTGGGAGTTGACCATGACAACAAGATTCCTGGTCTGCGCCGTTTGGCGAAAGCCATCCAAGCAGAAGGCGCCAAGGCTATTTTGCAGATTTTCCATGCCGGACGCATGGCTCCACCCATGTACAATCAGGGGCAACAACCTGTGGCGCCCAGTCCGGTGGCTCCTTTACAAGACATGGGAGATATTCCCGGCAAAAAGACTCTGACGCCCCGTGAATTGACGGCGGAGGAAGTTGACGAGATGATTGAAGCCTTTGGCCAAGCCACTCGTCGAGCCATTGACGCCGGATTTGACGGGATAGAAATTCACGGGGCCAATACCTTCTTGATCCAACAATTCTATTCCCCTCACTCCAACCGTCGAATGGACCGTTGGGGTGGTTCACGGGATGAACGCGCTCATTTCCCCTTGGCAGTGACCCGAAAAGTTCAGGAAGTGGTGGCGGAAGAAGCTTGTGAAGATTTCATCGTGGGTTACCGCTTCTCACCGGAAGAGATTGAGGAGCCAGGCATTCGCTTTGAAGACACCATGTACTTATTGAATAAATTGGCCGAGGAAGACTTGGATTATTTCCATGTGTCTCTGGCTTATTACAAGGCCACTTCTCTGGTAGACACCACGGATACCCAGCCTTTGATTGAGAAATACCGTCAGGTTCAATCCGATCGTCTGGCTCAGATTCCCTTGATTGGGGTGGGTGGCATTGTCCACCGAGCGGACGCCGAAGCTGCCTTGGCTGCGGGCTATGACGCCATTGCTGTCGGGAAAGCTTTCATTGCGACTCCGGACTGGCCGAAGGTGATTGCTAATAGTGATGATGCGGATTGGATGATTGAGCCAGATCAAGCAGAAGATTTAAAAATTCCGGAGACCTTGTGGGACGATCTATCCTTAATGATTCGTGAATAATTCCAAGACTGATCCTCAAAAGGTCAGTCTTTTTTTGTGCAAAAAAGGTTCTGGGTCATTGTTTTGGTGATTTCTATGATAAAATAAAGACACTGTTAATTTTTACGAATAAAGCAAGGGAGTTATTATGAGTTCAAAGATTCGAATTGGCATTGTGGGTTATGGAAACTTGGGGCGCGGGGTGGAAGCTTCCTTACAACAACAAGCAGACATGGAGTTGGTTGGGATCTTCTCCCGCCGAGGACCTGCCGGAGTGGAGGCCTTGAATCCGGATGTTCCGGTTCATTTATTGACGGACATTGAATCCTTTGAGGATCATATGGATGTTCTCCTTTTATGTGGAGGTTCTGCCACAGACTTGCCCGAACAAACACCGGCCTTGACCCGTCATTTCCATACCGTGGATAGTTTCGACAACCACGCAGAAATTCCTCAACACTTTGCCCGGGTGGACGAAGTGGCTCAGAAAAGCCAAAAAATCGGCCTGATTTCTGTGGGCTGGGACCCAGGTCTCTTCTCCTTGAACCGTGTCTTGGCGGACGCTGTTTTGCCACAAGGAGAGACCTATACTTTCTGGGGCAAGGGTTTGAGCCAGGGGCATTCCGATGCGGTCCGCAGGGTAGAAGGGGTGGCCGCAGCGGTGCAATACACTATTCCTTCCCAGGAAGCCATGAGTTTGGTACGCCAAGGGGAACAACCAGACTTGTCGGCCTTTGATCGCCATGTGCGTGTAGTCTATGTCGTTCCAGAAGATGGGGTGGACAAAGAATCTTTGGCCACCACCATTCAAGAGATGCCCAATTACTTTGAAGGCTATGAGACCCATGTGTATTTCATTGATCAAGGGACCATGGACCGTGATCATCAAGCCATGCCCCACGGAGGCCTTGTCATTCGTAGCGGAGAGACAGGGGAAGGGAACCCTCAAGTCATGGAATTTGGTCTGACTTTGGGTTCTAATCCGGAATTCACGGCTTCGGCTTTGGTCGCTTATGCTCGAGGCGTCTATCGCATGGCCCAGATGGGCGATTACGGTGCCAAGACCCTGTACGACGTAGCACCGGGCTGGCTGTCGCCTCGTTCCATGGAAGAGTTGCGCCGAGATTTCTTGTAAGATGGGACAAACTGAGAAAGGATGAGGGACATGTTGGCCAGACTTTGGAAATTATTTCTTGCCACCCTCCAGTTGAGTGCCTTTACCTTCGGAGGCGGGTACGTCATTGTACCCTTGATGCGGGAAAAATTCGTGGATGAGTATGAATGGGTGGAAGAAAAGGAGATGCTGGACTTGGTGACGATCAGTCAGTCGGCTCCTGGGGCCCTAGCCATCAATGCCTCCATTGCCTTAGGATATAAACTGGCAGGATTTGTGGGCATCTTTGCGGCAGTTTTGGGAACAGTCTTGCCCCCTTTTATCATCATTACGATCATTTCCATGGCTTATGATTATTTCATCAGCAACCAGCTCATCGCCTTGATCTTGGAAGGGATGCAGGCTGGGGTCAGTGCGGTCATTGTGAATGTGGTGATTTCCATGGGATTCAACGTGGTTCGCGAGAAGAATTGGCTCTTGAATTTACTCATGGTCCTAGCCTTTGTCTTGAATTATTTCTTCAAGGTGCATGTGGCCCTTATCATGGGGATCAGTCTGTTGGTGGGACTGGTCGTGTATTTTGTAGAAGGTAGGGGAGATGTATGAACGTTTACACCTTGTGGCAATTACTCCTTGCCTTCGTCAAAATCGGCGCTCTCAGTTTCGGAGGCGGTTATGCTGCCTTGCCCTTGATCCAAGAATACGTGGTCGATGCCCATGGCTGGATGTCCTTGGCAGATTTTACTAACTTGATTACTATTTCCCAGATGACTCCAGGGCCCATTGCGATTAATGCGGCGACCTTTATTGGCAACGCCATTGCGGGAATTCCCGGTGCCATCATTGCGACCTTGGGAGTTATTCTTCCCTCAGTCCTCTTAGTCACGGTACTTACTCTTTTGTACTACCGCTACCGAGAATTATCCATCTTGCGCACGGTTCTGGATTATTTACGCCCTTCCGTAGTAGCGCTCATTGCAGTATCGGCAGTCACCATTTTACTCTCGTCTTTATTCGGAGAGGTCTTCCAAGGCCTAGATACTGTCAGACTTAATATGTTGATCATCTTTGTTCTGTCGCTCTTTCTCCTGCACCGCCAACGTCCGCCGGTACAAGTCATGATTATTGCAGGTCTTGCGAATGCCTTGATGGCTAGCTTCTTTTAAAGATTTGAACAAAAGACTCTCACCTCCAATAAAAAGGTGAGAGTTCTTTGTTTTGGGGCTCTGTTTGGGTGTAGTGGGCCAGGTTTTTCACGGAAAAATTGGAGTGATCGTTGCCCTCAATGGCCATTTGTCAATGTTCTTGCAAATGTTCAGGACGACCGACCCTGGCTTAAAAATCTTTCTTTTCCGGCCAAGTAGTGACCAGAGTGCGACTCACGGTGTTGCAACGCTTGTTGGCCCATAGACGAACCTCCAGGCACTTGCCCTATTCTTTCAGGGGCTGGTAAGAATCAACCGCCCTTGCCTCCAAGGCATCTTTGTGTTCGACATCGGTTAAGTTCGTTTCAACAGTGAGGCGTTCCCTTCCGTAGAATTCTTGAAGTTTTTTAACATTGCAGCCCTCCTCCAGCAAGGAAGAAAATCAGATAAAGCACAAATATCCCGTGAAAAAGTTGACCTTTTTTTTTCTGTTGGTTAAGATAAAGATACCAATGAGTTTCTCATGAAAGATAGGCAAGAGAGTGTACCTAGGGTTCCGGAAGTTTACTTCGGCTGGTCCAAGCGGTACTAGTGGAGGCTACTCCATGACACCTAAGGGATAAAAGCCCAGAGGGGTAGGTTTCGTAAGAACCTACCTTTCTGGGCTTTTTTTGGTGAAAAAATAATATGAAGAAGAGGTGTTTCGTTGTGGAACTCACGTATCAAGGCAAAACCAAGGATTTGTATCAGTTGGAAGATGGCCATTACCAGTTCAAGTTCAAGGACGATGTGACTGGAACTGAAGGAGTTTTCGATCCAGGAGCCAATCAAGTCGGTTTGACCTTGGAAGGAAGTGGACGGGCCAATGTTCGAATGAGTCAGTATTTCTTTGAACGCTTTGAAGAAGCAGGCATTCATACACATTATCTAGATGCCGATGTGGACGAGCAAACCATGACCGTGACCCGAGCCGATTTTTTCGGACAGGGCTTGGAAGTGATCTGTCGCTATAAGGCTGTGGGCTCTTTCATGCGTCGCTACGGGCAATACGCCCAGGAAGGCCAAGATTTAAACGGTTATGTGGAGATCACCTTGAAGGACGATGAACGTCAAGACCCACTCATTACCCAAGAAGGACTCTTGGTACTGGGGATCTTACGTCCAGGAGAATATGAAGACATCGTGCAAGCCACTCAGAATATCTCAGAAATGATTCGCCAAGACTTGTCCGACAAGGGTTTGGAACTTTATGATTTGAAATTGGAATTCGGTCGCGACCCTCAAACGGGCGAATTGATGTTGATTGATGAAGTATCTGCTGGCAACATGCGTGTCTACAAAGAGGGGCATTCAGTGGAGCCATTGGAACTAGCCAACTATTATCAGGAGGAAACATGAAAACTATCGTGTGCCAGTCGGCGGATAACAGCCGCCTGGAAGAGAAATTAGTCGCCAACGCCCAACAACTACTCAAACTCAAAGACATTGCTATTCGTATTCAAGATGTGTATGTCTTTTCAGACTTATCCGGTCAAGACTTGGAAAAGGTAGAAAATACCGTCTTTCAAGGCCAAGCCATTGCCCATGAATTAACGGCTAAGCCTTACCAGTTCCGTTACCAGGCTGTTCCAGGACAACACAACGAACAGGCCTACATGGTTGAGAAGATGTTACAAGATTTCCTACAATTAAATACCCATGTTCACCATTCCACTCTCGTCGAAGTGACTGGTGTCAATGACCAAGAATTTAAGGCTTACAAAGAGTATCTATTGAATCCCATTGAGTATGTGGAGATTCCTTTGGACTATCAACCTCGAGGACCCAAGCTCTCCAGCTTAGCGGATTTAGATCCCATTGATGGATTTACGGCTTGGACAGCCCAAGAATTGGAGACCAACCTCCAAGGCAAATTCTCCTTAGATTTGGATGACTTGTTATTTATTCAAGAATATTTCCAGTCCATTGACCGCAACCCCAATACCACGGAATTGAAAGCCCTGGATACCTATTGGTCGGATCATTGCCGCCACACGACCTTCGAGACCTTCTTAACGGAAGTTAATTTTGAGAATGGTTTTTTTGTGGACCTTTTTGAAAAGGCTTTCCAAACCTACCAAGACCAGCGCCAAGAAACCAATCGTAGCGACCGCCCCATGACCTTAATGGATCTGGGAACCATCCAAGGGCGCTTGTTAAAGCAACGGGGACTTGCTAAAGACGTAGTGGTCTCCGAAGAGGTTAATGCCTGTGCCGTGGAAATGGAAGTCCAAACGGCCAGTGGTCCTGAAGATTGGGTCTTGTATTTCAAGAATGAAACCCACAACCACCCGACAGAAATTGAACCCTTCGGTGGAGCAGCGACTTGTTTGGGAGGTGCCATCCGCGATACCTTGTCTGGACGCAGTTATACCTATCAAGCCATGAGGATCTCGGGCTCCAAAGATGCGGCTCAAGCGGTGGAGGAAACCTTGGACAACAAGCTTCCTCAATCCACCATCAGCCAGCGGTCAGCGGAAGGTTATTCCGACTACGGGAATCAGATGGGTGTGGCACAGGCCTATGCCAAGGAATATTACCACGATGGCTTCGTTGCCAAGCGTATGGAAGCCGGAGCAGTGGTTGCTGCAGCACCTGCTGATTACATTGTGCGTGAGACTCCCCAAGCGGGGGATGCCATCATTGTTCTGGGTGGAAAGACCGGAAAAGATGGCCTCGGAGCGGCTGTGGGTTCCAGCATGGTTCAAGACGAAGACAGCTTGGAAGATCAGGGTGGGGAAGTCCAGAAGGGAAATCCGTCGGTGGAGCACCAAATTGCCCGTCTCTTTCAAAAACCGGCAGTTACCCGTCTTATCAAGAAGTCCAACGACTTTGGTGCGGGAGGTCTGTCTGTAGCCGTTGGTGAATTGGCCGATGGCATTCACATTGATCTAGACGCTGTCCAACTGAAATACCCAGAAATGCATGGCGGAGAAATTGCCCTTTCTGAATCTCAGGAGCGCATGGCCGTGGTTGTTGACCCTCAGAACGTTGATGCCTTCTTGGAACTATGTGCCCAAGACGATGTGGATGCTGCCCTTGTCGCAAAAGTTACCGATGAGAACCGTCTTTTGATGACTTGGCAAGGACGCACGATCTTCGACATTGACCGACCTTTCTTGGATTCCAACGGTGCGTCCAAAGAAGCGACGGTACAGGCCTTGCAGCCGACAGGAGACTTGCCGGAAGAAACCTTCACCGATGTGAAAGAATATGTGCAGAGATTGAATCATCGCAATCAACGAGCTTTGGTGGATTATTTTGATGCCACGGTCAACTCTCAAACGGTCTTAAGCCCTTATGGTGGTAAGTACCAATTGACCCCCGAACTGGGCATGGTGTCCTTGGTGCCTCACCGAGACACCACCACTGTTTCCGCCATGACGGCCGGTTATGACCCAGATTTAATGGAATATTCACCTTTCCACGGGGCTTATTTTGCCGTGGTAGATTCTGTGGCACGTTTAGCAGCTCTCGGCTTGGATCCTTCCAAGGCGCGTTTGAGTCTGCAGGAGTATTTCGAACGCTTGGGTCAAGATCCAAGCCGTTGGGGCAAGCCATTCCTTGCCTTGCTAGGTGCCAACCAAGCCATGACTGACTTAGAATTGCCCGCCATTGGTGGGAAGGATTCCATGAGTGGTAGTTATGAAGGCATTGACGTGCCACCAACCGTAATTTCCTTCGCAGTCACCTATGGGGAAGTGGATCAAGTCCTTTCCCGTGCCTTCAAGGAGACCGGCTCTCAGATTGTCTTGGTGGTAACACCGCTGCAAGAAGATTTAACCTTGGATCTCAAAAAATTCCAAAAACACCTTCAAGCCTTCCTAACCCATAACTCTCAAATTCTGGCAGCTTCTACGGTTGGCCGCGAAGGAATTCTCAAAGAATTGCTGGAAATGACTTATGGAAACGGCATTGGATTTACTTTGGAATATGAGACGTTCTTAACCCGGCCACTCATGGGCTCCTTCTTATTGGAACTTCCGGAGGACTTTGATTTGGCTCAGTGGCCAGGTGCTACCCGTCTGGGGAGTACGCAAGCGACGACCATTCGTCTCAATCAGGAAGACTACTCAGTGACACAAGTGGCCCAGTGGACCCAGGAACCCTTGGCGGACGTCTATCACCGATTGGATCAAGCAACCTTGGAAGTGCCTCAAGTTCCTGAAAAGTGGGATGCTCCAAAGGTGAAGGTCACCAAGGCCTTGTTGCCAATTCTGCCAGGTACTCAAAGTGAGCGAGATTACCAACAAGCCTTCCATCAGGCAAAGGTCGATATGACTGCCTTTGTCTTCCAAACGGATCGCATGGAAGCATCCATTCAAGAATTCGTGACGCTTTTAGATAGTCATGACTTGCTGATCATCCCTCACGGTGCGATCTACGGCAACCAGCCTAATCAAGCCGCCAAAGGCTGGGAGTTGCTATTGACGCACCCCTTGGTCAAGGATGCCATCAACAAATTTGTGGAAGACAAGTTCATCCTAGGAACCGGAACAGGTTTGGATGCGCTCTTACGTGTGGGCTTGATTGAATTCGGACAAGTTCAAGAAGGGTCCAACTTCCGTCTCGTCAAGAACCCACAGGATAAATTCCTGTCCCGCCAACAAACTGTTCACATCCTCCAAGATTCCTACATGACCCAGGCCATAGTCGGAGAAACTCTGGCAGTGCCGGTGGCTTCTGCGTGGTTAGGCATGGATCTCAATGGACGCGAAGAAGATCTGTTAGCAACTGGACAGATCGTTTCTTATTTCCAGGAAGGCTTCGTCCATCAGGGAGTCGACGGCATTCAAGATCCAACGGGACACATCCTAGGATTTATCAGTAACATTGAACGAGTGGCAGATCATACCTTGATCAACACCCGTCTAACCACCAACCAGGCCTCTTTATTTCAAGCGTTTCAATAAAAGGAGAAAACCATGAACGTACACATTATTATGGGCAGTCAAAGTGACGAAGCCATCGCTCGAAAAGTGACTGACAGCCTGAAGAAATTTGAGATTCCTTACCAAGTGTCGGTCATTTCTGCCCACCGTGCCTTGGGGAAACTCCAAGCAACGGTGCAGAAATCCCCGGCCCAAGTTTTCATTGGAATTGCTGGGAAGGCCGCTCACTTATCGGGAGTCATTGCGGGCTTAACCACCCGTCCGGTCATTGGTGTACCGGTGAAGTCTTCCACCTTGGGAGGTTTAGAAGCCCTCCTATCCACCGTAGAAATGCCTAGTGGCGTGCCGGTGGCCACTGTGGCAATTAATGGAGGAGAGAATGCGGGAATTTTAGCCGCTCAGATCTTAGCCTTAGGCTCACCCGACTTGCAAAAGCGCCTAGAAGATCACAAGCAAGAGATGGTGGAAGCTGTGGAGGAGATGGACGCATCCATCGGTGATTTATAATGAGTGGAATCTTCGCTGTCTATCACCGTGATCAGGAAGATGCCTTTGAAGATATTTATTTCGGTCTGTATGCCTTGCAACACCGCGGTCAGGAGACCGTGGGAATTGCCACCCGTCAACAAACGACTCGCATCAAGATCGGCCAGAACTTGGTCAAAGATAATTTTGATCTAAGAGACGGCGATTTCTTGGCTGGAACCATGGGCATAGGGTTTATCGAAAACAATCGCCACAGCATTGAGATGCCCATTGTGTTGGATGATGCGATTTTGACCATTGATGGCTTGATCACCAATGAGGGCTTTACCCTCTTAGATCTTTTGAACCACTTGCGCCAAGGAGGGTCTGCTTGTATCAATTACTTGCAGTCCCTGCAGGGGGGATTTGCTATCTGTTACATGGACCACAAGGGCATTATTGCCATGCGGGATCAGAAAGGGATTAAACCTCTCACCTTGGGGCAGCGCGGCACCAGTACTTATGTTTCCTCGGAAAGTTGCAGCATTGAGGCAGTGGGCGGAGAGGTCTTGCGGGACTTGGCACCCGGTGAAATCATCGCGGTGACCTCGGACAAGACGCACATCTATCCTTCGGCAGATAGTCCGAAAGTGGCCAATGTCTGTGCCTTCGAGTACATATATTTTGCTCGGGAAGACTCTGTCATGGACGGTGTCTCAGTCTATCAGGCTCGGTATGCCATGGGCGAAGAGACAGCCCGAGAAGAAAGTCATAACTTCGAAGAACCAACCATTGTCATCGGTGCGCCGGATTCAGGTTTGGTGGCGGCCATGGGTTACGCTCATCGGGCGGGAATTCCCTACCAACAAGGATTTGTTCGCAACCACTATGTGGGACGGACCTTCTCGAGAAGTGGTGCAGACACTCGTAAGCGAGACGTCAAGATTAAGCTGACACCGATTCGAGCCAACTTGGAAGGCAAGCATGTGATCTTGGTGGATGATTCCATCATTCGTGGAACCACCATTCATCAAACAGTTCAAGACTTGCGCCAAGCCGGTGCCAAAAGCGTGCATGTGCGCATTGCCAGTCCGCCGGTGATTAACCGCTCCAGTCGTGAATCAGGCTCTATCAGTGTTCCTGAACGCGAAGACTTGATTGCTTATAGGTATTCCGTCGAAGAAATTCGCAAGATTATTGGCAGCGACTCGTTGGCTTATTTATCCCTGCCGGGATTGAAGAAGGCCTGTCAGAACGATCAATTGTATGACCCATATTTTAAGGAGAATCATTAATGAAGTTAACGTACAAAGACAGCGGTGTGGATGTTACTCGAGGATATGAAGAAGTCCAACTGATTAAACGCATGGTCGAATCCACGCACAATGATCAAGTATTGACGGGTCTGGGTGGATTTGCAGGGTTGATGGCCTTGGATTTGGAAGGCATGGAAGAACCCGTCTTGGTGTCAGGGACTGACGGAGTGGGTACAAAGCTACTCATCGCCCAAGACTTGGATCGCCACGATACTCTGGGTGTTGATTTAGTGGCCATGTGTGTCAATGATGTGCTCTGTCAAGGGGCTCAACCTTTGTTTTTCTTGGATTATATTGCGACCGGTCAGCTAATTCCTGAGAAGATGAGTGCCATTGTGGCCGGTGTGGTTGAAGGTTGCCGCCAAAGTGGCTCCGCCTTGTTAGGAGGCGAAACGGCAGAAATGCCGGACGTCTATGACGAAGATACCTACGACTTGGCAGGATTCAGTGTAGGGATTGTGGACCGTTCACAAATTATTACGGGTCAAGCCATTGAAGCTGGGGATGTGGCCATCGCCTTGAAATCCTCAGGTATTCATTCCAATGGCTTATCCTTAGCGCGTAAAGCCTTAGAAGTCAATGGCATTAGCTACCAAGACCATTTGGAGGGCGATGAGCAATCCATTGGTGAGATCTTGCTAACGCCCACGAAGATTTATGTGGAAGAGATTCAAGGGCTTTTAAAGGCGGTGAAGGTCAAAGGAATTTCTCATATTACCGGTGGTGGCCTCTACGAGAATATTCCACGAATCTTACCTGAAGGCTTGGGACTCAAGATTCACTGGCCCCAAGAAAAGGTCTCCAGCATCTTCCAGAAGATCCAATCTTTGGGAAATGTGGAAACAAAAGAAATGTTTAGAACCTTCAACATGGGGATTGGCATGGTGGTCTTTGTGTCTCAAGATGAGTTGGAAGTAGCTTGCCAGGTCTTGGAGGACTTAGGTGGCGACTACGAGGTGTTAGGAGCAGTGGAAGACAGCTTCGAAGGAGTCGAAGTGACGTGGTAAAGTTTGGCGTCTTAATTTCTGGCGGTGGTACCAACTTGCAGACGGTCATTGATCATTGCGAATCCGGCGATATTCATGGGGAAGTGGCAGTAGTCATTTCTAACCGTGCCGATGCTTATGGATTGACGCGGGCCGCCAATCATCAGATTCCTCACTATGTGTCTCAGGATTCCGATGACATTCTGGTGCTCTTGATTCAGCACGATGTCGATTATGTGCTCCTCTTGGGCTATTTACAAAAAGTGCCCGCAAGCATTATTCAGGCCTATCCGGAGAAGATTTTGAACATTCATCCTTCCTTAATTCCCGCCTTTGCCGGCAAGGGTTATTACGGAATGCGTGTCCATCAAGCGGCCATTGACCGGGGTGTCAAATACTCTGGGGCAACAGTCCATGTGGTCAATGAAATCTATGACGATGGCCCCATTATTTGCCAAGGAATGGTGGAAGTATCCGAAGATGATACTCCTGAAAGCCTCCAAGCCAAAGTTTTAGAGGTTGAACATAAGATACTCGTTGAAGCCATCAAAAAGGTGTGTGTAAAAGAATGAAAGCATTAATTTCAGTATTTGATAAAAGCAATCTTGAACCCTTCGCTCGGTCCTTGGTGGAGTTGGGTTGGGAATTGATCTCTACAGGTGGTACCTACCAAGCTCTCCAAGCAGCGGGACTGCCCGTCACTGCCGTGGAAGAAGTTACAGGTAGCGAAGAAATTTTAGGTGGGCGGGTCAAGACCTTACACCCCAAGATTCACGGAGGTATTCTCTACAAACGCCAGGATGCAGAACATCAAGCCACAGTTCAAAACCAGGAGATTCCCTCCATTGATCTGGTGGTGAATACCTTGTATCCCTTTCAGGCAGCGGTCGAGTGCCCAGATTCTATGCCAGAAGAAATCATTGAGATGATTGACATTGGCGGACCGGCCATGATTCGTGCCACAGCCAAGAACTTTCAAGACACCCTGATCGTCACGGACATTGACGACTATGACCAAGTGATAAAGGCCTTGAAAGAAGACCAAAACACCTTGGAATTCCGTCGCCAGATGGCTCAAAAAGCCTTTGCTTTAACCAGTGCTTATGATGCATGCATTGCCAACTACTTATTAGAAGACAAGGTCAACGACCGCATCCAGTTGTCCTATCAACATGGCACCACCTTGCGCTACGGTGAGAACCCTCACCAAGGGGCCCAGTATTATGTCAAGGATGAGGCTCCTTTCCAGCAACTTCACGGCAAGGAGTTGTCCTACAATAACTTGAACGATTTAAAGGCTTGTGTGGATTTGGTCAAGGAGTTTGAAGAGCCGGTGGCCGTGGCCATTAAGCACACAAACCCCTGTGGGGTTGCTACTGGCTCAACAGCTTTGGACGCTTACCAGAAAGCCTATGAAGCCGATGACCAGTCCATCTTTGGAGGGATTGTTGGTTTCAACCGTCCGGTGGAAGAAGACCTAGCCCAGGCTCTGTCAGAAATCTTCCTGGAGGTCATTGTGGCTCCAAGTTTCTCGAGTGAGGCCTTGGACATTCTTCAAAAGAAAAAGAACGTCCGTCTCTTAACTATGGACGACTTAGATCAACCGGCTCAAGCAGAACCTCAAATTCGTCAAACCCTCGGCGGACTGCTGGTTCAAGACAAGGACATCGCCATCTTCGAGAAAGATGCTCTGGAGAACAAGACTCAGCGTCTGATCAGCGACCAAGAAATGCAAGACTTACTCTTTGCTTGGAAAGTTGCTAAGCACCTGAACTCCAATGCCATTGTCTTGGCCAAAAACGGTCAGACCTTGGGCATGGGACACGGGGAAGTCCGCCGTTCTTGGGCAGTTGAAAAGGCCATGGATCGCTCCATTGCGGACACCCATGAAGGGGCCGTTCTGGCCAGTGATGGTTTCTTCTTCCCTGATACCATTGAGATTCTCAAAAATCACGGGGTAAAAGCGGTGATTCAACCAGGAGGGTCCATTCAAGACCCGTCGGTCGTCGAAGCGGCTGAAGAAGCTGGAATGAGTCTCTTGTTCACCCACATGCGTCATTTCAAACATTAAAGGGAGGATTTCATATGAAATTGTTAGTTGTTGGGAGTGGCGGGCGCGAACATTGCCTGGCCTTGAAACTTCAAGAATCTCCTCAAGTGTCGAAGGTTTATGTAGCACCGGGGAATGCCGGTACCCAGCAGGATTGTCACAACCTTGCGATGGACGTGATGGATTTCGAAGGGATCGCACAAGCGGTTCAGACTTACGGGATTGACCTAGTAGTTGTTGGTCCTGAGGATCCTTTGTGTGGGGGTCTGGCGGATTATCTGCAAGCACGAGGCGTCCAGGTCTTTGGTGTCAATCAAGAGTGTGCGCAATTTGAAGGCAGCAAGGAATTTACCAAGAAATTCTTGATGCGTCATGAGATTGCGACCGCGGCTTACCAAGAATTCACCGATTATGACCAAGCCGTGACTTATTTGAAGGATTGTAGGTTTCCGGTAGTCATTAAAGCTGACGGTTTGGCGCTTGGGAAAGGAGTTGTTATTGCCCAAGACTTTGAAGAAGGACAGGAAGCTTTGCAAGGATTCCTGGTAGATCAGGTCTTCGGAGAAGCCTCTGCGACTGTTATTATTGAAGACTACTTGGTGGGAGAAGAGTTAAGTTTGATTTGTTTTGTCTCCCATAATGACATTTACCCTCTGGAAACTGCCCGTGACTACAAACGAGTCGGGGAAGGGGACCAGGGAGAAAATACCGGAGGGGTGGGTGGCTATTCACCCATGCCTTACCAAGGCGCAGCGTCCCTAGAAGAAGGGGAAAGCCTCTTTGCCAACATCCAAAAACTTCTCGATCAAATTAGCCAAGGCTTCAAAGATGACGGCTTCGATTATACGGGAATGTTGTTTGTAGGATTCATGAACGAAGCAGAGACCCCACGGGTCTTGGAATTTAACGTCCGTTTTGGAGATCCAGAGACACAAGTGCTCTTGCCACGGTTGGAATCAGATCTGGTCACCTTGATTCAAAAGACCTTGGATGGAAGTCTCCAACAAGAAGACATTCAGTGGTCCAAAGAGACGACTTGCGGCGTGGTGCTCTTTTCCAAAGGATACCCAGGCAATGACTTTGAACGCATGACGGGTATCGCTCCTCTGCCAGAGAATACGGACAAGGTCCAAATCATCCATAATGGGACTGTTCGTCAAGGTGCTGACTTGTATGCCAACGGTGGACGGGTACTGACAGTGGTTGCTAAGGGCGACGATTTAGCCCAGGCCAGAGATCGGGCCTACGGGGTCGTTTCGAACATTCAGTCTGACAACTTAACCTACCGCCGAGACATTGCGGAAGGTGCCAAATAACCGCATTTCAAAGACAGACGCTCAAGAAGCGAGCATCTGTTTTGGTAGAGAATGTAGAATAAATCCAAAAGAGCGGATCATCTACGAAATAGATGGTCCGCTTTTTTTATCAGATGAATTGCAATAATTATTGCGACAAAAAGTCACTCTAACTGAGCGAGTTCGTGCATGAGTACTTCAAAAGGTATTTTAAAATCCAAATACTTTCTAAATCGATTATTTGTCAAACATAGCGCATTGAAAAGGACGAGCTAGCTAGTCAAATCCATAGACTTTTTAATAAAGAAATTGATTTGCTTTCACTTCATAGGGTAATTACAATAGGATACCTCACGATTGAAGATATTTTGGAAATCTTTTGGATGTAAAAACTCAAGGCGGTCCCTATTTGTATTCAATTTATGGTTTGCTATTAAAAATGTTAGTTGGTAACGTCACCAATATCAACAATAATATTTATAAAGGTGTCCCAAAGTTACCCAACTTTCTTTACCGTCCAACAATAATTTTGGCCGAATGGAGCTTCAGAGTGGACGCCTTTTATAGCAGAGCAGAAATATTCACCACAGTAGAAATATACTGATTTCATCAGTAGCTGATTATAAAATTGATATAACAGATCCCAAAGCTATATTAAAAAAGTTAGAAGTCCTAAAAACAACCAAAATGAAACACTTCAGTGACCCAGCATCCATAGCTCAAGAATTAAACGAGCAATTTCAATCTAATTAATTATAGATCTTAAGTAGCCCTCCGAGGGCTTTTTTCTCACCCTAAATTTCAGGTCCAATCCCCGGACCTTGATCCAACAACCTTTAGATCTATTGTAAGCGCATTCTTTTCTTGGTAAGTTAAATCCAAGATGTACATCGAAATGGATCTTAGGAGGAAGTGATATGCAAGAAGCTATTCAAAAAATTTGAAATGGATCTTAGGAGGAGTGACATGCAAGAAGCTATTCAAAAATTTTCTAGAGCGCTGATCGTCCCGGTTAAATATTTGGCAGTTATGGGTCTAGGGCTAGCTCTAGCAGTTATATTGCAATTAGAGTTTATGCCTCAATTCTTACAATCAGTGGGATTATTTATTAATATCATGATGAACGGAATGTTGAACAACTTAGCGCTAATATTTTGTGTGGGGATTGCCGCATCATTTGCTGATAGACAGAAGATTGAAGCAGGAATTACCGCTCTTATCGTATTCTTAATGTTTCTAGCCACTAACAATGCTTGGTTAGATATGACTGGAACTCTTGCGGAACCTGGAGAGATGGGGCTATTCTCGACAGGGCAAGCGATGGTTCTAGGGTTCCAAATTATCGACATGAACGTCTTACTGGGTATTATGTTGGGTGTATTGGTAGGTGTGGTTCATAATAAGACAGCAAATATCAAAGTTCCAGATTACCTAAACATCTATGGTGGAGCTAGATTATCATTTATTATCCTTATACCAATAACACTTGTTCTAGCTATTGTTTTAAGTTATATTTGGCCGTTTATCAATAATGCTATTGGGTCAGCCTCAAACTTTATTTTGACGACGGGATTATTAGGATTATTCCTATATTCATTTGGCAACCGTTTCCTAGTTCCAACAGGCCTTCACCACTTATTGTGGATGCCTTTTTGCTTCACTGCCATCGGTGGTACAGCTGAAATTGGGGGAGAAATCTACTCAGGAGCTGTTAACATCTTCCTAGCACAAATGGCAAATGCAGGAGCTGTTACAGAATTGGATCCAACCTTAAGATTTGCCACCTTTGGATTTGCTAAGATCTTTGCTTCTATTCCGATTGTATTGGCGTTTATCAAGACGGCCTACCCAGAAAATAAGGACGAAACCAAAGCGCGTTTGTTCCCGTCAGCCACTGTAGCAGTATTATCAGGCGTTACAGAGCCACTAGATTTTTCATTTGCTTTTTCGGCTCCATTACTTTGGTTAGTTCATAGTTTATTGACTGCTATTGGTGAGACTTTATTGTGGGCATTAGGGTCAAGAACTTATATGTTATATGGTGCTATTGATACAGTAATTTCTAACTCAGTATTCAGTCCGAATGTCACGAAATTTTACTTGGTGATAATTGTAGGAATTATCATGATGGCGATTTGGTATTATACCTTTGTCTTCTTAATCAAGAAATTTAACATGATGACTCCCGGCCGTGAGCCAGTTACCGCAATTGGCCCTGATGTATCAGTTAAGAACATGGATCCAGACCAAGATATCGAACGACTGATTAGAGGATTAGGTGGCGTTGATAATATTCAAAGTCTAACAAATTGTTATACAAGATTACGTGCAGATGTAATTGATGAGCAGTTAGTAGACAAATCAGAATTAGAAAAAGTCTCTAAGCAACAAGGTATTTTTACTAATGGTAAGAATGTTCAAGTTGTGGTTGGTATGGGAGTACAAGATTTTAGAGAAGAAATTTCAAGTAAGTATCATCTAGATTAATTAAAGGAGAAAATAATATGGAAAGAAAAGAACAATCAGTAGTCATTGCTGGTGGCGGTAGTACTTATACAGCTAGCATTGTTATGCTACTAATCGAAAATCAAGACAAGTTTCCGCTAAGAAAATTGAAGTTATATGATAATGACGCTGAACGTCAAGAACCAATCGGTAAAGCGTGCGAAGTTATTGTCAAAGAAAGAGCGCCACATATTGACTTCTCTTATACGACTGATCCAGAAGCTGGGTTTACTGATGTAGACTTTGTCATGGCACACATCCGTGTGGGTGGACTTAAGATGCGTGAAAAGGATGAAAAAATTCCATTAAAGTATGGTGTAGTCGGACAGGAAACTTGCGGTCCAGGTGGCATAGCCTATGGATTAAGATCGATTCCTGGGGTACTAGAACTTATTGACTATATGGAAAAGTATTCACCAAATGCCTGGATGTTAAACTATTCCAACCCCGCAGGGATCGTTGCAGAGGCCACTCGCATCTTGAGACCTGATTCTAAAATCATTAATATCTGTGATATGCCTGTTGCGATTAAGAAATCATGGGCAGATATCCTTGGACTTGAAAGCGAAACAGATATTATTGATCGCTATTACGGCTTGAATCACTTTGGTTGGTGGACTGATATTCGCGATAAAGAAGGTAATGATCTTATGCCTAAATTAAAAGAGCATACGACTAAATATGGTTATGCAACTGCAGGCGAAGAAACAAACCCATTACTAAGTGAGGAGAGTTGGGCGGACACCTATACCAAAGCTAAAGATATATATGCGGTAGATCCTGATACCCTTCCAAATACTTATTTGAAATACTACTTATTCCCAGATTATGTAGTGGAAACAGCAAATCCTAACCATACGCGCGCCAATGAAGTAATGGAGCACCGTGAAAAAAATATCTTTGCTGAGTGTCGCAGAATTGCCGAGAATGGCACTGCAGAAGATACTAACATTGTTGCTGGAGAACATGCTGAGTTTATTGTACAATTAGCTAGTGCCTTAGCATTTAATACTCATGAGAGAATGTTATTAATTGTTGAAAACAAGGGGGCAATTAGTAACATTCAAGATGATGCAATGGTTGAAGTGCCTTGTATTGTAAGTAAGTATGGTGTTGAACCACTCGCTATGGGGCCTGCCTCTACCTTCCAAAAAGGAATGATTGAGCAACAACTCGCGGTGGAGAAATTAACAGTTCAAGGTCTCTTTGAGCAGTCATATCAAAAATTATGGCAAGCTTTATCACTTTCTAAGACAGTTCCAAGTGCCAAAGTTGCTAAGGATTTATTAGATGAGCTAATCGAGGCCAATGCTGATTTTTGGCCAGAGCTAAAATAGTATCAAAAAAACAGGGTCATTCACCCTGTTTTTTGAAATTAGGTGGGAATATGAGAATTGATGATTTAATAAATAAGAATTTTGATATTTTGTCCGATAACGATTTGTCAATTGCTAAAAATGTGATCGCCTCGCAAGATGCAATGGACTATCTGACTTTACAAGAATTTGCTGAATCCAATTATACTTCTAAATCTTCAGTTATAAGATTTGCACAAAAATTGGGCTTTAAAGGTTTTACAGAGTTAAAAAGTTATATTAAATGGCAGGATCGGGAAGAGGAATACGATAATACCCAGTCTATGAAGGAAATGTTACTCGGAGATATTGCAGCTACACTTGAATATCTTTCCACAACCGATTTCAGTCATATCTATGAGTGCATTGATGATTCAGAGAATATCTATATAATTTACACTGGTTTAGCTCAAGAGAACATGGCGGAGGAATTAAGGAGATTCTTTCTGTTATTGAATAAGCCCATTCAAATTATTCCGCCCCTAGCGGATTCAAATGAGTTCAAGAAGATTACGGATACCTTAGAAGCTAAGGATGTGGTATTTATTATCTCTTTATCAGGAGAGAGTCAAAAACTTAAATCAACAGTTGATACTTTAAAGATGTATAAATGTAAACTGGTATCTATTACTACAAGAGATGCTAATGAATTAGCTGGCCGAAGTGACTATAACTTGTACGCTTATACCAGTCGTAGTCCATTACCTAAAGACTGGTGGATTCAGACGACATCAACATTCTTTATCGTATTGGAAGCTTTTGTATTTGGCTATATAGATTATGTCAAACAAGCTAAACATCAATGATAAGATTTGAGAAATCATGATAAAATTGTATAAGTTTTTATTTTATACTTTGAAAAGGATATTTTCAGCCATCGTCTAAGTTTATAAATAGCATTTTATGCTTACTAACCTAAAGTATAGGGTGGTAAGCTATTTTTTAACTTGATAAATTATAATATTAATTGCGACAAACAAAAACTATAACAGGTTCGTGGAAAATGTTAGTAATCACAAAAACACACGGAGGACCTGTTATGAGCTACAAACATCTTACCATAGGAAGATTGATCAAAAATAAAAGTACTTTATCAGGAGGGTTATACACCTTGTCAAATTGCTGAAGCCATCGGGCGTCACCGCTCGACGATTTATTGTGAACTTAAACGTGTTCAATTATCTAGTTATGATGCTCAACTTGCTCAAGATAACGCCACTGAACATAAATCTCTTAAAGGTCGTCGCCTAAACATACGCCTGAGCTCATTCAGGATATTCGAACAAAATTAGAATTGACTTGGTTCTCCGAACAAATCGTGGGACGGTACTGTCAAAATAGATTCTCATTCAAAACAATCGATAATTGGATCTATCAAGACCTCATTGAGATCTCGCTAAACTGCCTGGGACAAAAAGGTAAACGACGCAAACCTCAAGAAACCAAAGGTAAATTTAATATAGGAACATCGATTAAAGAATGTCCGAGTGCTGTTAAAAAGCGTCAGGAATTTGGTCATTGAGAACTTGATACGGTAGTATCTTCCAGGGGTAAAAGCAAAGGATATCTAGCTATTTTTGCTGAACGTAAGAGTCGCTTCTATATCGCTTTAAAGGTGCCGAATCGATCGAAGGAATCCATGCTTTCGGTTGTGAATCAGTTGATACAATCTTTATCTAAAGAAGCCCTCAAAAGCTTCACCTCTGAGCGTGGGAAAGAATTTGCTGTTTATTCTGACATCGAATAACGAGACATCGCTTTTTACTTTGCGGATGCTTCCAGTGCTTGGCAGAGAGGAGCTAATGAGAGCTCCAACGGATGACTCAGAGAACTTATCCCTACACGCACAGATCTAGCTAAAATTATGGAACATGAACTTTTCAATGCGCCATGTTTGATAAATAGTCGATTTAGAAAGTGTTTGGCTTTTAAAACACCTTTTGAAGTACTCATGCACGAACTTGTTCAGTTGGAATGACTATTTGTCGCAATTATTATTTCAATGCATCAATTAAATTTATGCACACACCAAGAGCGGATCATCTATTTCGTAGACGATCCGCTCTTGGTGTATATCATGAATGATTTTTTTCTTCTAGCCGACGAACATATTGATGAAATGGGTCGCACATCCTGCAAGCAATCCTGCAATGGTGTGGCTTAAGATGGCTGGTCCCGTAGCTTCTTTAGTTCCAAGAGTGTCCATCATGGCAATGTGAGTGGACAAGTAACCAGACCAGCACATACACGTGGCGGTGAAGACTGCCAGGTCATTGCCGTTGGCAGCTCCTGTTTCGGCCAAATTGTTAGCAATCCCAACGGCTGCCCCGGCAGCTCCTAAAGCGGTGATTGGAACAGAAATGGCTGCTGGATCAGAAAATCCAAAGAGAGGGGTAAAAGGATGAAGGACAACTTCTCGCCCACCCAAGTTAGGAAAGGAACGTCTTGACAGATGTCTCCGGTAGACTCCTTCGGGGCCGACGCCGTTAGTGAGTAACATCACCATGGTACAAACGACCAGAACGCCAGGAATAATCGCAATTCCCATGTCTACACCGTTCATTCCACCGTCCAATGAGGAGGACAAGAGACGACCACCCTTTTGAGTCAGCTTTTGTTTGCAGGGATCGTTTTTTCCTATTTGGCCAATGTAGTCTTTAACATCAAAAATGATTTCTTTACCTCCAAAGCGGTCTAGAAATTTAGTCTTCCCATAACGTCAAGTCAATACATTTGGACCAAAGTTATCGTGAATGGGTTGTAGACCTTCGGAATTCTGGTCTTATTCACCTTGGCTTTTCTGTTTACCAATATGGAGTACTTCACCCGGGCGGATCTTCAAATCAGCTTTGAAGAAATTGTCTTGGAGATGGTCATTGGTGATTGGAAGTTTCTGATGACGACGGTTGTCGGGTCTATCCTTTCATTGGTGGAGACCTTATTACTCTAGATCTTCAGCATTGTCGCGACCAAAGTACTTTTTAAGAACAGTGAGAAAGGCCTCCAGTGGATCTTTATCTTCTTGGGGTTGAACGTTCTTGAAGGATGGCTGAAAACCAGGATCATAGAAGTCCTTCCCTTGGGAATTACCATAGTCGTCTGTGTCACCCTCTTTTTGGGAACGCGTTATCTCTTGGATCATCAATTAGATCTATAAATGAAAAGAGTGAGAAAGCTTGAAGGCTCTCTCACTCTTTTTTGATGAGTTGCCGACTCATGAAGTCACGAACACAGCAGTAGGTAAGTAGTGTCAGGCATAGTCCGCCCAGAGCATCAAGGAGGATATCTTGAAAACCCCCGCTGCGCCCAGGATTCAAGGACTGACGAAATTCATCCAAACAGGCATAGAGAAAGGTCCAAAGGACGGCCAGACGAGCAGCTTTCTTCAAAGAGGAAAGGTGATGGATGAGGCTAAGGAAGGCGAGGGCACCGATGGTTCCAAAGCTTAGAAAATGGGTGGCTTTGCGTAAGAAAAACTCACAAAAGGCCGCATCCCCCAAGGC
>CALYPW010000008.1 GCA_945278685.1 uncultured Dolosicoccus sp.
GTCACTCGTAATCGGTCGGAAGAACTGGATGTTTTCAGCTTCGGTTAAGGGCGCCCGATCAAATGCGACAATCCTTAGCATTGTAGAAACAGCCAAAGCCAACGGCTTACATCCTCGAAAATACTTAGAATATTTACTTACTCATCTACCAAATCGAAAAAACACACCTTTTGGTTTTTTTTGTTATAGTGGGCAATAGGGGGGTCGGTAGGTATGTCAGAATATTATTTAGATGTGATTTTCACCGGCGAAAGTGAAGACGATGAAATTCTGCAAATCATGATTAAGGATGACAATCAAGACACAATTTATATCGAACAATTCAAACCTCTTCACAAAAAAATTTGGCCCGATGCCCAATTACGTTTCGGTATCAATCAAGGCCATGTCCAAAACGCGCGATCCGTGGAAGAGGCAGTGGATAAGGTCCAGGAGATCTTGCAAGATGCGTCAAAAATTATTACCTTTGATTGGCCACACATTCATCAACAATTTGAAAAGGTGGGGCTATCGCTTCCCTCAGAAGCTGTCATTGAAGACGTTGCCGTAGAGTTAGCCTTGCATACGAGCAATGTGGACAAACGCTCCAAACTGGGATATTTCGACCAGGTGCCCGGTCCCGATATTCAATGGGTGCCCAAGAATGAACAACGCATGTATCAAATTTGTGATTATCATGTGGGGGACGTAGACAATCCTTGGAGAGATCAGTCTTCCCTTGGAACTGGTGAAGAAATGATCAACGAAGAGGTTCAAAAGTTTTTCAAAAAATTCCAAGCCCAACTGAAGCTAGCGGATACGGAGGACTTTTCGTTAGAGGACCCTTTGAATAAACCTCAAAAACAAACGATCTATGTACGTACTTTTGGGTGCGGGGGTTGTCTAATCCCAATTTTGATCACTCTCCTTATTTTTTATTCCTTGATGAAGTAGAATTATGAAGTCTTTGATTCAACAATTTTCTAAATTTGTCGTCATTGGTGGTTTAACCACGGCCTTGGACTTTATAATTTTATACCTTCTTTACGACGGGTGGAGCCTGCACTATTTAATTTCAACGGCTGTGGCTTTTATTCTATCAACAGTCTTTAATTATTTGGCCAGCATGCGGTATGTGTTTGTCAGTCGGTATGCAGTCCATGAACGTCACCGTGAAGCGCTCACCTTCCTCTTTCTATCCGTTCTGGGATTGGCCCTCACTCAAGGATTGATGTATACGTGTGTCGATCTGCTTCAACTGAACGTTTTTCTGGGCAAGGTCCTTGTCACTGGAATCGTCATGTTCTTTAATTTCTTTACTCGTAAAATTTTTATTGAAGCCAAATAAAACCAGAACTCCTTTGAGAAGCGCTCGGTCTTCTTCCTTAAGAGTTCTGGTTTTTTCTTGTTTTTGAATCGGGAACGTAGTCTCCAGGTAAGCCTTCTAAAAGGTGTGTCGCCCAATGAATGTTCACGCGGTGCCATTCATTGGGGGCGATGTTTGCGGTTCTTTTCTCGTATTCCCGCCAGGTGAATGTCTTGAGAGAAGCCGGCACGCTGACTAAGCGTTGGTGCTGGTCCGTGAGATAAAGTAAATGGGTCAAGCCCTCGATTGGTTCTTGAAAGTAGCGGGCTTGAATGTCTTCGTCAAATTGGTTGATGAAGACTCCATCGGTTAAGAGTTTCAAGATTTCCGCCAATTGATCGTTGATGGCATGTTCGAATAATTGAATTTTTTCTTTAAATTCTTCAAATTCCAGGGTCAGGCGCAATTGGTAATGATCAATGTCCATAAGTAATTCTTGGTGAATGAATTCGTTCCATTGGCGAAACTGTCCGTCGCTCATGCTGGTGCGATCAGGTATCCAGGCCACCGCAAACTGTCGCTGGGCATCCAGATAAACCAACCGTTGAGGGAGAAAGATCCCCTTTTGGCAAGTGCTGCAGGAATGCATAAAGTATTGACCGGAAAGGACTTCTTCCCTCAGGTGAGGAGAGTCCGTCACTTGAAGAATGACCGGTGGATTCTCAAGCAAAAGTTGATGGCATTGGGGACAGTTGACATGATAAGTAAACAAGGGCTCACTCCTTTCGTCGGTCCCCTTATTATAACAGTAAATATTCAAAAGAAAACTCTCCTATTAAGGGAAGTCCCTAACAATCTATGTTACACTAATTGAAAAGAACATATTGACAAAATATATTCAGGAGGTAAATGATGGATAAGGTCAAAGAACGTGTAGGGCGACAAGCCGCGGATTATGTCGAAGATGGAATGGTCGTCGGACTGGGGACAGGTTCAACGGCTTATTGGTTCGTAGACGAGCTGGGCAAACGTTTAGAAGCAGGCACTTTGAAAGATATTGTGGGAGTCACCACCTCCCGTCGAACGACCCATCAAGCCAATCAGCTTGGAATTCCTCTCAAGGACATTGACGACATTGCGCGCGTTGACGTCGTTGTTGATGGAGCTGACGAATGCAACATGGACTTCAACGGCATTAAGGGGGGCGGCGGTGCGCTTTTACAGGAGAAGATTGTCGCCCAATACAGCAACAAAGTCGTTTGGGTAGTGGACGAAAGTAAGATGGTCAAGGAATTAGGAGCATTTCCCCTGCCAGTTGAAATTGTTCCTTTTGGTTCCTGGCGCCTCTTCCATGAGTTTAAGAAGGCCAATCTAAACCCATCTTTCAGAAAATCTGGTGATGATAGCTTGTACGTTACAGATTCCGGCAATTACATCATTGATTTGGATCTGCAGCTTATTCATCAACCCGAAGCCTTTTCCCACCACTTGAAATCCATTGTCGGTGTGGTGGAACACGGACTTTTCATGAATTATGCCGATACGATCTTGGTGGGACATGCGGATGGCACCATCCGCACTTACGAGAAAAATCCTTAACCCGTAAGGAGGTTGACCATGAATTTAGGAGAGAAACTGAGAAAGCTTCGACAAGTCCATGGCTATTCCCAAGAACAATTGGGAGAAGTCTTAGAAGTGTCTCACCAGACCATCTCAAAGTACGAACAAAACAGCATCAATCCCAGTCTAGAGAAGATTCACCTCATGGTAGAAACCTTCGAGGTCACTTACGATGAGTTACTGGATGACGCAATCAAGTTGGTGCTTCATGATGAGGACGACGAGGTCGAACTTGTCCAAGACGAAGTTCTGGAAGAAGCCGAAGAGAAAGAGAATTTGGAAGAAGTCACAGAAGATGAAGAACTGGTAGAAGAGGTCGTAGAAGATGAAGATAGTCAAGAAGAAACTGTGAACCTGGAGCACCGCATCAGTGTGTATAGCCATGTGACGGACCAGGTATCTGCTTACTTCAAGTTTGAAGTGGGAGAAATGACCGGGCCTAAGCACGATTGGAAACCGGAAGCTTATTTGGCAGGGGTCGATTATTCCGGCTGGTTTGGAGAGAACAAAACAACTTTGGCCTACTACCGAACCAAAGAGGATGCGGACCAAGAGCTTCATGCCTTGCTGCAAGCCGTCTCGAAAGAAGAAGCTTCCTATGACTTGCAGTATTGTGTGCCCGTCAAGCGACGCGGCTTATTCGGTGTTCAAATGGATGAGGAGTAAGAGTGATGTATTACAATAAAGATTATCGACTGAATGTCTTGGCAAGGTTCTCCTTCCATAATGCGGGCGTTCATGGGAACAAAACCACGATTCGGGAAGTCTGTGATATTTTGGGCAACCAAATTATGCCGGAAACTCACATGGGTATCCGGCAGTTTTACGAGATTGATAACCACCGTTTGGCCTACGATTATATTTTGAACCGCTATGAGAATGACCAGACCATGAGTTTGCAGATGATTCGAGACATTCACGGACTTCTGTTGGACCGCCTGGATCCTTCCAATGGTTTATTCAAGTCCACCCGTATGGCCATCACTGAGACGGATTACATGCCTGTGTCCGTATCTGGTACAAAAGACGCGGTGAAAGAATGGGTCCAAGAGACCAACCAAGCGGTTTTGACCACTGAAGACCCTCAAGCTTTTATGAAGGTCTTAGCAGAGGCCCATTTGAAATTTGAACAAATTCACCCCTTTCTGGACGGGAATGGGCGCGTGGGACGCTTAATTCTCATGTACTTGTCCATGAAGTACCTCAAGGTTCCGACCTATTTCTACAAGGAAGACTACGATACCTATCTAAAAGCCTTGGGAGATGAGGATGTAGAGACGTTGCAGGGACTTCTATACGATACCTATGTTAACGAGAAACGCATCCAAGAGATGCTACAACTCCAATAAAAAAAACACCTCTTGAAAGCAATTGCTGTTGTAGCAAAAGCCTAAGAGGTGTTTTTTCTATGGGCGCTGGGCCAAGGCTTGGTAGTCGATGCCCCGTGCGCGTGCCCACTCCTGGAGTTGTCCAGTGATGACAAGGGGATGTTGTTGAAGGTCTTGGAGATTGCGACATCCCAACATTAAGAAGGAGAGTCGCAAGGTTTCCTTCCAGTCTTGAAGGTAAGCGTGGGTGGCCTCATAACCTTCACGGTCCAAGTGTTTTAAGAAATGACCAGCTACGCCAACACCTTTGGCTCCCAGAGCTAAAGATTTAACCACTTGCTGCACATTTTGAATCCCACCGCTGGCGAGAATATCTAATTGATTGTGATAAGGCAGAGATTCTAAAAGTGACTCAGGCGTGCTGAGACCAAAATCTAAGAGATTCGCAAAGTTTGGGTGTTTGCGCCGCTGGTTCTCGATATCGATGAAATTGGTGCCCCCACGTCCGGCCAGGTCGACAGTTTCAACACCGACAGATGCTAATTGTTGAAGGGTCTCTTGGCTCATGCCGAATCCCACTTCTTTCACGATGACGGGAACGGGTAGATGTTGAACGATCTTTTCAATGTTGGTTAACCATTGGGAGAAGTGACGATCCCCTTCCGGCATCACAATTTCCTGAGGACCATTCAAATGAATTTGTAAGGCGTTGGCTTCCAGCAGGTCGACAGCTCTCTGGGCTTGTTCCAGTGGCTGATGAGCCCCAAGATTTGCCAAGACAAAGCCTTGGGGGTGTTCTTGACGGATCACCTGAAAGCTTTCGACAGTCCTTGGATCTTTCAAAGCGGCGCTCACAGATCCTGAGGCAATGGCCAGGTCGTGTTCGCGGGCCAAGATGGCCAACTGACGATTGTAGTGAGTGGCCTTCCCGCTCCCCCCGGTCATGGCATTGATATAAAAAGGAAAGGAATGGTCGTGAAAGGCCCAGGAAGTGGCCAAGGAAATGTCTTCCAGGTCCAATTCTGGCAGGGAATGGTAGACGAGGCGGACATCTTCAAAGAAATCTCGAGCCACAGTGGGAAGCTCTAAGGCCAGGCGTAAATGATCGTCTTTTCTTTGTTGAGCGATTTTAGGGTCTTGGGACTCAAACATAATTTCCTCCTATGGATTTATCGGTGCACTTAGCAAGTGAAACGTCAAGAGGCTGGATGCCCTGAGCCTTCCATTCGGCTAAAAGATTGTCAGTGGGTAAAGAGGCTTGGCCCAAGGCGATGCCACAATCGCCCCCGCCGGCGCCGGAAGATTTGCCATAGAAATGGCAGTCTTTGGCAATATCGATCAGAGCCTGAAGCTTAGGGGTCACAATGGGCAAGTCGTAATGAACCGCCAAATCTTGTAATAGCTCCCGGTACTCGTCGTAATGATAGGTGATACGCACCAGATTTTTATGCTGGAAGGCGTCGATGAATTGTTTCACGATGCGCCGGGCACGTTTTAAAAACTCTTGGTAATAGTCATCATTTTCCTGAATCTGATCTTGCAATTTTTTGACTAAATTGTCAGTGGAGGCAGGAGAACCGGTCCATCCAACCAAAATTGCCAATTCAGGAAAGCTTTGCAGAGAAATAATCTGCAAGGCTGGCCAGTCTTCCAGGAGTAAAGACGAGATCGAGAAATGCTCGTTCAAGTGTTCTTGGAGCCACTCGCGGTCTGGGGCTTGGTAGGCCACAATTCCGCCGTAGGTGGAGGCAGCAATGTCCGCCAGACTCCCGCGGGAGTCTGTTTGCAACATGGCCAAAGCCGTCAGTTTAAAGACTGTGAGAGAATCCTTGGCTTCAAGTCCATAAAAGTGTAACAGAGCCTGAACGGTGGCAATAGTAACCGCACCACTGGATCCCAAGCCATATTTTTCTCCTTCTTGGGAGACCAAGTCGGTGGAGAACTCAAATTGGTAATCCATCAAGGGACGGCCCATTTCTTCCAAGACGGCTTCCACAGTGTGAACCGCAGCAATGACATATTGCCATTGTCGAATTTGATCCGCAGTCGTTGATGGATTGATTTTGGCTTGGATTTCATGGGTTTGTGGATGGCGCGTATAGAACAAAGGGGCTAAACCTTCCAGAGTGGTGCTAAAACTCCCTTTTGAAAGTACCGGACTGGGTGTAAGTCTTCCTATTAAGTATTGGTCCACAGTGATAATGACCGCCAATTGTTCCGGTTCCAAAATGGCATATTCCCCCACTAAGAATAGTTTTCCAGGAACCCGAGCTTCTTGGGGTTGGTGCAATTTATGAGCGTTCAAGAAGAAGAGATCTTTCAAGGGCTTCTTATTGGTCATGGAATTCCTCCTCACTCAGCTTTCTTGGTGCAGGTCCTGGTCGGGCAATGATGAGTTGTTCAGGCGAATACTCTTGAAGCAAGCGCTCATGAATGGTCTCTACTTGGGAATTCTTACATATGATTTTCACGTTGGGGCCGGCGTCCATGGTGATGTAGGCAAGGAAGCCCTCGTCGCGCAATTGACGCACGGCGTTCATGGCGTTCATGGTGGCTGGTTCAAAATAGGTAAAGCTTGGATTGGCTGACAACATGGTGGCGTGCATCTTCATGGCATTATGTTCAGCTACCTCACCTAATTTCTGAAAATCTTTTTCAGCAATGGCCTCTTTGATGATGGCTAAGTCTTTTGCGACTTCTTCTGGCCATAGGTGGTAGAAAGGTGAAGTGTCTCGGGTATGAGCCATACCTTCACGACTGCTGAGGTGTTTTTCTTGTTCGTTGACAACGACAACCAACATGGCAATGTCCCAGTGGCAAGCGTCATCGATTGGACGGGCAAAAGAAGATGGGCCATCATCGTCTTGGCCTTTCTCCCATTCGACGAATCCCCCGAAGAGGCTTCGGGTAGCACTTCCCGATCCTTGACGGGCATAAGTCGACAGCGTTTGCGAGTCCAAGTCGAGATTCAAAGCATCATGAATGGCACAGGCAAGGGCGGAAAAAGCAGAAGACGAGGAGGCCAAACCAGCGGCCGTCGGCACATGGTTGTAACTTTCTACTTGGAAGTGTGGGAGTTGACCCACTAAAGGTTCGAAGAGATTGACAAAGCGTTGGAGCTTTTGAACTTCTTGAGGTGGCATTTTTTGGCCGTCCAGGAAGAAGGAGCTTTCGGTAAAGTTTTCGCTGAAAGTGATCTTAGTATCTGTGTAGAAAGCGTCCAAGGTTAAAGACAAACTACTGGTAAGTGGTAAGAAGAGCTCGTCGTTGCGTTTCCCCCAATATTTGATTAGGGCAATATTGGCGTGAGCGCGAGCAATTCCAATTTGCTGTTGGGACATTGATCAAACCTCCATTGATTGATAACGATTGAAATTCAGGAACCATGATTGTTGGAGGCCTTCTGCTTCCAAGGCCTGTTGGATGTGACGAGCAATTTCTTGGTTGGGACACAAGGCGATGATGCACCCTCCCAAACCAGCACCGGTCAATTTGGCACCCAAAGCCCCAGCGTGACGGGCCACTTGGATCAAATGATCCAGCTGGGGAGTGGAGACTCCTAATTTTTGAAGGAATTCCTGATTGCGGTTCATCAGTTGGCCCAGCGTCTCCACTTGGTTGTCTTTGAGGGCTGATACAGCGTCCTGCACCAAGTCGTGGATCTGTGACAGGTAACTTTGAGTGTCGGGCGTGTCTTTCAAGCGCTGACAAACGGATTCTACTGCCAAGCGAGTATTGCCGGTGTGACCACTATCAGCAATGAGCAAGCACCCGTCCAGTTGGGAGTGGATGGACTTAGGAACTTCAGCGCGTTGGAAAAGCACCGGTTGCGAGGAACTGGTGACGATGGTATCTAGACCGCTGGTCTTTCCGTGGGCGATCTTTTCACCGATATTTACATAGCGGTGAAGCTCTGTCATCGGTAGCTCTTGTTGGTAAAAGGTTGCCAGTGCACGCACCAAGGCCGTCACGACTGCTGCCGACGACCCCATGCCTCGTTCGTGGGGAATGTGACTTTTGATGCGAAGTTTGACAGGTACTTCACAAAATCGCCACTCTTGTAACACTTGGTGATACACTTCTTGGATATTTCTTAAGTTTTCTGGTGCTTGTTTCAAAGGCCCTTGATAGTAAGAGCATTCCAATTCGGTGGGGCCTTGATGCTTTGCGAAGATGTCCACAGTGACAGAAATGGACGGAATGGGCAAGGCGATGGCGGCCGTCCCATGAACAACCGCGTGTTCTCCCATGAGAATAATTTTACCATGGGCACTGCCAGAAGCACTGGTCAAATGACGTTGATTCATATAAATCCCTCAAGTTTTTTAAAATTATGTTGGACATATCATACCCATAAATAATAAAATTATAAAGACACTCATACTCCAATACTTTTTAAAGAAGAGTTATGTTAGAATAAGTGCAAGGACTGCAAAATAGGAGAGTTGAAAAAGAAGTGATGTCTGGAACGTACAGCAATTATCGTCGAGAAGCGTGGAGTCAACTTTACGAGGACGTGTCCATCCAGAATTCTGTGGAGGAATTGGCACACCTAGTTTCTTTAAACGACCGCCTGTCTCAGCAAGACATTGAGAAGATTTATGGCCCTTTGGTTAAATTGTTAGAATTAGAAGTCAGCAACTATCACCACAGCATTGAAACAACCCGTCAATTCTTAAATGGCGGATACACCCCGACTCACCGACCACCCTTTGTGATTGGAATTTCTGGGAGTGTGGCCGTAGGCAAGAGTACGACGGCACGGGTGCTTCATAAGATGTTGGAGGAAAGAAATCCCGCTTTAAACGTCGACTTGATGACGACGGATGGATTCCTGTACCCGACAGAAATCTTAAAGCGCCAAGGCATTTTGCAACGCAAAGGCTTTCCAGAAAGCTACGACATGAATGCCCTGTTGGATTTCATGGTGCAAGTGAAGACGAGCGATCAACCGGTCTACCATCCGGTGTATTCTCACGAGATTTATGACATTCTTCCGGGAGAAATGCGCAAAATTGACCGCCCGGACATTCTGATCGTTGAGGGAATTAATGTCTTTCAACTGCCTCAGAACCAAAAGATCTACGTCAGTGATTTATTTAATTTTTCTATTTACATTGATGCAGACGCGCAAAAGATTGAACAATGGTTCTTGGAGCGCTTCCAGTTGTTGTTGGAATATGCCAGTACAGAGCCCAACAATTACTATTATGAAATGAGCCGTTGGCCCAAAGAAAAGGCCATGCGCCATGCCAAAAATGTCTGGCAGACTATTAACTTGGTCAATCTTGTCCAAAACATTGCCCCCACGAAAGAAAGGGCCAATATTATTTTACATAAGAGTGACAACCATCTCATTGATGAAGTGAGAGTTCGAAATTATTAAGGAGGAACCGTTGCAATGCCACAAGAAATGACATCCATTGAAAAAATCATCGTTTTAGACTTTGGAAATCCTTATAACCAAGAGATTACTCGAGGCATTCGTGAGTTGAATGTGTTCAGTGAACTACATCCGCACACAATGACTGCTGAAGAAATTCAAGCTGAAGGAAATGTCATCGGAATTATTATGTCCGGCGGACCCTTCACCGTTTATGAGGATATTCAAGAGTATGATTCGAAAATTTTAGAGTTAGGTATTCCAGTTCTGGGCATTGGCCGTGGCATGCAAGTGATGATCAATGAACTGGGCGCAACCGTCACACCGGCAGGCTACCAATACGAGCCAACGGATTCTCAACTAACCTTCCACAACGTGTCTGAAGGAATCTTCAAAGGAGCACCAGCTTCCCGAACGGTGCCTCTGGGCTTTGATGCCAAAGTGTCCAAGTTGCCGGACGGCTTTAGTGTGCTAGCCAGCGGGGAGGAAGTATCTTCAGGAGACGACCGACCATTTGGAGCTACTGAAAATCCTGAGCGTAGCCTTTACGGGGTTCAATTTGTTATGGAAATTGAAAAGAATGACGCGGACCGCCAAATTCTCGAGAACTTCGTGCTCGGCGTGTGTGACGCTTCTCAAAATTGGACCATGAAAAACTACTTATCCATTGCTGTCCACCAATTGAAAGCACAAATTGGCGACCAGAAAGTTCTCCTAGGACTTTCCGGGGGGGTTGATTCCAGTGTAGTAGGGGTTCTTCTTCAAAGAACATTGGGCGACCAATTGACCTGTATCTTTGTGGACAACGGTTTGTTGCGCAAGGGTGAAGGCGAGGACGTGATGAACATTCTGGGTGAAGAATTCGGATTAAACATTGTCTATGCCGATGCAGCCGATCGATTCTTGGACAAATTAGCCGGCATCGACGATCCCGAAGAAAAACGTAAGATCATCGGGAATGAATTCATTTACGTCTTCGACGACGAAGCGGCCAAACTGGAACATGTGAAGTTCTTGGCTCAAGGAACCCTTTACAGCGACGTCATGGAATCAGGAACGTCCACGAGTGAAGTGGTCAAGTCCCACCATAATGTGGGAGGCTTGCCCGAAGACTTGGACTTTGAGTTGGTCGAACCTTTACGTTTATTGTTCAAGGATGAAGTGCGCCAATTAGGATTAGAAATGGGCTTACCCGATGAAATCGTCTGGCGTCAGCCATTCCCAGGTCCTGGACTTGGTATTCGAGTTCTTGGTGAAGTGACCCGTGAGAAGTTGCATATCTTGCGTGAAGCTGATGCTGTCTTGCGCCGCGTGGTGGCCGAAAATGGCCTACAACGTGAAATTTGGCAATACTTCGCAGTATTGCCAGGCATTCGAAGCGTTGGAACCACTGATGGACGCACCTATGATTACACCATTGGTATTCGTGCAGTGAACTCTGTCGATGGAATGACCAGTGAATTTGCTCGAATTCCTTACGAGGTCTTGAACGAAATCAGTCAAGCCATTACAGAAGAAGTCGCTCATGTCAACCGTGTAGTTTACGATATTACCGCAAAACCGCCATCAACCATCGAGTGGGAATAGTAGCAAAAAAAAATCAAAACCCTTGTAAAATCAATTGTTAAAGAAGATTAAAAACTGTAACTGGGATTAAAATGGGGACATTTGTTAAAAAGAATAAATTGAATAATAGTTCCAAGTGGTTTATATTCGGACAAAATATTAGACCGTAGTTTCAAACTGCGGTCTTTTCTGCTCTTAGAAATTCTTATTTATGCACACAACTAAGAGAATAAAGATTTGTATTTTTATAAAGCATACGAAAGTGGAATATTATAAAACTAAAATTAAAAAATAAATAAACCTAAATAGGGTGAGCCAGTTTTTAGAACGGTGTATAATGATTTTAAAAGGAAGAGATTATGCTTACACAACTTGGATTTTTTTAGATAGTTAAGATTAGACTATGGTGAAATAATGAAAGAAATGGCGTCAAATCTCGACGTCAGCTCATCTTTTTTATCAGCAGTTGAAAATGGAAAAAAGAAAATGCCTGATTCTTGGTATGAAATGATTATTAATTTATATAATCTGGATAAAGAAAAACAAGATGAATTGATGGCAGCAATTGAGGAATCCCAAAAGTCTGTAGAAATCAACCTTAAAGATTTGAGTAGAAAAGAAAAGATTGGCATTTTCTTTTGCAAGAGAATTAGAAAATCTGAATAAAGAAAAGGTGGATAAAATGAAAATATTTTTAAATAAGGATGGTGAGTGATATAGGAGGATAGATAGCAGATCCTTTATCTAGAAAGAATATAAGAGAAATGACTGATGGGCTTAGAGAGTTATTTGGTCTTGAAAATGAGTTGAATCTTCCAATAGTTAAAGTTATAGAGTTTTTATCTAATAATGGAATGTTAAACCTAGAAATATGTACTATTGATGAAATGGGGACAAAACTTGAGGGAACTATTCCATTAGAAGATTTAATCAAACTATGAGAAGATATTTATGATAACGTGTGTGAAGGTGACGGGTTTGCAAGGTCGACATGCGGTCATAAACTGGAGTATTCAAACAAATGTTAAACAATCCTCAAAAGTATATGGATGAGTTGAAAAAGTTTAATGCTGTTATAAGTCCGGATTTTTCAATTTGCTATGATATGCCTATTACTAGACAAATATATAGCACTTATATGAATAGAGTTATGGGTGAGTACGATCAAAATAACGATATAAAAGTAATACCAAATGTAAGATGGGGCGACTCAAGAAGCTATGAATTTTGTTTTGAGGGATTAGAAAAAGAAGGAACTTATGCAATCGGCTCATATGGTCAGATAAAAAGAAATTCAAATAGATACTATTTTGAAAAAGGATTAGAAGAATTTTTTAAAAGATTAAATCATAAAAAAGTATATGTCTATGGTGCAATGCCAGATTCAATATTCGGTAATTATAGAAATGAAACTAATCTTATTTCCATTGAACCCTATACTTCAAATTCCATAGAGGTGTCATTTAATGGGAGCAGGCAATAGTGGTTTATATAAAAACACTATGGGAGCATTGAACCCAGAGCATTTAATGGATGAACTTAGACGAAGTGGCGTTAAAATTAAGGAAGAAGATGTGGTATGATTACAAAGACAAAGACAAAGACAAAGACAAAGAAAAACGAGCTTGTATGGCTTGAAAAGGGGAATAAAATAAAAGCTCTTAAACATATAATTGATGGGCATGAAATCGTACGTTTGGAAAAAGAGTGGGAATAAAATTATTTATTGAGTTAAGAACTTCAGCGTTGTTGTATTAAGAAATATAAAGGAGGAATTTATTTGTCTTTGCTACATTGGGCGACGTTTGCACCTTTTTTAATGGCAATCATCATTCCATTATTGTATAGCAGGGTGCAGCGCGTACATACCGGGTGGTTTGTCCTCATTCTACCTGCGACATTATTTGTATTCTTTATGTCCCAATTGCCAGCCATTCGTGCAGGCGAAGTCATTCAAGAAACCCTCTCCTGGGTGCCTGCTTTGGGCATCCACTTGGACTTCTACTTGGATGGTTTTAGCCTCTTGTTTGCGCTACTGATCACAGGTATCGGCACCTTGGTCATTCTGTATTCGATTTATTACTTATCGAAGAAAGAAAAGCTTGGCAATTTTTATCTGTATTTGATGTTATTTATGGGAGCCATGCTGGGAGTCGTTTTGTCCGACAACTTGATCGGACTCTACGCTTTCTGGGAGCTTACTTCTGTTTCCTCGGCGCTCCTCATTAGTTACTGGTATGAGAATGAAGCGTCCACCTATGGGGCCCAGAAATCCATGTTCACCACCGTGTTCGGTGGATTGGCCATGTTGGGTGGTTTCATCCTTCTATCCATGATGTCCGGTAGCTTCAGTCTTCGTGAGACCATCGCCAGTGGAGACGTCGTGACCAGTCATGCGCTCTTTTTACCGGCCATAATTATGATTTTGCTGGGCGCCTTTACCAAGAGTGCTCAGTTCCCCTTCCACTACTGGTTACCCGATGCCATGGAAGCTCCGACGCCTGTCAGTGCCTACCTGCACTCGGCAACCATGGTTAAGGCAGGTCTTTATCTTGTTGCGCGGATGACCGCTGTTTTCGGTGGATCAGCCGCTTGGTTCTGGATCGTCTCAGGAGTGGGATTAGTCACGCTTCTATGGGGATCAGTCTCAGCAGTTCGCCAAAAAGACCTTAAAGGTATTCTGGCTTTTTCAACCATTAGTCAGCTGGGAATGATCATGAGTATGCTAGGGGTCGGATCGGCTGCTTATTACTTCATGGACGGTGACAATGCACTGTACACCACAGCGATTCTTGCGGCTGTCTTTCATTTAATTAACCACGCGACCTTCAAGGGAAGCCTGTTTATGACCGTTGGGATTGTTGACTTAGGAACAGGAACACGAGACATCCGTCGACTCGGTGGTCTGATGAGCCTGATGCCAATTACTGGAACGATTTCCTTGATCGGATTAGGGGCCATGGCCGGCTTACCACCCTTTAACGGCTTCCTCAGTAAGGAATTATTCTTTACGTCCATGCTGAATGTGTCTAATTACGGCATCTTCAGTTTAGAAACGTGGGGTGTCTTGTTGCCGATCGTTGCCTGGATCGCCAGTATCTTTACTTTCCTTTACTGTCTGGTCTTCTTCTTCCAAACATTTATGGGAGAATTCACACCCGACCAATTGCCCATCAAGAAAGTCAAAGAAGCTCCCTTCGGAATGTTGGTCAGTCCAGTCATTCTTGGGGCACTGGTCATCGTGATCGGCCTTTTCCCGAATATCTTATCGGGATCCTTGATTCAACCAGCTATGCAGGGCATCTTGCCAGGGTTATTACGAACGGGACAAGAATTCTCCGTTCACATTGCCCACTGGCATGGTTTCAACCTTGAGTTGTTCATGACCATCGGTGTCGTTCTATTAGGAGTCTTCTTGTACAGCCAAAGAGGCAAATGGGTGGCGTCAAGCTTCTATCAAGGGGAACGTGACATCCTGAACAAGGCCTACGATGGCTGGTACAACGGAATGATTAGCACCTCCAAAGTGATTACCAATGTGCAAATGACCGGACGCTTGCGTGACTATTTACGCTTCATGTCGGTATTTGTAATTTTGTTAATGGCTTATACCATGATAAAATTCGGTGCTTTCTCCTTGGATTTCATCGAATTATCCCCCATCGAACCACACTTGTGGATCGTGGCGATCATGATGCTGGTGGCCTTATTGTCCGTACCTTTCATCAAGAACCGTCTCGTCGTAATGTTTGTGCTAGGAGCTAAAGGATACCTTGTGTCCTTGTTATTCATCGCCTTTAGAGCGTCCGACTTGGCCTTGACTCAGTTACTGGTTGAAACCGTCGCGACCGTTCTATTCATGTTGGCTTTCTATCATCTACCTGAATTAGAACCGGAAAAGAGTTCTAAACGCACGCAAATCATCAACGCAGTGATCTCGATGGCGGTCGGCTTGATGGTCACCATCGGCTCATTAAGTGCCTTTGCTTTCCGTCAAAACAACCCAACCACATCCATTGCAGAATTCTTCTTGGAAAACGGTCAGACCTTGGGAGGCGCCTCCAACGTTGTCAACGTGATCTTGGCCAACTTCCGTGGATTTGATACCATGTTAGAAATTCTCGTTCTTGGAACAGCTGCTCTGTCAGTGGCCGCACTGATTAAATACCGTAAGCAAGAAGGTGAAGAATCATGAATCAACAACGACCCAACAACATAATGCTGCAGACCATTGTCCGCGCCATTTCCATTATTTTGTTCTCTTTCTCGATTTATTTATTATTTGCCGGAAACGATAATCCCGGAGGAGGATTCATCGGTGGCTTGATGGCCTCTTTAGCCATCTTGACCCTCTACTTAGTCTTTGATATTCAAACCATTCAGAAGTATTTTCCTTTGAATTACCAAGCGATCATTGTGACAGGGCTTTTCTGTCCGGTGATCACTGGGGTCATCGCCATGATCAAGGGACACGGGTTCTTTACCCTCGTCGATATTGGTTTTGGGGGTTGGACCTTTTCTACCTCGATACTTTTCGAACTGGGAGTCTTCTTGGTGGTTGTAGGAGCTGTGTTGACCATTATGTTAGCGATCGCGGAGGATGATGAATAATGGAAGTATTAATTGCAATCATCGTCGGTGTCGTTTTTACCATTGCAGTTTACCTCATGCTCTCTAGAAATATTATTCGAGTAGTCTTGGGAGCAATTTTGCTTTCAGATGGTTATCATTTGTTGTTACTCATGATGACGGGCTTACAAAACGGTGCCGCACCTTTCTTAAACATCGGCGAAGATACCTTCGTCGACCCAGTGCCTCAAGCACTGATCTTAACGTCAATTGTTATTTCATTCGGAGTCACCGCTTTCCTATTGGCTTTAAGCTATCGCTTATACAAGGAGCACACCCTGGATGATTTAGAGGAATTAAAGGAGGTAGCCGATGAATAACGTTCTAGTTCTACCGATTCTCATTCCGTTTATTACGGTCTCTGTCTTATTATTCTTTGCCAAAAATATCAAAGTGCAAAGAATCGTTAGTACAATTTCAATGTTGTCGATTTTAGCAGTGTCCATTTATTTGGCCATTACTGCTTATACCAGTGGCGATATTCGGGTCTTAGAATTCGGTAATTGGTCAGCGCCTTTTGGAATTGTCTTCGTCGGGGATCTACTTTCTACCCTGTTGGTCTTAGTGACCAGCATCTTAGGAACAGTTTCCTTGTTCTATGCCTTCCAAACAATTTCCGAGGCCCGTGAAAAAGCATATTTCTATGTCTTTTATTTCATTATTATCATTGGAGTTAATGGGTCTTTCTTAACTGGAGATATTTTTAACTTGTTCGTGTTTTTTGAGGTCATGTTATTGGCCTCCTATGCCTTGGTGGTGCATGGAGGAGCCAAATATCAATTGCGTGAATCCTTCACCTACGTGGTGATTAATGTCTTTTCATCCGGCTTGTTCGTTGTGGCTCTGGCCTGGTTATATTCAGTGGTGGGAACCTTGAACATGGCCCATATCTCCGAGCGAGTGGCAGAGATGGGGCAATCGGGTATTTTAAATACTATTGCCATGATGTTATTCGTCGTCTTTGCGACCAAGGGCGCCCTGTTTCCTTTGTACTTTTGGTTACCGAATACTTATTCAGGCCCACCGTCAGCCATTACCGCTTTATTTGGTGGGTTGCTGTCGAAGGTTGGAATTTATACCATCATGCGTATGTTCACCTTGGTCTTTTATCACCAACCAGACTTTACGCACAAACTGGTGATATCCACCATCGCAGGCTTTACGATCTTAGTCGGAGCCGTTGGGGCAGTCTCGAATTTTGATTTCAAGAAGATCCTTTCTTATCACATTGTCAGCCAGGTGGGTTACTTGGTCATGGGGGTGGGAATTTTCACGCCGATGGCTTTGGCTGGAGCAATCTTCTATACGGTTCACGAAATGATTGTCAAAACGGCTCTCTTCTTGTTGGCAGGTGTCACGGAAGAAGTGACGGGCACCTCCGATTTGAACAAAATGGGTGGTTTGATGACCTCACATCCAGCCTTGGCATGGATGTTCCTCGTGTGTGGAATCTCCCTTGCAGGAATTCCGCCATTCAGTGGATTCTTTAGTAAATTTCCTCTACTTGTCGCTGGTTTTGAACAAGGTCAGTGGGTCTTGGCAGGTGTCGGTTTATTCGTTGGTTTATTCACACTATTCTCAATGATCAAAATCTTCAGCTATGTCTACTGGGGCAAGCAAAAGCATACGCCAGAGCAAGCAAAGAAGCCTGTTGGGAAATTACTACTCGCAGTTGTCCCCTTGGTCATCATGACGATCGGTCTTGGATTTGCTGCAAGCCCAATGTACGAATATACATTACAGATTGCCGAGCAATTGTTGAATCCAGCAATTTACATCGGCTCAGTCTTATAAGGAGTTGTAATTATGGCTCTACAAATACTATTAAACCTATTCGTCTCCCTGATTTGGGTCTTGCTATCACGCTCCTATACGATTAAAGATGCCGTGATTGGCTATTTAGTAGGAATGGCAGTACTGTTCCTATTGCGTGGGATTTTGAGCCAAGACTTTTACATGCGAAGAGTTTGGGCGGCGATCAAATTATTTTTCTTATTCTTGGTGGAGTTAACCAAAGCGAACATAGATGTAGTGAAGCTTGTTTGGTCTCCGAAGTTGGACAACCACACGGGAATTGTGGCTTATAACACTGATCTTGAAACACCGGCAGAAATTACGCTACTTAGCATCATGGTCTCTTTAACCCCAGGAACCATTCCATTAGATTTCTCAGAGGATAATAAAGTCATCTACATTCACGTAGTAGATCTGGATGATAAGCAAGACTTCAAGGATGACATTCGTAATACCTTTGAAAAGGCCATTAAGGAGGTGACCCGTTAATGTTTCAGACATTGACATACGTAGCGTTAGTTTTACTTGCCCTGTCCGGGCTCGCATGTTTGCACCGAATTTTTGTTGGTCCCTCGCTGTCTGATCGTATTTTAGGATTGGACGCTTTGGGTGGAACATTGATTGGTTTTATCGGCATGATGATGATTCTTCAAGATACCTTTATCTATGCGGATGCCATTCTGGTTCTAAGTATCATTTCCTTTATCGGAACAGTCACTTTATCTAAGTTTGTAGAAAGAGGTGCTGTTCTTGACCGCGACTGAGATTATTACCAGCATTGTCATGTTCATCGGCATCTTCTTTACGGTCTCCAGTGCTGTAGGAATTATCCGAATGCCGGATGTCTACAGCCGAGTATCGGTTGCCGGTAAAAGTACCACTTTTGGCGTGGCCTTTGTGGTCTTGGCAGTCTTCATCTATTTCATTCCTAAGGGAATTTTTGGGTTTCGTTTGTTGTTAACCATTGTCTTCTTATTCTTAGCAGCGCCCATGTCCGGTCTCATGATTGACCGTTCGGCTCATCGCCGAGGCGTGCCTTTGGAGGAGACCCACGTGGTGGATGATTTACGCGACGCCTATTCAGAGACAAAAGAAGATTAATATTCAACTGCAACTTCAGTTGCAGTTTTTTTTTTTTTTGGTGAAAATTTGTAAAAATAAGCCTTGATGTAAGCGCTTTAGTTGGTTATAATCATTTCATAAGTCTTTTTGAAGGACTAGTTATTGAGAAGTATCATGATCATTAGGGAAGGTGACAGGATGAATATTTTATGGGGACTTGTTGGAATGCTCACAGTCATGGCTGTGGGAGTGTTAATTAGTTACAATCGAAAAGATATCAAGGCGCAAACAATTTTGGGAGCTTTGACCTTCCAAGTGGGGTTTGCTTTTATTACGTTGAAGACAGAATTTGGACGCAATGCCTTGTTAAAAATGTCCGCAGGTGTTGAAAAAATTACTGAAAGTGCCTATCAGGGGATTAATTTCTTGTTCGGTGATCTCACGTCCGGCGATGGATTTATTTTTGCTTTTGAAGCCCTCGGAATTATTGTATTTTTCTCGGCCTTGATTGCTGTGCTCTATCATTTAGGAGTTATGCAGTTATTAGTAGATGCCATTGGAGGTTTCTTATCCAAGTTATTGGGAACGACAAAAGTCGAATCCTTATCGGCAGCGGCGAATATCTTCCTGGGACACACGGAAGCCCCTCTTGTCGTCAAACCTTATATGAAAAAGATCACCAACTCTGAATTGTTCGCCATCATGGTTGGAGGATTTGCATCTGTATCTGGATCGGTCTTGGTGGGGTACTCCCTCATGGGAATTCCATTGAATTACTTGTTAGCGGCTTCAGTCATGGCCGCTCCTGCCGGACTTTTGATGGCTAAGTTGGTCTATCCAATGCCTAAAGAAATGGACAAAGAAGCTGAAAAAGCCTTAGAAGCTGAGATCGAAGCGGAAGAAGAAGAAAACGAAGAAAAGATCGGCATCATCGAAGCGGCAGCTAACGGAGCAGCCGAAGGTCTACAGATGGCCTTGAACATCGGTGGAATGTTGCTTGCCTTTATTGCTTTAATTGCTGTTGTGAACAACCTCATTGGTTGGGTAGGCGGTTGGTTTGGTTACGGAGACATCACCTTGCAATCAATTCTAGGAGTTATCTTCTCACCCTTGATGATCGCCATTGGTGTCGTTCCTGAAGAAGCCATTATGGCCGGTGGATTTATCGGTCAAAAGATTGTAATTAATGAGTTTGTGGCCTTCTCCGATTTCGGAGCTATCGTTGATCAGATGTCCGAAAAGACAGTCATGATCTTAACCTTTGCCCTGTGTGGGTTCGGAAACTTCGGAAGCATTGCCGGACAAATCGGTGGGCTAGGAACCTTAGCCCCTAACCGCCGCTCGGACGTCGCCAACATGGGGCTTCGTGCCATGATTACTGGAAGTTTGGCATCTTTACTCAATGCAACCATTGCCGGTATGTTGTTATAAGAAGTGCAGGTCTATTCGCCGATGTGGGATAGACCTTTTCTATGGGTTCAATTGCAAAGGAGATAAACAGATGTCAGACAAATACATCGTCGTCATTGGTGGCTTGAACATGGATATTGCAGGAATTTCAGGACCTCTTTACAAGGAAAGAGACTCCAACATCGGAAAAGTTTACATGACTCCCGGAGGGGTCGGGCGCAACATTGCCCACAACCTTCGCAACCTGGAAGCGCCTGTGGATCTGATTTCTGTCTATGGGGATGATAATTTTGGCGATCTTTTAAAAGAAAGTTGTCAAGAATTAGGGATTGGTCTAAACCAATCCTCCCAAATCCCTGGCAAGGCCTCTTCCGTTTACCTTTATGTCACGGACGGAGAAGGGGACATGGTAACCGGGGTGAACGCCATGGAAATCATCGAAGAGATCACTCCGGAATTTTTGGAAGACAGATTGGATCACATCAATGGTGCCCAAGTGGTCGTCATCGATGCCAATATTTCCAGAGATGCCATTGAATATCTGGCGAAACATGTCACGGCCCCAATTTTTGCGGAGCCTGTGTCCACGGTTAAGTCTCAGAACTTCCTGCAAGTCTTGGACAAAATTGACACCATAAAACCCAATGAGCATGAAACGGAAGTTCTGACGGGTGTGCGTGTGTGGAATGAAGAGACTGCTCAAGAAGCGGCTGATATTCTGATCGCAAAAGGTGTCAAGAATGTGTTCATCTCCATGGGAGTCCATGGTGTGTTCGCAGCCGACAAAGACGGTGGGCGACTGGTGCCAATCTTACCGACAGACATGGTATCCGCCAATGGCGCTGGGGATAGCACCATGGCGACCCTGGTCTGGGCAAGGTATCACCATGGGGATTCCTTGTCCAAAGAGGAAGTGGCCATGCTGGCTCAAGCAGCGGCCAGCATTACCTTAGAATCCGCCTCCTCAGTTTCTGATCAATTATCCATCCGCAACGTGGTTCATAAAGCCCAAGATTATTACGATTAATCAATGATCAGAAGATGCTCGACTATTTTTATTTTTAGATAGAAATGGTCGGTCAGTTTCGTTAGAATGGAATACAAGCGCTTACAAAGCGGATATTTACAAGAAAGTAGGGATTCGAATGTCAAAAGTTCCAGTAATTATTGACTGTGACCCAGGTCACGATGATGCCATCGCCCTTTTATTGGCCTTGGCGGAAGATAAAATGGATGTTTTGGGGATTTCTAATGTGGCTGGAAACAGCTATTTGGAGAACACCTTGGCCAACACCTTGAAAATTTTGGAGCTCTCTGGTTATGAAGAAATACCGGTGGTGGGTGGCTTGGAAGAGCCGATCACCCAAGAGTTGGATGTGGCAGTAAATATTCACGGGGAAAGTGGGATGGACGGCCCAGTTCTTCCAAACCCTGTGACCGAACCTGTGGATATGAATGTGATGGATTTCTTTGCGGATTTGGTACAAGACCAAGAAGATGGTTCGGTCGTCATGATTGCGACTGGTCCATTGACCAATGTGGCCATGTTTGTGAAGACTTACCCTGACTTGTTGTGTAAGCTAGACAAAATCAGCATTATGGGTGGAGGCATCGAGGAAGGTAACTGGAGCGCAACCGCCGAATTTAATATTTGGAATGATCCGGAAGCTGCTCAAATTGTCTTTGAATCAGGTGTCCCCATCGATATTTATCCCTTGGATGCGACTCACAAAGCCCACATCAAAGAAAGTGAAATTGAACTTTTCCGACACAAAGGTCCAATCAGTCAGTTCGTGGCTGAGTTACTTGAATTCTTTGCCATCGGATACGTCCACGAACGTGGCATGGCTGGTTGTCCTATGCATGATCCCTGTGCAGTCCTTGGTGTCTTGCACCCAGAATTATTTGACTATGCCGAAGCATATGCCCAAATGGACTTGGACGGCATTCAAACTCGTGGCACGATCATCTTTGATTTCCGTCAAGAGGAAATTCGTTCCGGCGACCTGAATGTGACAGTTGCTCATGGCGCCAACCGTGAAAAGTTGCGCGACGTCATTGTTGAATGTTGTGAAAAACTTGACGCACAATTATTGGAGGAATAAACATGAGAAAAGTAATAATCGATTGTGATCCAGGAATTGATGATGCCTTCGCCTTGGCACACATGGCTTTGGACGACAGCGTTGAGATCGTTGGTTTATGTTCCGTTCACGGCAATTCCTATTTAAAAAACACGACCAAAAACTTAAAATTTGCTGCGAAGCAAATGAGCCTCGATGTGCCTATTGGTTTGGGTTCTGCCGATCCAATCATTGGCAAAGCGGAAGATACCGACTGGCACGGTGAGAATGGTTTCGGAGGTTTGGAAGCCGTGACCGATGATTATTTCGAAGGCGAATATGACTATGCATGGGACATGATGTATGACTTGGTATCGCAAGCTCCTGGAGAGATTTCGGTGGTTGCTTTAGGTCCCGTGACCAACTTAGCCTTGACCATGAAGAAGTATCCAGATTTCGTAGAGTTGGTGAAAGACATTTGGATCATGGGAGGCACCACCTTGGTAGGAAACGCTTTGCCTAACAGCGAGTATAATTTTTATTCTGATCCTTTCGCGGCCAAAATTGTCTTGGAATCTTCGGCCAAGTGTCACATCATTGGCCTCAATGCCACCGAACAAACAGGCATGAATGAGGAAGAACTGGACGGTTTAGTGGACGCTTATGCTGCCCATTTCCCCTTCCTCAAGGAGATGGTCAAACATTACAAACACATGTATGACATTTCTGGTTATGATCATTATATTATTCACGACCTGGCAGCGACCTATGCCTTTGCCCAAAGGGATGCTGTGGAGTTTTCCAACCCTCCCGTGGATGTTGCGGTTACTCAAGGCCCCCATTACGGACGGCTTCTTGTAGACCGTCGCCCATATTCTGATAATCCCCAGACCCAATATGTGGCAGAGAAAATGGATGCTCAGAAATTTTACGACTACATTTTACAAGTTGCTCATTAATGACAAGAAGTCAGAACCAATGTTCTGGCTCTTTTTTTATGGGAAGCTTTGCATTTTTCCCGTATAATAAATGCATTAAGTATCAGAAAGTAGGGGAAGGCATGAAACCTATGATAGGGATTACGGTCAATTCGGTGGACGGTTTGAAGACCGTCAATGAGCGAACCATTCGTTCATTTCACCAGCATTGGAACTTGTTGAGCAGTAGTTATACTCGGACAGTGATCCTAGCCGGTGGTCTTCCAGTCCTGACTCCCATTTCCCAAGATGAGGCCTACAATGCGGAGCTAGTCGATGTGTTGGATGGTTTGATCTTAAGTGGAGGAACAGACATTGACCCCATGCTCTCCGGCTAACGAACGGATCAATACACCCAGCTGGTGTCTCCGGAAAGGGATGAACAAGAGCTGGCTCTTTTATCAAAAATCTACCATGAAACAAACAAACCGATTCTAGGTATTTATTGAGGAGCCCAACTGATTAACGCCTACTTGGGTGGCAAGCTAATCATTGACATACCCTCTGCAGGCTATCCCGATCACATGATCACCAATGTGCCAGCAGATCATCCCAGTCACATAGTCGATGTGGTCGCAGACACTCTTTTGCATGATATTATTGGAAGTGATGTTCATCCTGTGAACTCCTTGCGTCACCAAGGACTTTCTTGGACAGAACTTTCCCCTGATTATTTGGCAGTGGCAACCTCTGAAGATGGCTTGATCGAAGCTTTCCAAAGCAAAACCTATCCCGATCGTTTCATCTTAGGGGTGCAGTGGCATCCAGAACATTTGGCTTTGAGAGGGTTGAAGGATCAGAAAATTTTCGAAGGGTTCGTCAATGCAGCAATTAAAAACGGTAAGAAAGACTAGTTTAGGGTTGCCTAAAATCTTTTTCTGAAGTAAAATATACCCAGCGACAAATTCTATGAACTGCAGGAGGCATAAGATGAAGGGAGTAT
>CALYPW010000009.1 GCA_945278685.1 uncultured Dolosicoccus sp.
AATCAACCCTAAATAACCTAATAGTGATGTAAAGGGTGTCCGTAAATCATGGCTAATATTGGTAATTAGCTCATCTTTGTTTTTTTCAAGAGCTTTTTTCTTTTGCACCTCTTGCGCGAACTCTTCCAATAAACGATTGACATCATTGATGATATCTGTCAAATTAGTTCCGGGAACGGCGGGTACTCTCACCGCATAATCTCCATGAATGAATAATTTGAAGCTGTCGAAGATTTGTTCAATTTGAATGTCACGAATTCGACGCCTAATCTTCCAATCTAATAATCCGAAAAGCAACAACAAAAACACAACAGTATAAACAATAAAAATTATTCGGAAATCCAATCCAATTTCCTGCACGATTTCTGACAAGGTACGGTTAGTTCCAAAAAATTTCATGGGCCAATGTCTAGCTTCTCGCACTAGAATCACTAAACTCATGTAAAACAAAAGTGAATGACCAACGGTTCCAATAAACTCAATCAGCATCAACCATAGGTGTCGAAAGGATGAGCGATGTTTCATAAGCTTATGCGCCCATTTATTTTTCAATTTTGTAGCCGACTCCCCAAATGGTTTGGATAACGGCATCTCCACCGGTACCTTTTCGTAATTTGTCACGAAGATGACTTAAGTGAACCATCACGGTCCTCGCACTCATTTCTTTTTCTTCTCCCCACACCTTTGCAAAAATTTCTTCAGCATTGAAAGTTTGATTAAGATTGCTTGCTAGTAAGTACAAGATATCAAACTCGATGGCCGTCAAATGAATTTGCACGCCTTGGGTTGTTTTTACTTCGTGCGAAAGTTTATCAATGACGAGTGAGTGTATCGTCAGTTCGTTAGCTGCTTCTTCTTGGTAATGATATTGACGGCGCAATAAGGAATTTACGCGCGCAACGAGCTCTAAAGGGTTAAAGGGTTTCGTTAAGTAATCATCTGCACCATATCCTAAACTTTCAATTTTATCATGGTCAGAAGATTTGGCACTTAGCATGATAACAGGAATCGACTCTCGTTGATCACGTAATTGTTGCAATACTTGGTTCCCATCTACTTTAGGCATCATAATATCTAAGACAATTAAATCGATGTCCAAGTGATCGTGATAGATTTCCAGAGCCTCTTGGCCATTACTTGCTTCAATGACATCATAGTTTTCTTTTTCCAAATAAATTTTCACTAAATTAACGATTTCTTGATCGTCATCAACTACTAAAATTTTCATGGCGACAACTCCTTCTTGATAACTTTATTTTAACAGCTCTTCCAGTATAACAAACTATCATGCTTCCAGAATAAAAAACCAACCACATAATGTAGTTGGTTTTCATTGATTATCTGCGTGAGTAGTTCGGGGCTTCTTTGGTAATTTGAACATCGTGAGGATGGGATTCTATCAATCCTGCGCCACTCATGCGTACAAATTGGGCTTCATCGCGCAATTCTTTCAAATTAGCTGCTCCGACATAACCCATTCCAGAACGTAGGCCACCGATCATTTGGAAGACGATGTCCATCACTGAACCACTATAGGCAACTCGCCCTTCAATCCCTTCAGGAACCATCTTGTTTGCTTCGTTGCTTTCTTGGAAGTAACGGTCGCCAGACCCTCTGGCCATTGAAGCAAGACTTCCCATTCCGCGATAAACTTTAAAACGACGGCCTTGATAAATTTCAAATTCACCTGGCGATTCATCGGTTCCGGCTAGCATGCTTCCTAGCATCGCAGCATGTCCACCTGCCGCTAAGGCTTTAACAATATCTCCCGAATACTTGATGCCTCCATCAGCAATGATTGTCTTATTGTATTCACGGGCAATCTTGGCCGCTTCGTAAATAGCCGTTAACTGAGGAACACCTACTCCAGCAACGACACGGGTCGTACAAATTGAACCTGGTCCAATTCCAACTTTTACAACGTCTGCACCGGCATCGAATAACTCTTTAGTTCCTTCAGCAGTCGCGACGTTACCAACAATTAATGTGACTTCAGGGAAAGTCTCACGAATCTCACGAAGTTTTCTTAAAACTCCCTCACTGTGCCCATGGGCGGTATCTACGACTAGCGCATCAACGTCTTGTTCAACCAAGGTAGCTGCACGGTCAAAGGTATCATCAGTAACTCCAACAGCTGCTGCCACTAGCAAGCGACCCTGTTCATCTTTGGCAGAATCTGGATAAGTCACTACCTTTTCGATGTCTTTGGTGGTAATCAGACCGGCTAAGCGTCCATGATCGTCTACCAAAGGTAACTTTTCGATGCGGTATTTTTTAAGAATTGATTCCGCACCTTTCAAGGATGTGCCCATCGGTGCAGTCACTAGATTTTCGGCTGTCATTGCTTCTTCTACAGGATGATCGTATTCATCCTCGGTATAGAAACGGATATCTCGATTAGTGATAATTCCCACCAATGTCAGATCGTCTTCGGATTTTACAATCGGAACGCCACTGATTCGATATTTAGACATTAATTTTTCAACTTCACGAATGGAATGTTGGGGAGTCAAATAAAAAGGATCTACGATCACACCATTTTCTGATCTTTTAACTTTTCTGACTTCTTGCGCCTGTTCTTCAATGGACATATTCTTATGAATAACCCCTAATCCACCTTGACGTGCCATTGCAATCGCCATTCTGGATTCAGTAACGGTATCCATACTTGCACTGATTAAAGGAATGTTGAGCTTTAAATTATCTGCTAATTCGACAGATAAATCCGTGTCATTTGGCAATACTTCACTTTTTGCTGGAACTAGTAAAACATCATCAAATGTGTATCCTTCACGGTCAAACTTTGTGTCCCATGGTTTCATCGTCATTTCCCCCTGTTTTGTTAAGTTGGTATTTCAGATTACATTATCACGGACTTGCTTAAAAATCAATCAACTCCACGCTTTATCATCGTTTTTTTATGTTTCTTATTTTATTCTCATAAACAACTGCGTGTTTTATATTAGAAAATTCGCCCTTTGATATTGTATTGACGTCTGATATACCAACGAACTAAAAATCCTAAAGCTCCAATGATAAAGTAGCCCATATAAGGCAAGGGTGGATTAATCGATGGTGGCAAGAGATACATACTTCCATTAATACCAATGACCCAGATGATCATGGCAAGCATTGAAACTGCGATGTACTTAATATATCCGCGTTCGCCTTTGGAAGCATCAAAATCTGGCATCGATCGGGTAATAAATTTCATGGAAATCACGGCTAAGACGTAGTTTACAAGGATACTGAGCATCCCCATCACTTGACCTTGTGCGGATGCTTCTGGGGTCTTCATCACAGTGAATCCATTCAATATCACATAGAAAGATCCTAGCAGTAAACCACCATCGATTCCTCGGATGTTTTCTGGGGCTTCGACTGTTGCTTCTTGTTCCTCTGTATAGCGTTTCAGAACTAATTCCGCTGTTTCACTTGGCGTACCATACAATTGTCTTGCTGTTTGACCACTATCCTGACCAGCTAAGAGGGTTTCAGCAATTTCATTGAATACTTCTAATCGTGTTTCCGCGACGAGCGCTTCCTCTGATATCATGCCGTTCAATGAAATCATAAAATCTTGATTTCTTTGCGTTAATTCTTGGAACGATTTTTTTGGAATTGAAAATATCAAAACCTCTGATGGTGATTCGTCCGCTTCTGGTAATTCCTGTGTCTCAAGAATTTCTTGCTCTTGTATTTTTGTCATTTAATGTTTCCTCCTCACAAAAGCATTCAATTACACGTTAAATAAGAATAAGATAATATCTCCGTCTTGAACAATATAATCTTGTCCTTCTGAACGGTAGCGACCAGCATCTCTGGCAGCTGACATACTTCCATATTTCATGAGATCATCGTAGGAAACAGTTTCTGCACGAATAAACCCACGCTCGAAATCCGTGTGAATGATCCCAGCTGCTTCTGGTGCGGTCATTCCTTTACGGAAGGTCCATGCGCGTACCTCTTTTTCTCCTGCAGTAAAGTAAGTTCCTAACCCTAGCAAGGAATAAGCTTTTTGAATGAGAATGTCTAATCCAGATTGTTCAAGGCCAAAACCTTCCAAGAAGTCCGCTTTTTCTTCATCGTCCAACGCTGAAATCTCTTCTTCCAGGCTAGCACTCACTGGAACTACTTCCGAACCTTGCTTTGCGGCATATTCTTCAACCTTTGCTAAGTGTATATTTTGACTTGGATCGCTGACTTCATCTTCTCCAATGTTAGCAACAAATAACATTTTCTTGCTGGTTAACAGAAAGAGACTATCGACAATTTTTTGTTCTTCTTCATTAAGCTCCAAGGAGTTCGCCATCTGATCGTTTTCTAAGGCCTCTTTAACCTTTTCTAGAACTACTAACTCATCCTTCGCATTGCCATCTCCGGAGCGTGCTGTGCGTTCAACACGATCTAAACGACGATTGACAGAGTCCAGGTCAGCAAGCATTAATTCGAGGTTAATCGTTTCGATGTCTCTGATTGGATCAACATTGCCGTCCACGTGAGTAATGTTTGGGTCTTCGAAACAACGTACCACGTGACAAATAGCATCCACTTGGCGAATGTGGCTTAAAAATTGGTTCCCCAATCCTTCCCCTTTACTCGCTCCTTCAACAATTCCAGCAATGTCCGTAAATTCAAAAGTAGTGGGAATTTCTTTTTGTGGTTTAACAACCGTCGTAATATCCGACAAACGTTTGTCAGGAACTTCGACAATTCCCACGTTCGGATCAATCGTTGCGAAGGGGTAGTTGGCAGCCTCAACTCCGGCTTTAGTGATGGCATTGAATAAAGTAGACTTACCGACGTTTGGCAGTCCCACAATTCCTGCTGTTAATGACATAATTCTTGAATGCTCTCTTTCTTTAGTAAAATTTATTCTTCATTGTTATGAAATTCGACGACGCGACGCAATCGATTCTCAAAATCTCGTCGTTTCATAGTGACTATATGATCACAGTGCTCGCATCGGATACGAATATCCATGCCTAAACGAATGACTTCCCAACGATTCGTTTGACAAGCATGGGGCTTTTTCATTTCAACCTTATCATGCAAGTGGTAATTTTTATTGGACAAGAAAATCTCTCCTTCAAATTTGAATGTTCAAAATATCTAAGATGCGTGTTAGATCTTCCTGAGACAGGTATTCAATTTCGATTTTTCCACGTTCCCCTTTTTGCTTGATTGACGCACTGGTTCCAAATTGTTCTTGCATTTGTTGTTCAATCGCCACAATATGGGCAGGTTTGCTTTCCGCTTTTTTCTCTTGGATTTTGGGGGTGGATCTCTCTTCTTCATTGTATTGCTGAATCAGAGCTTCCAACTGGCGAACAGTCAACTTCTCCGCGATCACTCTTTGTGCCAATTCTGTCATTCTTGATTTATCTTTAAGAGCTAACAGTGTTCTTGCTTGTCCCATCGATAATTTTTTATCGGTAACATATCCTTTAATTTCTTGTGGCAAACTTAAAAGACGAATAATATTGGCAATGTAGGGTCGACTCTTGCCGACACGTTTTGCTACCTCCGCTTGTGTGAGATCTAACTTCTCCATTAGCACCTCATAGGCCTCTGCTTCTTCCAGAGGATTTAAGTTCTCACGTTGGAGATTTTCTACAATGGCAATCTCAATCATTGCCTCTTCATCGATCTCACGCACAATGGCTGGGATAGTGGTGTTGCCAGCAAGTTCGCTGGCTCTCACGCGACGTTCCCCAGCAATCAATTCATAACCTTGGATGCTGGAACGACGAAGAATGACCGGTTGAAAGACTCCTGATTGTTTGATGGAATTTGCTAATTCTTGTAAAGCACCTTCATCAAAAACTTTTCGTGGCTGGTAAGGATTCGGGCGAATTTCAGACAAAGAAATTTCCTCAACAATTTCATGATCGCTCGGTGTCTCTTCGTAGACAGTGAACAAAGCATCAATTCCACGTCCTAGACCTCCACGTTTTTTATTCGTCATTGTTAATCACTTCCTTTGCTAAATCTAGATACATCTTGGCTCCGCGGGAGTTTTTTGCGTAATCAATGATGGATAAACCATAGGATGGGGCTTCAGACAATTGGATGCTGCGAGAAATAATTGTGTCATAGACCTTTTCTTGGAAATATTTTTTAACTTCCTCAACAACTTCAAAACCAAGTTTCGTTCGTCGATCCAACATCGTCATTAAAACGCCTTCAATTTGAAAGTCTGGATTATAAGTTCTTTGAACCAAACGAATGGTATTTAGTAATTGACTAAGTCCCTCCAAAGCATAATACTCTGCTTGCACAGGAATTAAAATGGAATCACTGGCTGTAAAAGCATTGATAGAAAGTGTTCCTAGTGAAGGAGGGCAATCGACAAGGATATAATCATATTTTTCCCTTATAGGTTGCAACGCATTCTTAAGACGTTCTTCTCGTCTAGGAACGTTAGCAAGTTCTAATTCTGCTGCGGCCAATTGAATATTTGAAGGAATAATGTATAAATTCTCTGCAGAGGTTTCAATGATGCATTCTTCTGCTGGAATTTCATTGACCAAGACATCATACAGACTGTTCTTAACATCTCCCCGTTCAATTCCCAATCCACTGGATGCATTTCCTTGTGAATCAGCATCTATTATGAGTACTTTCTTTCCAAATTTCGCAAGGGCTGCTCCAAGGTTAACGGTCGTTGTGGTCTTTCCCACACCTCCCTTTTGATTTCCTATGGATATCATTTTAGTCATCTAAGGTTCCTCCTTGTTTAACTTACTGGATAAATTCATTCTTTTCTCATTATAACACGTCTTCTGGTAAGTCGTGGAACAATGTTCCACATCTAAACACATTATCGAAAAAAAGTGTCTTTTGCAATGAATTCAAGTACCTATTCACAGAATAATTTCCTCGTTGGAGCGGTAATTTTGATTTTGGATCAGTCGTAATAAAAACTCCCCTCACAGGAGAATCTGGGAAGGGAGTAAACTTTAAGATTTTCGCGGAGTATTTCCTTGTTTAAGGTAGACGGAGAGAACAGCAATATCTGCTGGTGAGACACCACTGACTCTGCTTGCTTGGCCTAAAGTCGATGGCTGAATCAAACTTAATCGCTCTTTTGCCTCCTGAGTGATGTTATCCATCGCTTCATAATCAATGTTTTGTGGCAATGTTTGATCTTCCATGCCTTGAATTTTTTCCACTTGTCGTAAGGACTTGACGATGTAACCCGCATATTTAATTTGGATTTCAACTTGGAGCCCTTCTTGACGGCTCAGAGGATCCTCACTTGGAATAAGCTTTACCAACTCTTGATAGAGAACTTCTGGACGCTTGAGTAGATCAGCTGCTAAAATTCCATCTTTTAACCGAGTAGAACCGATGCGATCAAGATACTCTTCTAAACCTGGGGTTGTCGGGGTGAACCGCACACTTTCTAAGCGTTTAATTTCATCTTCGATGCGTGATTTTTTATCAGTAAACTGCTTATAACGTTCATCATCAACTAAGCCAATTTCGCGCCCTTTGTCCGTTAACCGTAAATCTGCATTGTCATGACGGAGCAACAAGCGATATTCCGCCCGTGAAGTGAGTAATCGATAGGGTTCTGTGGTTCCTTTAGTTACCAAATCATCAATCATTACACCAATATAGGCTTCACTTCTTTTTAAAATTAATGGATCTTTCTTTTGAACTTTTCGAGCAGCATTGATTCCTGCAATAATACCTTGGCCGGCGGCTTCTTCATAGCCACTCGTTCCATTCATTTGACCTGCCGTAAATAAATGTTTGATCACTTTAAGCTCTAAGGACAAGGTCAATTGGTGAGGAACAATGACATCGTATTCAATGGCATATCCGGGACGCATGATTTTTGCCTCTTCTAAACCAGGAACCGAATGTAACATATTTATTTGTACTTCCTCAGGCATGGAGGTAGAGTAACCTTGAACATACATTTCGCTCGTGTGCCAGCCTTCTGGTTCAATAAATAATTGATGGCGTGGCTTATCACTAAAACGAACAATTTTATCTTCAATGGACGGACAGTACCTTGCCCCTACTCCTTCAATCACACCGCCAAACATCGGGGTACGATCAAGATTGTTTTTAATGATTTCGTGAGTTGCCTCATTTGTGTGGGTTAACCAACAGGGAAGGCTGTCTTTTGAGTATTGATCATCCGAGGTTAAAAAAGAAAAATGATTGGGTTCAAGATCGCCTGGTTGAATTTCCATCTTGTCATAATCAAGACTTTCCCTCTTAACTCGCGGAGGTGTTCCTGTCTGGAAACGTGTCAACTCAATGCCGTGTTCCAACAAACATTCAGACAATTGAATGGAAGGAAGTGTGTTGTTAGGACCTGCAGAATATTCCACTTCGCCAATCATGATTTTACCTCTCGATGAGGTACCTGCTGTCAATACTACTGCCTCGGAGCGGTAGATGCCACCTGTATCCGTGATGACGCCCTGACAGGTTCCATCTTCTATAATTAAATCGTTCACCAATCCCTGCTTAAGGTCTAGATGAGGCGTATTTTCAATGGTTTCTTTCATTGTTTGAGAATAGAGATTTTTATCTGATTGAGCGCGTAAGGCTTGAACCGCTGGACCCTTGCCTGTATTTAATAAACGCATTTGCACGTAAGTGGCATCAGTGTTGAGACCCATCTGGCCTCCTAATGCATCAATTTCACGCACGACGACTCCTTTAGCAGGTCCACCTATCGATGGGTTACAAGGCATATAGGCAACCATGTCCATATTAATCGTTAATAAAAGCGTTTCGCACCCCATACGTGCAGAAGCGAGAGCTGCTTCAACTCCTGCGTGGCCTGCACCTACTACAATGACTTCGTAGTTACCTGCTTCATAATTTTTAACTTTCACCTGGTTCATCCTTTCTACTTATTTTCCTAAACAAAACTCACTGAAAAGGGTTGTAATTAATTCATCCTGAACACTCTCCCCGGTAATTTCACCCAATAAATTCCAAGCATGGGTGTAATCAATTTGAATTAAATCAATAGGAACACCAATTTCAGCGCCTTGAATGACTTCATCCAGTGAATCAATCACCTCTTGCAACAACTGAGTGTGCCGAGTGTTGAGGAGATAATTCATGTCATCTTGTTCGATTTTCCCCGCAAAAAATAACTCATTGATTTTTTCTTGAAAATCTTCAATTCCTAATTCTTCCAAGACAGAAAGCCTGATCACTTCATCGGCATTTGCATGTTGAAACAAAACCTCAGAATCAATCGCCGTTGGCAAGTCTTGTTTGTTTAACAAGATCAACCGTGTATGATCCTTCGTTTGCTCAAGAAGCCGAAGGTCTTCTTCCTGTAAAGTTTCTGATTGATTCAATACCAAGACCAACAAATCTGCTTCCTGTATCGCTTCTTCGCTACGCTTAACTCCGATTTGTTCTACCAAATCATCGGTTCGGCGGATACCGGCGGTATCTATCAAGTGAAGAGGGACGCCATTGATCGTGATATATTCTTCGATCGTATCTCTCGTTGTACCAGCAATTTCGGTAACGATGGCCTTTTCTTCGCCAATGAGAGCATTCAGTAAACTAGACTTGCCCACATTGGGTCGTCCGATAATGGCCGTTCGAATCCCTTCTCTGAACATGCGTCCTTGACGGGCTTTTTTTAACAAATTAAGTGCTTCGTGTCGAATTTCTTGAGATGTTTCAAGTAATTGATCAAAAGATAATTCTTCAATCCCGTCATATTCGGGATAATCGATACTCACTTCTACTTGAGCCAGAGTTTCTAACATCTTCTGGCGAAGACGGGTGATTTTCTCCTTCAAACTTCCTTGCAATTGATTCATCGACGCATCCATTGCACGTTCTGTTTTTGCTTGAATAATGTCCATAATTGCTTCTGCTTGGGAAAGATCAATGCGTCCATTCAAGAATGCTCGCTGACTGAATTCTCCGGGTTGCGATAAGCGCGCCCCATTTTCGAGAAGTAGCTCCAAGACTCTTTGGACAGCGATCACTCCACCGTGGCAATTTATTTCAACAACATCTTCGGTTGTGAAGGAACGTGGCCCTAATAGAATATTTACCATGACTTCATCCACGACACGTTCCGTCTTTGGCGAAATCAGGTGCCCATAATGCATGGTGTGCGTAGTTGCTTCTTCTAAATTCGCTCCTTTAAAGACTTGATTGGCGATGTGTAGGGCTTCCGGGCCACTCATTCGTACAATTCCAATTGCTCCTTCACCTAATGCGGTAGAGATGGCTGCAATTGTATCTTTTTGGTAAAACATTGCAATCTCCTTTCATAATTATTCTCAAACAAAAAAGTGCCTAAACTTCTCCTATTGGATCATAAGAAAAGTAAGCACTTTGACTGCTAAATACGTTCATACTGGTAATTACATTATACAGGCTTTTGAATAACGAGACAACTAGTTCAACTGAGATTCCGAGCGAATATCTTCCAGTCCCAGATCATCCAGGGCGTCCATTGAACCTCCCCAATTGGTTGCTTGAGTCCATCCTCCGACTTCAGTTTGAAGACCTGGAAGAACAACGGGCGCTCCATTCATGGTAATGGCGACATGGGATAATTGGAAGTAATCTGTTAGAGTTTGAACCATTGAAGCTATGACAAAAAACTCTCCCTGAGGATGGCTTTTGATATCTTCTGAAAATAAGTAATTGAAATCAATAGTCAATAAATCTTGTGACTCATCGATTAACAATGTATGGATCATGACATCTTCGGAAATCCAGCCCAGAATTTTGAAGAGTTCTTCAAGAATAAAAGGCTGAGAGTCATTGGTTTTCCATTCAAGCGTTTCTTCAAACTCCTCAAATTCATTCTGGTCGATCCATTCATAAATTGTGAGTGCTTGATGATTCGTCTGGTCTTCTTCAAGATTCAAAAGCGCTGTGAGCATGTCATCCTCGAGACTCTCATAGATTAATCCCACATCTAAAGCATAAAATTGTTTCAAAGTTCCTTCTGATAGAGAGGTGGTGACTTCGATAATCTCTTCATACGATGCATCATTGATCGTTGCTGTTTCGTAGATACCCGTAATTTCACTTGTGACTCCATCGCTGGAAATCCAAGTAGTGCCTTTCATTAAAGGGCCTTCTAAGAGTGTATAAACTACTGATTGATCATAGCTCGTGAGGGTATCATTCGAAGGATAGCTATGGGTTGCAAGACCCGCTTCCAAATATTGATTCCAATTCCATTGATACAATTTGGATTCAAAGGCATCTTCGTATGTGTAGCTTAGAATTTCTCGACTTTGATCTTCTTGAATGAGATCCGGATAAACGGTCACTTTCTCCCCATCCATCAGATAGGTTTTTAGCGTATCTGCTGGAGTTGGAAAATAGTTCTTTAACTCCAGAGCTTCACCAGAAAATTCTTTGCCTAATCGGAAATCTACTTCCTGAAACTTCGGGAGCTCTTCAGTTTGTGATTCTTCTGAACTAAGAACATCCGTTAAATCTGCATTCGCACCATTATCCTCTTGTTTATCTTTATTTTCTTTTTGTTCAATGGATGTCCTCACTTCATCACTTAGATGAATCATCGGCTCTTTGCCACATCCTGCCATGCACAGCGATAGGCCCCATAATAATAGTAAACGAGTTGTTCGGCTCATTACTTCGACTCCTTACTTTAAATCTGTCACAGTATACCATAACCTGTGCAAATTCAACAAAAAACCAGGACTTTCGTCCTGATTATTTTACTTTATGGGCGATACTCAATCACGAGATAGCGGTTCGGCTCCTTACCTTCTGATCGAGTCCGTATGTTTTCAATTTTACTTAGATGATTATGGATTTGTTTACGTTCATAGGCAGGTAAAGGATCCAAGATGCTTGATTCCCGAGTGCTTAGAACGTTTTCTGCTTCCTGTTCCGCAATTTGCTGCAAGATTTGTGCGCGACGATTTCGGTAATCACCTACGTTTAAAATAACCGTTAAATTCTTTCGTAGCAGGCGATGCAAAAGGATTTGCGCCAAGATTTGCAGTGAGTTGATGGTTCTTCCGTGTTTTCCGATGACTAATCCAGGTTTTGAAGTTTCGATCTCGAAAGATACTTGACGTTGGTTACCTTGGGAAGTCACCATTACATCTGCTCCGTATTCTGAAAGAATTTTTTTAATATACTGACCGACTTCTTGAATCGCTTCCTCACGACTCGATAGATCTTCTACTTTTTCTTTTTCTTCGTTTTCTTCAGCAACTGCTAATTTTTCCTCTGAGTCTTGTTCGGAAACTTCTTCCATGAACTCTTTCTTTGGATCAATCGCACTTGCTACTACGTGATCGGGATCATCCGTTTCAACTTCATAAGTATCTTCTTCTTGGAGACGTCCAGTTGTATTGACCTCATCCAAATGAACCAGTGTTTTTTCATGCTCTCTAGGAATCTCTTCAACCGCTGCATCGTACATTTCTTCAATGGACAGATCTGTTTTTAAAGAGACTTCTACCACTGCGTCTTGTTGACCAAAACCTAAAAAACCACGTTTACCTTCATAAATCACATGGATTTCAGCATGTTCTTTTGTAATGTTTAATCTTTTGAGACCTTCAAGAGTAGCTGTTTCAACATCTTTTGCTCGAATTGTCACCTTATTGTTTAACATGATCTTCAACCTTTCTTATTAACGACGGCGGGCACGCTTAAGTTCTCTTCGTAAGCGACGCTCGCGCTCTTTTTCTGCTTGTTCTTTTGCTTCTCTTTCAGCAATAATCTTGTATGGATTATTGAAAACTAAGGTTTGAATAACAGTTATTGCGTTAGATACTACCCAATACAATACAACGGCTGTCGGTAAACTCACCGATACGAATAAAATCATCAGGGGCATGGCGAACATCATGATTTTTGTCGTTGAATTTTGAACAGGGTTGCTCTTCATACTTAAATAAGTAGAGGCTAAGGTTAGACCAGCCGCTAGGATTGGTAAGATGAAATATGGATCTTTTTGTCCGAGGTTGGTCCATAAGAATTCACCAACTCTGAGGGAATCTGTACGCAGAATCACTTGATAAAGGGCCATCATAATTGGTAATTGAATCAACATTGGTAGACAACCCGTAAATTGATTCACATCATGTTTGTCATAAAGTGCCTGTTGTTCTTCCTGCATTAATTCCATCGACATCTGATCTCGGCCAGGATACTTCTCTTGAATCGCTTGTAATTCAGGTTGTAATTCAGCCATCTGTTGTTGTGATTTTATTTGCCTAATCATCAAAGGCATCATTAGTAATCGAATAATAATTGTAAAAGTGATGATACCAAAAGCAGGATTATTTCCAAAAAGTTTTGAGAACCACTCAATCACAAGGGAAAAATTATAAACAATGTAGCGATCCCAAATTCCCGTGCTTTCTGATGAAATAGGATCCATACTACATGCGCCTAAGAATACAACTAAACTAAGAATAAGTGCTAATTGCGTATACCTTTTTACTTTATAAGTCATTATTTCCTCCACTGTCTTCAAATGCTTCATCATTTATAACACCTGCGATGCTCATGACATGCCGAATTGAATGCTTAATTTCAAAAAAATCTTTGTTGATAATGTCAGGTCGAGCGATCAGTATGAAATCCATATCATTTGATATGTGTTCTGAAAGCTCATGAACTCCCCGTCTTAGGTGGCGTTTCACTTGATTACGTGTCACGGCATTACCGATTCTCTTACCAACAGAAAGACCTACCCGCCAGTGTGTTTGATTTTTTTGGGGTAAAAAATAAGCCACTAGCTGTCGATTTGCTTTGGATTTTCCTTCTTGAAAGACGCGTTGGAATTCACTTTCTTTTTTAATTCGGTATTGCTTCTTCACAGAATTTCTCGCCCCTTTCCGTTCATTCTACTCAATATATTATATCGAAATGAGTGATTAAAGCTAAACATTGTTGCCAAAATATTGAAAAACAAAAAAGATTTCGATCGCAGTTTCTGCAATCGAAATCTTTTAATGATTGATTATCTAGATAATCTTTTTCTACCTTTACGACGACGGTTTCTTAAAACACGACGTCCATTTTTAGTACTCATTCTCTTACGGAAACCGTGAACTTTTTTGCGTCTACGCTTTTTCGGTTGGTATGTTCTTTTCACAGCTCGCACCTCCTACATCCTCATATATACAAAGTACCAATCAATTCTAATAATTCTGTTCGAAAAAGTCAAGATAAATTCTTACACTTCTATTGACAAACATTATCCACAAGTTATTTTACCCTCTTTACAATCTGTGGATAATTTTTAATCTCCAAAAGGAATTCACAGAGGTTTTGACAGTTTATCCACAAAAACACATAGTGTTTATATCGTGTGTTGTTTGTCCACAGCCCTTGTGGAGATCTTTGTGAAACAGCTTTATATCAATGATATTGACTTCTGTTTTTATGCACAGCACTCTAATTTAAAAAGTGTTTCACAGACTTTTAAACAGTTTTTGAGTGGATGTTGATAACTTCCCATGGGATATGTGTGTTTGTCAGTGAGCAATGAGGTTACCTTGTGCAAAACTTTTTTGATTGTTATAATGTTTGTATCTAAAATTCACTGGGAAGGTGATAAATCCATGAATGACAAAACTCAGTTTTGGTCAACATTTTCTGACTATTTAAGAGAACAATTGTCAGTAGAATCATATAATAACTGGGTCTTGCCGACCGACATTATTCGCATTGGTCGTCAATCGGTATCCATTTCTGTTCCTAATGACGCTACAAAACATTACTGGGAGCGTAATTTAAAAGGGTACGTTCTTGAATTTACCTTTAATCGCTTCAGCGTTGAATTCGAACCAATCTTTGTAATTAATCCTATTGAGGAAATGAGCAAAACAAACGAAGCCCATCGTAGAACTGCTTCCCCTTCTCACATGGCTACCAATTCTCATTTAAATACCAAATATACCTTTGAAAATTTCGTCGTTGGTGAAGGCAATAAAATGGCCCATGGGGCTGCTTTAGCGGTTGCAACAACGAGTTTGGATGGGCCTAAAGTATTCAATCCCCTGCTAATTTATGGAGGAGTCGGACTCGGGAAAACTCACTTGATGCAAGCCATCGGTAATGAAATTCTCAGACAATCGCCTACGGCACGTGTAAAATATACGACCAGTGAGAGTTTCGTCAATGATTTCGTGAATAGTATCCGTACAGGAAATCAAGAAGAATTTCGGGAAGGATATCGCAGTGTCGATGCTTTGCTCATTGATGACATTCAGTTTTTGGCAAATAAAGAAGGTACGCAAGAAGAATTCTTCCATACTTTTAATGCCCTTTATAATGATGAGAGAAGAATTGTCCTAACAAGTGACCGTCTTCCTAATGACATTGAAAATATTGAAGAACGGCTAGTCAGCCGATTTGCTTGGGGATTATCTACCGATATCTCTCCACCTGATTTAGAAACTAGGATTGCGATTTTACGCAACAAAGCATCGGCAGAGTCTCTAGATATAGATCCTGATGCCTTAACGTATATCGCGTCTAATATTGATTCAAACGTACGAGAGCTCGAAGGAGCACTCATGCGTGTAAATGCTTATTCGGCCATCTATGGGAAGGAAATTACTCCTAGTTTAGCTGCTGAGGCTTTGCATTCTTTACTAAAGACATCCACAGAACAGCCACAGGTTGTGACCCCAGAAGAAGTCATTAAGAAAGTCAGCAAGTATTTCGACATAACTCCTGATGATATTAAAGGAACTAAACGTACTCGAAATATCGTCCTTCCACGTCAAATTGGTATGTACTTGTCCCGTGAAATTGGAGAATACTCTTACCCCCAAATCGGAACTGCTTTCGGAAATAAAAATCACACGACGGTGATGCATGCTTACGAGAAAATCGAAGAACTTTTAAAGGTAGATTCTCAAATCCAACAAGACGTTGAAGAACTCACCAAACAACTAAAAAATTAAACGTGTATAAAGAGAGGACTTGTACACAGTTATGCACATGTGGATGGACATGCTTAAAAAAGGTACCTACCGCGTTTCACTGACTTATTCACGCTATACACAGGTCCTACTACTAATACTATCTATATATAATATATATACTTAAGGAGATGCCATGAAATTTACAATTAAAAGACAACCATTTGCAAATCAACTTGCAAATATTTTAAGAGCTGTTTCTCATACTGCGCCTATTGAAGTTTTAAAAGGTATAAAAATATCCTGCGATGATTCTGGTATCACTCTTATCGGAAGTGATGCTGAAATTTCGATTGAAAGTTTCTTACCAGTCTCTGATCCTAGTTTAGACATTCATATTGAAAGAAGCGGTTCAGTAGTACTCCCCGCTCGCTTATTTAACGAAGTTGTCCGTAAACTCCCTACAGATAAAGTAAGCATTGATGTTAACGAAGCCAATGCGGCTACTATCACTTCGGGAACAGCCGTCTTTGTCATAAGTGGTGTAGATGGTGATCAATACCCGCGCTTACCCGACGTGAATCTTGATCATCAAATCTCTCTTCCTACGATAGCTTTTAAAAATATGATCACTCAAACACTATTTGCAACTTCCAATCAAGAGAATCGTCCGATATTGACGGGTGTTCATTTGATTGCTGGTGAAGGCCATATTCGTGGGGTTGCCACCGACAGTCATCGACTCAGCCGAAGAGATATTCCTATGAATTTCGAATCTTCCGAACAAATTTTTGATGACATCACCATTCCAAAAAAAACATTGAATGAGTTAGTGCGGATTGTCGGCGATGATCAAGAATTAACTATGACTGTAACCGACCAACAAGTGATCTTCAAATCTGAAAACAATACGATCTATTCTCGCTTGATTGAAGGTAGCTACCCTGAAACGGATCGCCTACTTCCTCAAGAAAGTAGTACGGAATTTGTCGTTGATGCGCAAGTATTTCTTGCCGCCATTGATCGAGCAGCGCTAATTGCTAATGAATCCATCAATACAACCGTTCATTTAGATGTTTCGGAAGACAAAGTAGAAGTTTCTGTGCCAGGTAATGAAGCGAGTTTTGTTTCTGAAAATATTGAATATGAAAATGTTTCAGGACCACAGATCAATATTTCTTTCAATCCCGATTACATGAAGGAAGCTCTGAATGCCTTTGGTGCGACAAATATCCGGTTGAAATTCAAATCAGCCGTGGAACCAATCTTCATTGTTGCCGAAGAAGAAAGTGAGATTCCTCATAACGAGTTATTACAATTGCTCACTCCCATAAGAACTCATTATTAAATGTCATATCTTATCCAAAAACAGCCATTTGGCTGTTTTTTTTGTTTTAAAGGATATTTTTTCCTTCTAAAGTGTTTTTCTTATATAACCTAAAAAGCGTGGAAACCCTCAAAAAATTGAATTTTAGGCGGTATCATGATAGAATAGGGGTAATACCGAAGGAAATTAGGTGAAAAAATGACTCAAACAATCACAATCGAATTAAAAGATGATTTTATCACGCTTGCTCAGGCATTAAAATATGCCAATGTGATCGGGAGTGGAGGTCAGGCCAAATGGTTCCTACAGGAATACGCGGTTTATTTGAATGGGGAATTGGAAGACCGCCGTGGTAAGAAAATTTATCGGGGCGACCAACTACTGATACCGGTAGAAGAACTGACCATTCTGATTGCGAAATAAATGTATTTAAAAAAATTATCTCTCACGAACTTTAGAAGCTATCAAGAATTAAGTCTGGAATTCCAATCAGGGTTGACTATTTTTACTGGAGATAATGCTCAAGGTAAAACGAATATTCTAGAGGCGATTTATTTGCTTTCTGTCGCTAAAAGTCATCGAACGAACCGTGATAGAGAGATGATTCATCTAGAAAGAGATTACGCAAAAATTGAAGCTGAAGTAGCAACGAAATCTTTCGATTTCAATCTGGAAATTGTTTTAAATAATCGAGGGAAAATTGCGAAATTCAACCACATTGAGCAGCCTAAATTGAGTCATTTTATCGGTAAAATGCATGCGATCATGTTTGCACCGGAAGATATGCAATTAATAAAGGGAAGTCCGAGCTTAAGACGACGTTTTATAGATGTTGAATTAGGCCAGGCTTCCCCCATTTATTTAAGTGAATTATTAGACTATAACCGCATCTTGAAACAACGAAACGCCTATTTGAGAGAGTTTGGACGTTCTTCAATATTTGACCAAATTTATTTTGATATTCTCACTGAACAACTCATTGAAAAATCGTTGATTATCATCGAAAATCGCGTTAAATTTGTGATTGCTTTGGAAGAGTTGGCGATTCCTATCCATAGAGATCTATCCAATCAACGTGACGATCTATCTGTTGAATATATACCTAATAGCAAGCGCTTAGATTACACGCAATTGGAAACACTTAAGGATCAATTTTATGTGCTGTTTTCTGAATCATTGGAACAAGAAAAAAATCGTCGTACGACTCTTTATGGCCCACATCGAGATGATTTAAAGTTATCTATCAATGGACAGGAAGCTCAACAATTTGGTTCTCAAGGCCAGCAACGTACCATCGTTCTGAGTTTAAAATTGGCAGAAACCGAACTTATTTATCAATTAACCAATGAATACCCAATTTTATTATTAGACGATGTTTTATCAGAATTAGACGATAATCGCCAACATATTTTAATGAATCATATAAAAGATAAAGTTCAGACGATCTTAACCACAGCAACCATCGAAGGATTGAAAGTTCATCAAATGGAACATGCTGAGATCTACGAAGTGACAAAAGGATTTGTTACCAATCTGAATGGAAAGAAAGGAAGTTAACTGAATGAGTGAACACGAAGGTCATAACGTAGATTATGGTGCTGAACAAATTCAGGTTTTAGAAGGGCTTGAAGCTGTTCGAAAACGCCCTGGAATGTACATCGGATCAACCAGTGAAGAAGGGCTCCATCACTTAGTTTGGGAAATCGTTGATAATTCCATTGACGAAGCCTTGGCAGGATACGCCACACACATCGAAGTCATCATTGAAGAAGATGAGAGTATAACGGTTGTGGATGATGGACGAGGAATTCCGGTTGATACTCAAAAAAATACCGGCAGGCCTGCCGTCGAAACAGTTTTTACAACTCTACACGCCGGAGGTAAATTTGATGGAGATAGTTATCAAGTTTCTGGTGGTTTGCACGGGGTAGGAGCCGCTGTCGTTAATGCATTGGCCACTAATTTGACTGTTACTGTGAAACGCCATGGCAATGTCTATCAACAGAAATATGAGCGTGGCCAAATATTGGAAGATTTAGAAATCATTGGTGATTCTGACTCAACAGGTACGACTGTTAATTTTTCTCCGGATCCAGCGATTTTCATTGACACCACCACCTTTGACTATTCACGTTTAAAAGGACGTATTCGAGAACTTGCTTTTTTAAATAAAGGATTAAGTATTTCCATTGAGGATAGACGCGAAGGTCAAGAACAAAAAGATTCCTACCATTACGAAGGTGGAATTAAGAGTTATGTTCAATATCTCAATGAGGACAAAGAAGTTCTTTTCGATGAGCCTGTTTATATTAATACGATCAACGAAGGCGTGCAGGTCGAGATTGCCTTGCAATATACGACCGAGTATCGTGAGACCTTCCTATCTTTTGCCAATAACATCCACACCCATGAAGGGGGAACCCACGAATCAGGATTTCGTGCAGGTCTTACCCGTGTCATTAATGACTACGCAAGAAATATGGAATTCTTAAAAGATAATGATGACAACTTAACGGGTGACGATGTGCGTGAGGGCATGACGGCCATTTTATCCATCAAACATCCGGAACCACAATTCGAAGGTCAGACAAAAACAAAATTAGGCAACTCCGATGTTCGTGGAATTACGAATCGTTTATTTTCAGCTGGTTTTGAGGAGTTTTTATTGGAAAATCCTCAAATTGCAAAGGTAATTGTTGATAAAGGAATTCTTGCCGCCCAGGCTCGTAAAGCTGCCCGTCGTGCTCGTGAAATGACCCGTCAAAAAAATGTGCTTGAGATCAGTAATTTACCAGGAAAATTGGCGGATTGTTCCAGCAATGATCCTGAAAAATGCGAACTTTTCATTGTAGAAGGGGATTCTGCAGGAGGATCTGCTAAACAAGGTCGCTCAAGAATGTACCAAGCCATTTTACCGATTAGAGGAAAGATTCTAAACGTTGAGAAAGCCTCTATGGACCGAATACTCAGCAATGAAGAAATACGTTCTTTATTCACAGCAATGGGAACCGGATTCGGATCAGAGTTTGATGTTACGAAAGCACGCTATCATAAATTGATCATCATGACAGATGCGGATGTCGACGGTGCTCACATTCGAACCTTGTTATTAACGTTAATTTTTAGATACATGCGTCCTGTTTTGGAAGCTGGTTATGTCTATGTTGCCAACCCTCCTTTGTATCAAGTAAAACAGGGTCGCCGAGAAATTTATATGAATTCTGATGAAGAATTGGAAGCATGGCAAACAGAAAACCCCGATGCTCGATATACTCTCCAACGTTATAAAGGATTGGGAGAAATGAATGACGACCAATTATGGGATACAACGATGAACCCACAAAACCGACGTCTACAGCGAGTCACATACGATGATGCTGAGGAAGCAGATCAAGTGATGAGCATGCTCATGGGCGATGAAGTAGAGCCACGTCGAGAGTTTATTGAGGAAAATGCCACTTTCGTTGAAAACTTGGATATTTAATCGTAAAAATGAAAGGAGTCAATTTAAATGGCTGATGTATTTGATCATGAAGCGGATCAAATAGAGGAAATTAATTTGTCCTCAGAAATGCGTACATCTTTCTTAGATTATGCAATGAGCGTCATTGTAGCTCGTGCTTTACCAGATGTTCGCGATGGGTTAAAACCAGTTCATCGTCGTATTCTTTATGGAATGAATGAATTAGGAACGACTCCGGACCGACCTTATAAGAAGTCGGCGCGAATTGTCGGAGATGTCATGGGTAAGTATCACCCACACGGGGATAGTGCAATCTACGAAGCAATGGTTCGAATGGCACAGCCCTTCAGCTACCGTCAAATGCTAGTCGATGGTCACGGAAACTTTGGATCAGTGGATGGGGATGGAGCGGCAGCCATGCGTTATACGGAAGCTCGAATGAGCCGTATTGCGACTGAAATGCTAAAAGATATCAACAAAGATACCATCGACTACCAAGATAACTATTCTCAAGAAGAAAAAGAGCCAGTTGTTTTACCCGCTAGATTCCCTAACCTATTAGTGAATGGAACCTCAGGTATCGCAGTTGGAATGGCTACCAACATTCCTCCACATAATCTAGGAGAAGTCATTGATGCGGTCGTCTTATTGATGAAAAACCCAGACGCTATTATCAGTGAAATTATGGATGTCTTGCCAGGGCCAGACTTTCCGACAGGAGGAATCGTCTTAGGAAAATCAGGCATTCGACGTGCTTACGAAACGGGAAGAGGTAGAATCACCGTTCGTGGGAAAGTTGAAATCGAAAACTTCGGCAATGACCGTGAGCGAATAGTAGTCACAGAACTACCTTATGGTGTCAATAAGGCGCGTTTAGTTGAGCGAATTGCAGAATTGGCACGGGAACGTGAAATTGAAGGGATTACTTATGTAGCGGATGAATCTGGACGTGAAGGTATGAGAATGATCGTTGAAGTTCGACGGGATACCAGTGCGGCCATTGTCTTGAATAACCTATATAAATACACCTCGCTACAAGTTTATTTTGGCTTTAATATGTTAGCTATTGATAATGGAGTTCCTAAGATATTAAACATTCGAGATGTTTTAACAAAATATATCGATCACCAAGAAGAAGTTATTCGTCGCCGTACTCAGTTTGATAAGGACCGAGCGCAAGCACGTGCGCATATTCTAGAAGGCCTTTTAAAAGCCATTGATGTCATTGATCGAATCATTCAAATCATCCGCACATCAAGGGATGGGAACATCGCTAAAGAGCAACTAATTGCTGAATTTTCATTTACGGAAAAACAAGCACGAGCAATTCTGGATCTACGCCTTGTCAGATTGACCGGTTTAGAACGCGAGAAACTGACAGAAGAATACGATGACTTGAAAGAGCTCATTAGTCGCCTAACAGAAATACTCGCAAGCAGTGAACGCGTCTATGAAATCATCGAAGATGAACTCTTAGAAATAAAAACTCGTTATGACGATGATCGTCGAACAGAGTTAATGGTAGGAGAAATTCTCAGCATTGAAGATGAAGATCTAATTGATGAAGAGAATATTCTGATTACCCTTACTTCAAAGGGGTATATCAAACGAATGACTGAAGATGAGTTCCAAGTACAAAATCGTGGAGGACGTGGTGTTCAAGGAATGGGCGTTAGGGATGATGACGGTATTCAAGCTCTCGTATCAGGATCGACCCATGACACAATCTTCTTCTTTACAAACAAAGGACGTGTCTATCGAAGTCGTGGATATGAAATTCCAGAATATGGCCGTACTGCTCGCGGAATTCCAGTGGTCAACTTGTTAAACCTCAGTGATGATGAATACATCCGAGAAATGATCTCTGTGAATGATGATAAAGATGAAAAATATCTATTCTTCCTAACGAAAGATGGAACGGCTAAAAGAAGTGATGTTGAAGAATACAAATCAATTCGGAACAACGGTTTAATTGCCTTAAACTTAAAAGAGGGCGATGAACTCGTCAGCGTCTTTCCAACTAGAGGGAACCAATCAATCATCATTGGTTCTCATGAAGGAAATGCCATTGCATTCAATGAAGAAGATGTGCGTGTGATGGGAAGAACTGCTACAGGAGTTCGTGGAATTAGATTGCGTGGCGATGATTTCGTCATCGGCGCAGTAGTTCTCGAAGAAGATGAAGAAGTTTTAGCCGTGACCGAAAAAGGTTACGGCAAACGTACATCTGTTTCTGAGTATGTTTTGAAAAAACGTGGAGGGTTCGGTGTCAAAACCTCCAACATCTCTGAAAAGAGTGGGAAATTGGCAGGAATCGTTGCTACACAGGGTAAAGAAGATCTAGTCATCATGACTGATCACGGAGTTGTGATCCGCATTAAAACCTCCGATGTATCACAAAGTTCACGCGCCACTTTAGGAGTCCGCATGATCAGACTGGATAAAGATGCGAAAGTCAGTTCGGTTGCGAAAATCGATACGAACGAAATTGGTGATTCAATAGAAAATGAATAACTCTCATAAGAAAAACCTTTCGGCTTTGTTGGAAGGTTTTTCTGTCAATCACAAATGAAAATGTCTCGATTTTTCACTTTTATGAGTTAGGTTATTTTTAATAGACTCAAGATATTTCTTTGGCCAACTAGAGAAATATCTTGAGTTTTTTATACTCTACTAGCTTCTCGCATCTTTTTCTTGTTGAGATATCGCT